>CAZDRI010000008.1:0-53181 GCA_964508055.1 uncultured Thiotrichales bacterium
TTTTGGACTCCTAAATTGTTAAAATTTAGTGTCCAGTTTTTTGGGGGAATGCCATCCCCTTTTTTTCCCTTTTTTTATACTTTTTTCCATATAGATGGTTAAATATATATTATGTTACAATTGTAAATTATAATAAATTGTTAGGCAGAATCTTAAACTTATCAATAACGACTAGAAAAGGAGTATTGAAATGAATTCAAACAATAAGACCGCCGGAATGGACATAAATGTATTGCTTTCAACATTGTGGCTATTTGTACTGCTTAATATCATCTTTAGGGACCTTCATGAATTTGCTAGTCCAGGATTTTTGCAGGAAGTCTTATCAGGATTTGTAAATGGCCTAAAAATTACTGAGGAACTTGTATTTATAGGAGCAATAGTAGCCCAAGTCCCTATTTTTATGGTTCTTCTGTCTCGCGTGTTGAAACGTAAAACGAATCGTTGGGCAAATATCGGTGCAAGCATATTCCAGATTGCAATTATTATTAGTGCCTTGCCTAGAGTGCCTGCAGATATGCTTCATGCAGTTATAGAAATTGTTGCTTTGTTATCAATTATTTGGATTGCGTGGAATTGGCCAAAGCAGGATGAATGAGTTGATTCCATGTTTTAGATTTACAAAATTATGCCTAACAAGAAAATCAACCTGACAAATATTTGCTCTCGCTCCCAAGTTCCTGCTTAGGAGCGTGTTGTTTAGTTATGCTTTTACAAGCAAGTATGCATTCCCAAGCAAGAGCTTGGGAACGAGCGGATATTATGTTACAATCATAAATTGTAATAAATTGTTAGAGCACAGGAGAACGTATGACTCTTTTAAGACTATTTCTTTTGATTCTTACGTTTGCTCTCACTGGCTGCGGAATGCCGAACACCTATTACAGCATTACGGACGAGTATGTTGTCGGCCTTCGTTGGCATGACCGAGGGAACTACGAAACGGTGTCCAAGTACTGGGACCCACTTGTTGAGCAGGGTGACTGCGACGCCGAATACAGGACGGGACTACTTTATTTCTTAGGTCGTGGTAAACCGCAAGACAATACCAAGGCATTATCTCTCTGGCGAAAGGCCGCTGAGGGGAATCAACAACGGGCTCAATGGGCACTCGGCGACTTGTATTACCAGAATGAAAAGGCGATCTTTCATCGGTGCGCTGACTGTGGAATAGAACGTGATCTGGTTGTCGCACTCTTTTGGTATCGACTTTTTGAAAAGTCAGCGAAATATGATGGCGGAAAAAAATATTTAGCCCATATCATTCCAAAGATTTCAGAGGACATGACGCCTGATCAAATTAAAAAGTCCGCGACCTTGGCGTCGAAATGGAAACCTACCCCTAAGGATTGCGGAGCGCGAAATCTATGGTAGTGCTCTAACAATGCAATGAAGTACGGCTCCCTACGGTCGCAGGACGCTCGTAAACTCGCGCCGCTTATTGCGACGTTAGACAATAAAAATAAGGGTCTTGACTAGTCAGGACCCAAATTTTATTTAAAATTTTGTTGATACTCATTAAATAGTTTTTTAGCAGAGTCATTAAGAGCGGCATTCCAATCATCAGCTGCAGAGGTGTCAGCACCATCAGATATATATTTAATACATACAAAATCAATATTTTCTAACTTGCAGATTTTAGCCAAAGCATAAGCTTCCATATCAACCACATTATAAATTTCTTTTGTTTGAGATATGTCAAAACTATCACCTGTGCCACAAATAGCTTCTGCTAGATGTATGAGTCTTTGACCATATTTTAATATTGGCTCATTATCAGCTTCAAATGGAGTCTGATATTTTTCAAAACCTAATGGTTCTACATTCATATCTCTTTGTACAAAACTTGTGCAATTAACTAAAGTCCCAGTTTTGAAATATTGTGAGCCAGCAGAGCCTAAATTTATAACTAATTTAGGTTTTGACTTTGCTATGGCTTTAGTTAGCTTATATGCTGCATTTACCTTACCTAAACCAGTATAAACAATATTTTTATCTTTAAAAAGCCCGCGACATTCTTGTGCTAATGCCATAACAATTAGAATATCATCATTCATATTGAATTACCGATTTGACTCTTAGACCATACCACTCAAAGTTATTTAAAAATCTTAAATCTATTAAAGTAGCAATATCAAGTAAAGTATAACCTGCTTTTGTACATAATTTCGCTGCTGCTTTTAGACTCCCGCCAGTTGCTAAAACATCATCAATTATCACCACTCTACCTGTGCCTGGTTTTATCTCTAAAGTATTGCTGCCATATTCTAGGGAATATTGTTTTGAAATTACGGGAGGTGGTAATTTATTAGCTTTTCTAATCATAACCACCCCTTTATTAAATCTTTCAGCCAAAGCTGCAGCTAAGATAAAACCTCTAGCATCAATGCCAACAAAATAATTTATATCGTTTATTTCAATTTTTGAAAAAAGATTAGCTAAAGCATCAATTGTATCACCAAATTTATTTGCTAATAAATATGACATATCTTTAAAAGATACACCTGGCTCAGGAAAATCTTGAACTTCAATTACATATTGTTTTAAATCTGTCATATAAATCCTTAACTAAAATTAATTTTTATAGATTATTTTATTATTCACTTAATTTTAAAGCCTCATCAATATCAACCGATACTACTCTTGAAACTCCCGGTTCATGCATAGTTATACCTATAAGTTGATTAGTGAATTCCATAGTGATTTTATTATGAGTTACAATTATAAACTGCACTTTCTGACTCATTTCTTTTACTAAAGCGCAAAATCTTTCAACATTAGCATCATCAAGTGGAGCATCCACCTCATCAAGCAGGCAAAATGGTGGTGGATTAAGCTGGAAAATAGCGAAAATAAATGCAATTGCTGTTAGAGCTTTCTCACCACCTGAAAGCATTTGTAGGCTGGAATTTTTTTTACCTGGAGGTCTAGCAAAAATTGTTATGCCGCCTAAGAGGTAATCATTGCCATCTAAATGCAGATTTGCTTTACCACCGCCAAAAAGTTTAGGGAATATATCTTTAAAATTAGCATCAATTACAGAATAAGTTTTTTTAAATAATTTTTTACTGCGTTTATCTATTTTTATAATTGCTTGTTCAAGAGTAGCTAATGATTTTTCTAAATCTTCTCTTTGACTTTTTAAAAATTCTGCCCTTTTATTTTGCTCCCCATATTCTGTTAGAGCTACCAAATTAACATCGCCTAATTTATCAATATTTTGTTGCAGATATACTACTTTTTCTTGATAAGTCGCTATATCTGTTGAGCTTATATCTTCTAAAATTTCATTAACATTTATTTTTTTACTATTAATTTTAAGCTCAATTTGCCTTTTTTCTACTTCCACTTCTTTTAAGGCTAGATTATCCTTAATATCTTTTTCAGATAATGCTTTAATATTCTTAATTATTTCGTTTAATTTGTGCTCGGTTTTATAATATTTATTTTGATTTAAGTTTAGTTTTTGTTTTTCTTTATTAAGGTCTTTATCAATTTTTAATTGTTTTTTAATATTTTTTTGTTTTTCTTTTTCTAATTTGACTACATCAAAATCAATATTTGCTTGAGATATTCTTTCTTTTTGCATTTTAACTAAATCAATTTGCTTTAAATTATCAGATTTTCTTTTAGTTATTGCTTGGATGTTTAAATCAAACTCTTTAACATTTAGCCTCTCTTCTTGAGAAATATTATTTTTATTCATTAATTCTTTATTAATTAAATTTAGTTTTTCATCTGCTTTAGCTAAATCAAAGCTTATTTTTTCAACCTCTTGGTTACTGATTTGAAAATCTTTATTTACTTTTATAATTAATGTTTGTTTTTCAGAGAGTTTTTGTTTTTGAGCTTCTAATTCTTTTAAAACTTCTGTTTTAATTTGCCTATGTAATTCAAATTGCTTTAGTTGATTATCAATATCATTTTGAATATTTAAAATGATCTTATCTAAATCATTAATTTGCTTGAAATATTGTCTGTTTTTATTTGTTAAATCTTTTAATAATAGATTTAATTTTTCATATTTTTCTGTTAAATCCGCTAATTGTCTTGTTTTAGCAGATAGTTTATTTTCAAGTTTTACAAGTTTTAAATCATTAACTTTAATATCTTTATTAATAGCTAATATGCCTTGATTAAAATCAGTGTTAGTATTTTTAAAAATCCAGTTAGCTCCTATAAAAACACCATCTTTAGTAATCAAAGACTCATAAGGTTCTAAATCTTTTTGTATCTCATAGGCAATGTTAATATCATTAACTAACCATATATTACCGATTAATGCTTTTAAATCATAATCACACTCAACAACATCTAATAAATTAATAGCTTTTGTTGTTAAATTAGAATTAGGTAAGTTCTTTACTTTGTTATTGGTGATTTTAATATCTACATCAATATTTAAATCATTTACTAAATAAGCAAATAACCATTTATCTAAAACTGTTTCTAATGCTAATTCATAACCTTTTTTTACTTTTATAGTTTCATTTAGTCTTTTTAAATTTAACTCATCTTTAGTTTGGTATTTGTCTTGGTATTTTTGCTTTAATAATTGCAGCGAGGCTAATTTTCCAGTTAATTCTTGCTTTAACATTATGAGATTATTAATATCTAAATTACATTCATCAATTTTATTTTTAATAATTTTTAGTTCTTTTTCTTTTATCTCAATTGTAGTTGTTATAGTATTACTTTCGGTTTTTAAAGTATTAATCTCTTTAGTTTTTAGATTTAGCTTTTGTTTTAGATTTTCATCTATTTTAGATACAGTAGTAAATGTCTTATATTTATCGCTAAGATAAATTATTTGCTCATTATGATGAGTCATAGAGGTGTTAATATTATTTTTTTCTAAATTAATATTTTGTAATAACTCTCTTTTTTGGCTTAATTCATTTGTGATTTGGGATATTCTATTTTCTATTTTTAATTTTTCTTTACTAATACTAGCTATATCTTTGTTAATTTTTATTAATTTTGAATTAGCTAGCTCTAACTTATTATTAAAATCTTTTAGGTTTTTATCATCTTTATAAATATTATCTTTTAAATTTATAATAGTTTTATCAAGAGTTATAAGTTGCTCTTTCTCTCTTTTTACTTGGGTTTTATAATGATTAATCTCGTGCTCTAGTTGGGAGGTTTTGCCACTTTTTTGATATAGTTTTTTTTCTAAGATTCTAATATTATCATTTATATTATCAATATTTATTTTGATTTTTTCTAACTTTTTATTATTTTTTAACTGTTTTGTTTCTAATGCTAATTTTTGGGTTTGATTAGCTCTTATTGCATTACTTTTGTAATTAATATTAGATTTTAAATCTTGATATTGCAAACTTAAAATAATTGCTTTTACATCACTAAGATTTTGACGCAAGTTTTTATAATTCTTTGCTATTTTCGCTTGTTTTTTTAACCGCCTAAGCTGTTTTTTTAGCTCTTCTTCAATATCTGCTAATCTTAATAAATTATCTTTAGTGTGCTGAATACGAATATTTGTTTCATGTTTTCTTTCTTTATATTTTGAAATACCAGCAGCCTCTTCAACCATTAGGCGCACTTCTTCTGGCTTGGATTCTACTAACTCAGAAATCATACCTTGTTCAATTATTGCATAGTTACTGCCTTTTCCTAATCCGGTACCAAAAAATACATCTAAAATATCTTTTCTTCTGCACTTTGTTTTATTTAAATAGTATTGACTAAGCCCATCTCTATGTATTTTTCTCACTACGGATATTTCACTATAATTTGCATATTCTCCGCCTATCTTAGAATGTTTATTATCAAATATAAGCTCAACTTTTGCCATGCCGATAGAATTACGACTGCTTGAGCCATTAAAAATAACATAGCTATTTCTCGGCATTCTTAGTTGTTTAGCAGAGCCTTCACCCATAACCCAACGAACTGCATCTATGATATTTGACTTACCGCAGCCATTTGGTCCCACAATAGAAATTAAAGATGAAGGAAATTCAATTTTACTGTTATCAGCAAATGATTTAAATCCAGAAATTTTTAGAGCTTTTAAAAACATAGAAAGATAAATTTTACCTAAAAGCTGTTTTTAAAGTAATAAAGATTAAGCATAAGGCATTTTCAGCCTTATGCTTAATCTTTACTCAAGTTATTTGTATGAGGAAGGGGAGCAAAATTAATAAGTTAAGAAACAATATTTAAGCATAGAGGAACAAATAAAAAATAAATCTTGACAGGACTTTAAAATATATAACCATATATAACTAAAAATAACTATAATGTAACTAATGACTTATACTGTAAGAATTAAAAAACAAGCCAAAAAGACTTTAGATAATTTGCCGCATAAATTAAAGTCAAGAATAGCAGAAAAGATTTATAGATTAGGTTATAACCCTGACGATATAAGCTTAGACATTAGACCTTTAACAAATAGTGATTTTTTAAGGTTAAGAGTAGGAAGCTGGAGAATAGTTTTTTCAAAAGATGATTTTATAAAAGTTATAAGTATAGAAAAGATAAAACCAAGAGGAGATATTTATAAATGAGCATACAAATAATAAACGATGTGAATGGCAATGCTGAATATGTTTTATTACCTATTAATACCTATAAAAAGATAAAGCCAGAAATTGACAAATTAACAGATGATTATGTGGATTTTAATATAGATGACTATATTAAAAATCCTATAGCTTTAATGCGAATAAAAGCAAACTTAACTCAAGAACAATTGGCAAATAAGGCAGAAGTTACTCAGGCTTATATTTCTAAATTAGAAAGCCAAGATAAAGTAAGTGATAAAGTTATTTTTAAATTTAAGCAGCTAATAAATTAAAAAGGCAGTCCTTAGAGATAGTAAGAGTTGGTAATTAACTCCCGCAGTTTAAGAGTTTTTACTTTAAAACATTTCACTTCACTATAAAATAATTTTTGAACAAAATTGAATATTTATACTATAACACTCTTATGCTGTATTAAAAAACAGCTCTTTTAAAAATATAAAACTTATATTTCAGTAAAATAACTCAGATATGAGTTATCAAGATTTTTTCAAAAGGTTATATCCTTATATAAAACCGCACTTAACTAAATTAGTTATAACTGCAATTGCTATGATTTTAGCAGCTGCTATTCAAGTAGCCCAACCTGAGCTTTTAGGTCAAATAATAGATAAGATATTTATTGATAATAGAAGTGCAAAAGTTGCTTTTTTCTTCTCTATGCTAATGCTTATTCTTTTTATTCTTTATTCTTTATTTAGCTTTGCATATATGAGTGCTAATGCTTGGATATCAAATAAAGTTATTATGAAGATAAGAAAGGAAATGTTTTTTAAAATACATCATTTACCAAAGGCTTTTTTTGATAAAAGAGCCACTGGTAAAACTTTATCTAAACTAACTTTTGATATTGAACAAATTGCTGGCACTACTTCTACAATGTGGATTATTTTAATAAGAGATTCAGTAACTGTCATTGGTCTTTTAATGTATCTTCTTTATAAAAATTGGCAGTTAAGTATTCCTATTTTAATATTATTACCAATTATTTCATATGTCTTAAAGTACACTGCAAAACGCATTAGAAAATCAAGCACAAATTTACAAAAATCAATGGGTATTATGACTCATATTCTTAATGAAAATATTTCTGGAAACTCATTGGTTAAAATCTATCATGCTCAAAAACAAGAGCAAAATAAATTTAATCAATTAATAAATCATATTCGTCAGCAAAACTTCAAAATAGAAACTGCAAATGCTGCCAATATGCTTTTAATTTATACTTTAATAGGCTTAGGTTTAAGTATTGTGCTTTATGTATCAAGCATTAATCTTAATATGTCTAGCGGTGAGTTTATCTCATTTTTTACTGCTATGGGTATGCTTATATCACCTGCTAAAAATCTTGCTAACCTTAATAAACCATTACAAAAAGCGATAGCAGCAAGTATGAGTGTATTCCCATTTTTAGATACTGATGAAGAACATAACAGCGGTGATATTAAACTTAAAAATATAAAAGGAAAGATTGAATTTCATAATGTGAATTTTTCTTATAGTAAAAATAAACTAATATTAAAAAATATTAATCTAACAATAAACCCTGGTGAAACCGTAGCTTTTGTTGGCGCAACAGGCAGCGGTAAAAGCACTTTAGCTAATATGATTTGTAAGTTTTATCTACCCCAACAAGGTCATGTAAGTATTGATGATGTTGATATTAATGATATAGAAACTGATAACTTAAGACAGCAAATTGCTATAGTTAATCAAAAAGTAGTTTTATTTAATGATACTGTAACTAAAAATATCTCGCTTGGTGAAGAAAATAACATAGATATTACTAAGGTTAAAAATGCCGCTAAGGCTTCTTGTGCAACAGAATTTATTAATGATTTAGCAGATGGGTTTAATACTGAAGTTGGTGAAGATGGGGTTAGATTATCAGGAGGTCAAAGACAAAGAATAGCAATTGCTAGAGCAATATACAAAAATGCTTCTATATTAATATTTGATGAAGCAACTTCTGCACTTGATTTTAAAACTGAGACAAAAATTAAAAAAGCAATTGATAACATCAAACAAAATCACACTACAATTATAATTGCTCATAGATTATCAACCATTGAAAGTGCTGACAAAATAGTGGTTTTAAAAGATGGCAAAATTATAGAACAAGGTAGTCATAAAAAACTTTTAAAACTTGAAGGTGAATATGCCAAACTCTATGAAACCCAGTTTAGCTAAAAATATAAAAATAATTATAATAACTCCAGCTTGGATTGGCGATTTTGTAATGATGCAATCAATACTAATAGCTATTAAAAATAAATATCCTAATTCAAGCATTGATGTAATAACTCCTAAATTTTGTGCTCCGCTAACTGAATTTATGCCAGAGATTAATAAAACGATAATTCTTGATGTAGCACATGGTGAATTAGGCTTTAAAAAAAGAAGAAATCTAGCTAAATCTATCCAAAATAAATATGACTGGGCAATTATTCTACCTATTACTTTTAAATCAGCGCTAATTCCATTTTTTGCAAAAATAAAAGTTCGCACAGGATTTATGGGAGAGTTAAGATGTTGGCTATTAACTGATGCAATAAAATTAAATAAGCAAAAAATACCTTTAATGGTTAATAGGTATTTAAAACTATCTCATACAAAAGAAATAATAGATATTAAAAATGATGATGCCTCACTTTATCCTAAATTTATTGTTAAAAAAAAAATAACAAATCCTTATAAGAATAAAAAACCAATATTAGCATTATGTCCTGGAGCAGAATATGGCAAGGCTAAAAAATGGCCTATAAAGTATTTTAGAAAAATTGCAAAACTTGCAGCAAAAAAATATCAAGTATGGGTATTTGGATCTCATAAAGATAAAAATGATGGTGATAAAATTGTAAAAAATATAACTAATGCTGTTAATTTTGCAGGACAAACAAAGCTAGCGAAATCAATTAAATTATTAAGTTTAGTTGATATGATTATAACTAATGACTCTGGCTTAATGCATGTTGGATGTGCACTAGATAAAAAAATAATAGCTATTTATGGTTCTTCCACTCCAGAACACACTCCTCCATTAAGTAAAAAAGCATCAATAATATCAACTAAAATAAACTGCAAACCATGCTTTGAGAAAACATGCAAATTTGGGCATTATAAGTGCTTAACTAAAATTAAACCCAAAGAATTATTACAAAAATATATAATGGTAAATTATATAAATAAAAGATAATCATCTATGATTTATAAAACAACCCACAAAATAATAAATGGTGATAGTCGTAATATGACTGAACTTAAAGATAGCTCTGTGGACTTAATAATTACATCTCCTCCATACTGGCAATTAAAAGATTACGGTATAAAAAATCAGATAGGATATAACGATACTTACGAAGAATACATCAATAATTTAAACCTTGTATGGAATGAAAGTTACCGGGTGCTTAATAATGGTAGCAGATTATGTGTAAATATTGGCGACCAATTTGCAAGGTCTGTATATTACGGGAGGTATAAAGTTATTCCAATTCGTACCGAGATAATAAAATTCTGCGAAAGTATTGGCTTTGATTATATGGGTGCAATAATATGGCAAAAGAAAACCACATCAAACACTACTGGAGGAGCTTCATTGATGGGCAGTTATCCATTTCCAAAAAATGGAATATTATCAATTGATTATGAGTTTATTTTGATATTTAAAAAACTTGGAGTGCCGAATAAGCCGAATAAAGAATTAAAAGAAAAATCTCGTATGACAAAAGAAGAATGGAAGGAGTATTTTTCTGCCCATTGGAATTTTGGAGGAGTAAGACAAGATAGCCATATTGCAATGTTTCCAGAAGAATTACCAAAAAGATTAATTAAAATGTTCTCTTTTGTTGGAGATACAGTTTTAGATCCATTTCTTGGAAGCGGGACAACATCTCTTGTGGCAAGAAATTTACAAAGGAATTCTGCTGGTTATGAAATGAACCCTGATTTTATTCCTTTTATTAAAAGAAAGTTAAACACAAACCAAAAAGATATTTCTAACACTACTTATGAGTTTATAAACCAAAAAGACACTAAACCAACTATAAAACAAAACAAAATTAAAGATTTGCCTTATATTTTTAGAGATTTTCATTCTCTAGATAAGAAAATTGACCCTAAAAAACTAAAATTTGGTTCAAAAATAGACATAAATAGCTCAACTAAAAGAGAGGATTATTATTCTGTTAAAGAAATATTAACTCCTGAACTTATTAAATTAAACAATAGTTTAATAATTAGGCTCATTGGTATTAAAGAAAATAAGAAAGTTAATGGACAAGCATTAAAATTTTTACAATTAAAAACAAAAAATCAAAAAGTTTTTTTAAGATATGATGAAAAAAAATATGATGAAAATAATAATTTAATGGCATATGTGTATTTAAAAAATAAAACATTTTTAAATGCTCACCTTATTAAAAATGGCTTAGCAATGGCTGATAAAGATTTAAATTACAAAAATAAAGATAAATTTATTAAATTGGAAAGAAATAATGGCTAAAGAATGGATTTTAAATAATGCTATAAACAGGTTTCAGCTAAACTTTAAAAGAAATGTTGGTCCAACCTCAGAGAGTATTAGAAAATGTGAACCAAAGAACTTAAAAGAATGGGAGGATTATTATTTTCAAAATGTAAAAAGTAGAGAACATTTAATAGAGCTTGGTAAAAAATTATATATAAAAATAACTGAAGTAATTCAAGCTGAGGTAGCAGAAATAACTGAACAAGATTGTATTAATTATTTGGTTAACCTTGTCATAAATAGGACATTTGAAGGTTATAAAACAGAGATAAAAACCGTTTATGGTCAATTGGAAAATTTACTTAAATTGAAAATTGAACCTGCTCCAGATAACTGGGATAGATTGTATAATGTTGATTTTTATATTAAGATTAAAAAAAGGTATATCGGCATTCAAATAAAACCCATAAACCAAGGTATACAAATTTCTCAAATCTTTAAAGAAAAGAAAATTCAAAAAAATACCCATAAAAAATTTACGAAAAAATTCAGTGGCAAGGTTTTTTATATTTTTTCTTCAACTAACAATGGTGAAAAAACAATAATGAATTCTAATGTAATTAAAGATATTAAAGATGAAATTAAAAGACTTAGCAACAGCTAATGCAATATAATAATTTAGAAACTTAATCTACAAGACAAGTAATAAAATAAATCGCATAGTTTAAAGCTATAATTATTTATTAGTATTTGCTAATATAACTATAGTAAAATTATCTCATTTATAAACATATTCAAATTATTATGAAAACCATCATTTTTACAATAGCTCTTTTATTTTCTCAATTCAATCTAGCTGAAGGATTTGCAGCTGATTTTGATTATAAAGTCCTTAAAAAACCAGTTAAAACTGAAGTTGATAAGGGAAAAGTTGAAGTTCGTGAGTTATTTTGGTATTACTGTCCTCATTGCTATGATTTAGAGCCAGCAATAATCCATTGGTTAGAAAACAATAAACCAGATGAAGCAGTATACATAGCACAACCTGCAGTATTTTCAGAGCGTTGGGTGAGTGGAGCAATGTTTTATTATATGTTAGAAGAATTAAATTTACTTGATGCCTTACATGGTTCTTTATTTAACGCCATTCATAAACACAAAATAAAATTTAAAAATATTGAAGATTTTATTAATTGGTTAGAATATAACGGAGTTGATAGAAAAAAAGCTGAAAAAGCAGCTAAATCTTTTTCTCTAAGAGTTAAATTAAATAAAGCTAGAATAAATTCCACCAAATATGAAGTAAATGGAGTTCCAGCAATTATAGTAAATGGTAAATATATGATTAATTTAACTATAGCTAATAGTGCTGAAAGACTATTTGAGATAGTTAATTATTTAGTTAGAAAAGAAGTAGAAAGCTCTAAATAATCTAATCAATCTATATAATTTGGATAAATCAATATTAATTATTGCAGGACTGGACCCCACTGGTGGTGCAGGAATTGCAGCTGATATTGAAACTATCTTTTATCATAAACTCTCATCACTACCAATTATTAGTGTATTAACATCTCAAAATACTAAAGCTGTTTATGATTTTGAAAATGTTAGTGCTAATATAATAAAAAAACAAATTAAACATTTAACTAATGATATAAGTTTTGATGCTATAAAGTTATCATTATTAGGCAGTGGCGAAAATATAAATAATATTTCTCAACTATTAAAAAAATATCAAAACCTGCCTATTGTGTTTGACCCAATAATTAAATCTGGGCAAGGGCAAGAACTGACTATAAAAAAAAATATTGAGCTTATAAAAAATAAAATTATCCCTTACTGTCTATTAATAACCCCAAACAAAAGTGAATTAAAAAAATTATTTCCTAATATAAACCAAAAAAAAGCAGCAAAAGAGATTTACAAAATTGGCTGTCCTTATATGTTGGTTACAGCTACTGATACTGCTGAGATTATGATTAAGCATAAACTTTATCATAATGGTGAATTACTAAAAACATTCAAATACAAAAAATTAAATAATAAATTTCATGGCACAGGTTGCACTCTTGCAAGTAGTATTTGTGCAAATATTGTAAATGGCTATACAGTTAAAAGTTCGTGCAAAAAAGGATTGAAATATAGTTATAAAGCTATTACTAATTCTAAAAAACTTGGTAATTATCAGTTGCATCCTAATAGGTTTATTTAGTTAAATCTTTTATAATGCTTAATTTTAATATCAAAACAAGTTTATGAGTGATTTTATAAGAAACTGGCTTCGCCCTGAAATATATAATTTAGCTAAATACTCTGTGCCTGATACTGATGGATATATAAGATTAGATGCAATGGAAAATCCATATTCACTACCAGAAGAAATTAAAAAAGAATGGTTTGAATACTTAAATAGTGTTGATATTAATCGCTATCCTAAAAGTGTAAATACAAAACTTGAATTGATAATAAAAGGATTAATGAATATTGATGATAACTTAGAGGTTATTCTTGGCAACGGCTCTGATGAATTAATACAGCTATTAGCATTAGCTTGTGATTGTGATGACACAATATTAGCATTTGAACCTAGCTTTGTAATGTATGAAATGATAGCTAAATTTAGCAAATTAAATTATAAAACTGTGAAATTAAATAATGATTTTGCAATTGATAAAGCTAAAACTATCAAAGTTATTGATGCTACTAATCCTAAAATAATTTTTATATCATATCCTAATAATCCAACTGGTAATTTATTTGATTATCAAACCATAATTGATATTATAAAATATGCAAAAAATACTTTAGTAGTTATAGACGAGGCATATTATGCCTACACTGATAATAATTTCATAAATGAGGTAAATCACTATCCTAACTTAGTTGTGCTTAGGACTATTTCTAAAATAGGTTTTGCTGGACTAAGATTAGGAATATTAATAGCTGACAGAGAAACAAAAGAACAATTAGATAAGATAAGACTGCCTTATAACATATCAAGTTTAACTCAATTAAGTGCAGAATTTTTGCTTGATAAAAAACAATTAATTAGTTTACAAGCTCAGAATATAAAACAAAATAGAGATAAATTAATTCAAGATTTAAAACAAATCAGTTCATTAACAGTATTTGCAAGTGAAGCTAATTTTATATTATTTAAAACTAAAGATAATGCTTGGGATTTATGGCAGTTTTTACAAAAAAATAAAGTGTTAATAAAAACATTTAAAAATAATAAAAACTTAGAAAATTGCCTTAGAGTTTCTATAGGTAATGATTATGAAAATAAAATATTTATAGATTTGATGAGAAAATATTATGCCAACAAATAAAGAGATAACATCTTATAGTAATAAGCTTTTAGCAATAGATAAATTTAACGACTACTGCCCAAACGGGATGCAAATTGAAGGCAAGAAAAATATTAAGAAAATTATCACAGCAGTTAGTGTTAATTTAGAATTAATTAATAAAGCAATAGCTGCAAAGGCTGATTTAATCTTAGTGCATCATGGTATTTTTTGGGAAAATGATAATAAGAGTATCACAGGACCTTTAAGAAATAAAATTGCTCTATTGCTAAAAAATAATATTAATCTGATTGCCTATCATCTACCTTTAGATGCTCATCCGAAGCTAGGAAATAATATTGAAATTGCAAGAATTTTAAATATAAAAAACGCCTCCCCTATTGGAGATACCCTGATTTGGCAAGGTGAGTTTGAAAATAAAATATCATTAGATGATTTAAGTATGTTAATAACTAATAGATTAAATAGAAAGCCTTTGATTTTTAGTCCAAAACACAAAATAGTTAAAAAAATAGCTTGGTGTTCTGGTGCTGCTCAAAATTATATTGATAAGATTATAGATATGGATTTTGATGCTTATCTAAGCGGTGAAGTGAGTGAAAGAATTCCACACCTCGCAATTGAAAATAATGTGGCATATATTTCAGCTGGTCATTATGCTACTGAAAAATATGGGGTGCAAGCATTAGGTAAACATTTAAGTGCTAAATTCAGTATTGAGCATGAATTTATTGATATTTATAATATTGTATAAAAGCATTATAAAAAATAACAAATAAAACTTTATCTTACTAAATCATTTTTTAAATTTAATTTTAACTACGGTATTCAGCATTAATTTTGATATAGTCATAAGATAAATCAGTAGTCCAAATACTATCACTAAATTTACCTTTTCCTATATTTACTAAAATTTTAATAGCAGATTTTTGCATAATTTTACTACCAATTTCTTCGCTATATTGTGGATGAGGTTCGCCGTTTTTTATAAGACATACATCTTCTAAGTATAAGTCAATGTTTTTAATATCAAGATTTTTTACTTTTGCTCTACCTATAGCCGCCAAAATTCTACCCCAATTAGCATCAGATGCAAAAAATGCAGTTTTAACAAGTGGTGAATGAGCTATAGTATATAAAACTTCTAAACAATCCTTTTCACTATTTGCGCCTTTAACCTCAATTTCAATAAATTTAGTAGCACCCTCTCCATCTTTTACAATCATATGAGCAAGCTCAGTCAAAACTTGATTTAATTTAGCTTGGAACTCATCTTTAACTTCGCTATATTTAACTTTTGATAGCCCTGTAGCAGATAAAGTTAAAGAATCATTAGTTGAGGTGTCACCATCAACTGTAATTCTATTAAATGATTTATTATTAGCTATTTTTAAACATTTTTTTAAATCTTTTTTTTCTATATCAATATCACTAAATATAAATGCAAGTAAGGTTGCCATATTAGGGCATATCATTCCTGAACCTTTAGCTATACCTACTATGTTAACTTTTTTGTTATTGTATTCAATTGTGGCAAATGCTTTTTTGCTAACTAAATCGGTTGTCATTATAGCTTTTGCTACAGCATCAATATTATTTTCTTTTAAATTATTAATCAAGTTAGCAACATTATTTTTAATGCAAGATAAATCTAATTGCTGTCCAATAACACCAGTTGAAAAAGTTAACACTTGTTCAGGTTTTATTTTTAATTTATCAGCAACTAACTCACAAGATTTGTTAGCATTATCTATACCTTTTTGACCAGTTCCAGCATTAGCATTACCACTATTTATTACTAATGCTCTAATATCATTAGTAATATGTTTTTTAGACACATAAACTGGGGCTGCTGAGAAAATATTTTGGGTGAAAACTGCTACTGTTTTACAATTTTCAGGAAGAGATATTAGACTTAAATCCATTGCTTTATTTTTTTTAATACCACTTGCTAATGCTGAGAATTTAATATTCTGCATTTTTAATTTTAAAATAAAGTCCAAGCAGTGTTCTTGTCTAAACGTTTAGAGCAAGAAGCTAATTGTTTTTTATAAAAATTAGCTTTATTAACTACTTTTTTAGCAACTTTCATAAGCCAACTTTTATCAAGATAAGTTTTTCTATTAAAGCCTCCATGTCCCTCATGATATGCTAAATACTGGTTATAAATATCATTTTTAGCGATGTTAGAAAGTTTTTTACTTTGAGTTACATACCATCCTATAAAATCTGTAACATCAGCAAAATTGTCTCTTTTAGCATTATTGTTTTCAGTTTTTAATTTATACCAATTCCAAGTTTCACTTTTCACTTGAGCGTAACCATAAGCAGATGAGCGCCTATAAAGTGGGACTCCTAAAATTCTTTCCCTTGGGGGTTTAGCATCACTGACAAATCGCGACTCTTGATAAATAAATGCTAGTTGTAAGGATTTATCAACATTCCATATTGCCTCACTTTTTTTTAAGCTTTGATACCAGCTAATTTTTTCATCTAATAAAGAGCATATATTTTCAGTTTCTAATAGGGTTGATGTTGAAAAGCATCCGCTAAGAATAAAAAGTAATGCTGGTAATGTTAATACTGTTTTTTTCATTTAAATATAAAATAAAATGCTAATGCTTGCAAAACAAATAATAGTAAGATTAGTTTTTTAATAAAATTTAATGATGATTCAACACTATTTCTACTGCTATTTTTTTTATGGTTTGTAAATTCTAATTTTGCAGCTATTAAACCTTTTTCATTTTTATCGGCAATAAAACTTACCGTAGTTCCTGTTTTTAGCCTAGACTTATTTGGGGTGTTTTTTTGGTGAATAAAATATTGTTTACCATCATCCCCTTTAATAAAACCAAATCCTTTAGTCCCAAATTTGCTTACTTTGCCATTAATTCTTTTTGCCATAAATAATTTCCTTCTTAGTTAATAAATAAGTTTCTTTTTTTAAAAAATCTACATTAGAAGCAATAAACTTTGGTTCATTTTTTAAATCTTCTATAGATTCTAATTGGATTAAATCAAATTTTTTTGCAAATAATGTTTTTATTTCAGCAAAATTTAAAGCATATGGTGGGCCATCTTTTTGCCCTTGAGGGTAATCCATTGTTAATAATAACCATTTAAATTGATTTGTAATTATACCTGTTAAATGCTCAACATATTTTTGTCTTAATTCATAAGATAAAGCGATTATTGCAGCTCTATCATAAATAGCACTTATATTTTTCAGCTCATCTTTTGTTAAATCAAATATATCACCACAATAAATTCTAAGATTTTTTGCTTTAAATACTAAAAAATTATTTTTTTTCTTTACTTTAAAGTCAATATTATTTTCTTTAAAAAAATCTGTTACTGCTAATTCACTCAGCTCTACTGCTATGACTTTATAGCCTTTATCTAGAATATATAAAATATCTAATGTTTTGCCACAAAGAGGAATAAAAATAGTGCTGTTTGATTGTAGTCCAAGCTTAGGCAAAAATTTCACTAATCTTTTATTAAAATAACATTTATGCCATCCTATTTGATTATCATGCCATCTTTTTAACCAGTTAGTCATTATATAATATTCTTAATGGAAAATTTTTTATTAAAAAAACGCAAAATAATACTACAAATAATACTAATTATTTCAGTAATTGTTATTATTAGAAACTATCAGCAACAAGGATTAATTAAAGATACTATTCCAAATTTTATCACCACTAATATTATTGGCGAAAAAATAAATCTGAATAATATAGACAAACCTATACTAATTCATTTTTGGGCTACTTGGTGCAAAATTTGTAGCTTTGGAATAGATAATATAGAAAATATTGCCAAAGACTATCAAGTATTAAATATTGCTGTAGATTCAGGTAAAAATACTGCTGTTAAAGAATACGCTAAAGAAAATAAAATGAATTTGAAAAATATAATAAATGATAATACAGATACTCTTACTAGATTATTTGGAGTAAAAGTTGTCCCTACTAGCTTTATAATTGATAGTAATAAAGAAATTAAATTTAAAGAAGTTGGTCATACTACAGAGTTAGGTTTGAGATTAAGACTGATGTGGAGTAAATAAATGTTAGCTAAATCTTGGCAAGTCCATTTACAACAAGAATTTGAAAAAGATTATATGCTGTCTTTAAAAAAATTCTTGGTCTCAGAAAAAACAAAACACAAAATTATATACCCACATTCTAAAAATTGGTTTCGTGCTTTTGAACTAACACCTTTTGATAAAGTAAAAGTGGTAATCATAGCTCAAGATCCTTATCATGGTCCAAACCAAGCAAATGGTTTATGTTTTTCTGTTAATAAAGGAATAGCTTTACCACCATCATTGCAAAATATTTTTAAAGAACAAAATAGTGATTTAAGCATAACTCAACCTGAAAATGGTAATTTAGATAATTGGGCTAAAAATGGGGTGCTGTTATTAAATAGTGTTTTAACTGTTGAAAGATTTAAAGCAGGTTCACATGCTAATAAAGGTTGGGAAACGTTTACTAATAAAGTTATTAAAAAATTAAATAAATTAAAAAATAATATAGTTTTTTTATTATGGGGGTCTTATGCACAAAATAAGGGGGGAATTATAGATATTAATAAACACTTAGTATTAAAAACAGCTCATCCTTCTCCGCTGTCAGCACACAGAGGCTTTTTAGGTTGTAGACATTTCTCTAAAACTAATGATTACTTAAAAAGCCATAATATTACTCCAATTGATTGGCAATTATGAATATTGTAATTGACAATGCTGTTTATGGCTACAAGGAGATTTTTTCATCTTTTGGTAAGGTCATAGCTCTACCAGGCAAAGAAATTAATAATGATATTGTAAGAAATGCAGAAATTTTGATTATTCGCTCTAGAACTAAAGTTAATGAAGTGTTATTAAAAAATTCTAATGTAAAATTTATTGGAAGTGCTGTTGCTGGCACAGACCATGTTGATATAAATTACTTACAAAAAAATAATATAAATTTTAGTTCAGCTTCTGGATGTAATGCTAATGCTGTGAGTGAATATGTGATATCAGCTTTAGTTAATCTTGCAAATGATTTTAACTTTAAACTAAAAGATAAAACTTTAGCAATTATAGGAGTTGGCAATGTCGGTAGTAAAGTTGATGCTAAAGCAAAAAAATTAGGTATTAAAACTTTATTAAATGACCCACCAAGAAAGCAAAAAGAGAATTTAAAAAACTTTGTATCGTTAAAAGATAGCCTTAAAGCAGATATTATTACAGTGCATACACCTCTTACATTTGAAGGTGAATTTAAAACATATAATTTAATTACTGAAGATGAATTAAATAAATTAAATAACAAAAATAAAATAATAATAAACACTGCAAGAGGCGGAGTAATTAATGAGAATGCTTGGATTAAAATAAACACCTTAGCAAATATTGTTGATTGTTGGCTAGATGAACCAAACATAAATACTGAACTTTTAGCTAAATCTTATTTAGCAACTCCTCATATTGCTGGACATTCTATAGATGCCAAGTTTATGGGTAGTTATATAATTTATAAAGAATTATGTAAATTCTTAAAAGCAACAATAAGAAATGAGATAAAAAATCTTATAAAATTTGACAGCACAACGATTACAGCAGATTCTTTAAAAAAAGCTATAAAGCAAGTATATGATTTTGATAATGATGATTTAAGAAATATAAAATTATTTGAACAATATAGAATAAATTATCCAAGACGCTTAGAATGGACACACTTTAATAATAAGTATTTAGATATATTTATATAATTAATAACTTTTATTGAAAATAAAAAAAGGCTTGCAGTTGCAAGCCTTTTTTACTATGTAAGAAATCTAATTATATTTGTGCTTTAATTAAAAGTTACCTATGGCATCTAATGACCAAACTGAAGCATCACCTTCTTTTAATTTATATATTTCATATTCAGTTCTAAGAGTGAAGTTTTCATAAACATTAAAATCAGCCCCTAAGCCATAATATAAACCAATATCCGCATCATCTCCATCTACAGCAGTGCCGCTTCCTTTAGATTTGCCTCTATGAATTCCTATTTTAGCTATAAGATTAACATACTCATGAACATTCAGTGAGCTAACAGTTGTAACACCAAATGAAGATGCTTCAATACTGCTATCGCCTACTTCCACTTCACCTAAATCAGCATAAAAACCTTCTAACGCAAATTTATCACTAATTCTATATCCTGCAAATATTTTTATTGCAGTGCTCTCATCATCAGTTGTAGTATAAGTAACATCATCAACTTTATCTGTATTATTCTTCACTGTACCATAGCCAATACCAACATAAAATTTTTCTTCATTACCAGCAGGGTCTGCAAAAATACTTGTGGTTATAAATGTAGTAATTATAAAAAATATTATTTTTTTCATGTGGAATCCTTAAACAAAATATCATTAGAATTGTAGCATACAAAAAAGCTTAATGAGCTAATTTTTTTTATCATTTTCACCATATTTGTTAATAAAATTACGAATGATATTAGCTTGGCTTATATTATGATTATATTCAAGTGCTAATTTAAAATGTTTAACAGCTTTTTTAGGTTGTTTTAAGTAGTTAATGTAAAGCACTCCTAAGTTTTTATGTGCCTTAGCCCAATTTGGATATATATTAATAGCATTTAAATAACTTTTTTCAGCATTTTTATAGTCTTTTGCTCTAACATAAGCTTGAGCTATAAACGCTAATATGTTTATATTATATGGTGTTAATTTTAAAGATTCATTAAAATATTTAATTGCCTCTTTATGTTTGCCTTGATGGCTTAGAGCTTCACCTAAATAACCCCCTATTCTTACTCTATTAGAGTTATTTTTATATGATTCTAAGGCAACTTCTTCTAATTTTGACCACCTGCCTTTTCTTTCTAATAATTCTGCTTGCCAATATAAGTCTTCAGCTTTAGCTGTTTTATAATTATTGTGGACTAAATACATAGCTATAGCTAAAAACACAATAATAAGTAAGTTTTTATTTTTTTTATCAATTTTATAAAAATAATTTTTCTTTTTAATATTCCCTGCATCTTCACTTAATACATCATTAATATAGCTAAACTGTATTAAAGCAAGATATATCATAATTATAAAAACAGGCACATACATAGCTATAGGAAATGAAAAATTAGCATTTATAGCAAATCCTATTAGTGCTAAAGTTATTGCTAAAATTAAAAATCTTTGTTGGTTGTTATTATTAAATATTACTGAATAAATACACTTTAGCACTAAATATAACATCCATAATATTAATACAAACCCTATAATTCCTAGCTCTGCTAATGTTTCTAAATAATCATTATGAGCATAGCGTAATTGAGCATTTTCGTTAAAAAGCCTACCTTGAGCAGCTTTATTATGATACAAAGGATAATTTATAAACCAATTGCCTAATCCAACTCCTATAATGGGATTGTCTTTAATAATCTCTAAAGTGTTTACCCACGATTGAATTCTAGCATTCCCTTCTTCAGAAATAGTTGCTTCAGAAAAAATAGAGCTTACATTAACAGTAAAATTAATTTTCTTATTTGTTAAATTAGCAACAGCAATTAATACAAATGCTAATAATATGAAAATAGGTACTTGATTTTTAAGTTTAAAATTAGTTTTATTCTTTATCTTATCAAGAATAATAAATATTAATAAGACTAAAAACTCTACCCCCACTGCTAACCACCCCGCTCTAGTCTTAGTATAAAACAAATATATCAATATAATTAATACCCCTAAAATATAGATATATTTTTCTTTTTGATTAGCAGTATATAAAAATAAACCAATACCTAATGGCAATGTCAATACAATGAAATGGCTAGCTGTATTTTTATTACCAAATGTTGATGCAGGACTAACAGCTTGACGAATTAACTCTATATCAAATAAATATTGAGAAATGCCTATCAGAGAAATAATAACAGCACTTAAAAAGATAACTTTTAATATAAGCTCAAACTGATATTTGCTATTAATACTATTTAATACTAATAGAAACATTGAAGATGCAGCAAAAAGTTTAAGCCATAAACTATATGACTCATAACTATTAATAGCCCATAATGAAGATAAAATTGCCCAAGCTAAAAATAAAGTTATAGGTAGGTAAAAAACTGATTTTTTAATTTTGATATATTTGCTATCTTTTTGATTTATAAGCAAAAAAACAAAACAAATAAAAATAATAACACTTGATATATAAAACTTAAACTCATGAGGAGCCACCATAATTGATTTTTTCAAAGGGGCAATAATTGGAGTTAAAAAAATTAACAATAACAGTGAACTGAAAAAGTATTTTTGTTTCATTTCAGTAATTTAAATTAAAGCAAATTAAGAGGATAAGTATACCTAAAGATTATTTTTTCTAATGTAATTAACGCTAACTTATATGTGAAATTGGTCTAACTTTTCAAAAGTAAAAAAAATATGAAATTATAAAAATTATCACTCTATTATTTATGGACGGGCTAAGATGTCTAGTTTTTTATATTTAGAAAATAATTTATAAAATTGAGTGTAAAATTAAGCCTCACATATAATATAAAATGTATTTCTAAACTAATTATTTAAGGAATAAAAATGTATAAAAAAACTTTAAAATTTTTAACAATCCCTATTTTTATTGCTGTATTAGTAGGATTAACAACTAATGCTAATGCCAATGATAAAGTATATAAATGGAAATTAGCTACCACTTGGGGTCCTACTCTATCACCATTTATTGATACAGTAAAAAATCTATCAAAAATGGTAGAAACAATGTCTAAAGGCAGACTTATTATTAGAATAGATGCTTCAAACAAGCACAAGTCGGCTTTCGGTATTTTAGATATGGTAAAAGGCGGTCAATACGAAATGGGTCACTCTGCATCATATTATTGGAAAGGAAAAGATATTAATCTTCTACCTTTTACTACTATGCCTTTTGGTATGACTGCACCTGAACAATATGCTTGGTTTTACTATGATGATGGTATGAAACTTATGGAAAAGGCTTACAATAAGCATAAAGTATTATCTTTTCCTGGTGGGAATACTGGAAATCAAATGGGAGGTTGGTTTCGTAAAGAAATTAATTCTGTAGATGATTTAAAAGGTCTTAAAATGCGCATACCTGGTTTTGCAGGTGAGATTATGGCAAAACTTGGACTAACAGTTACCAACATAGCGCCTGGTGAATTGTATACATCTTTAGAGCGTGGAACTATTGATGCTTTAGAATGGGTTGGTCCTGGTATGGATATTAAAATGGGTTTTCATAAAATTGCTCCTTACTACTACACTGGATGGCATGAGCCAAGCACAGAATTACAATATTTAGTTAATAAAAGAGCATTTAATAAGTTACCTAATGACCTCCAAGAAATATTAAGAGTAGCAATGAGAGTAACTGCTTATGATATGTATGCTGAAAATTACGCAATGAGTGCTGAAGCATGGTCTAAGATTGCAACTGATTATCCAAATATCAAAATTAAAACTCTACCAGCTAGTGTTATTTCAGCTATGAAGCAAGCAAATGATGAGTTATTAGTTGAGAAAGCTAAAAACCAACCATTATTAAAAGAAGTTTTAGATTCACAAGCTAAATTTCAAGCAAAAGTTAGAGAGTGGACTAAAATGAGTGATTACCTATATTTAAAAGATAATCTATAACAACAAAACTTAGAGGGCTTATTAGGTTTTTTATAAAGCCTAACCCTCTTTGTTTATTATGCAAAACGCATTTCTAAAATTAGAAAAAATATTTAATATCTTTGCTGATATTATTGGCAAGATTGCATCTTTTGTCATGGTGCTAATGATAGCTAATGTTTTTTATGATGTGATAGCGAGATACTTTCTAAAATCAGGCTCTATAGCCATGCAAGAATTAGAATGGCATTTTTTTTCAATTATTATCTTATTAGGTATTTCATACGCTTTAAAAGAAGATGGGCATGTAAGAGTTGATTTGATTTACGACAAATTAAGCAAAAAGAAAAAAGCATTAATAAATATATTTGGGGGATTTTTCTTTATTATGCCAATAGCCTTATTAATTGCCACAGGGTCTATTAATTTTGTCTATGAGTCTTATAGTTTAAATGAAATAAGCGGGGATCCAGGCGGTCTTACTCATCGTTGGTTAATAAAAGCAATGATTCCATTTTCATTCTTGTTGCTAATTATCACTTCAATTGGTTTTATTATTAAAAATATAAATATATACAAGGGTTATGATCATTTTGAAAAACGCAATACTGCTGAAAATATCTTATAAGATTAAATAAAATGATTGGAATAATAATGTTTTTCACAGCTCTTTTACTGCTTATGGTAGGTTTTCCAGTGGCTTTTACTTTTGGTGCTGTATCAGTATTATTTGGACTTATTGCAGGAATAGTAGAAGTTGGAGTTGATGGTAGTTTAATAGAGGGTTTACAAGAAGGTATTTTATTATTTGATTTTATGCCCTATAGAATTTGGTCTATTATGAATAACACTATTCTAATGGCAATTCCAATGTTTATTTTTATGGGCGTAATCCTACAAAAAACTGGTTTAGCAGAAAAGTTATTAGAATCTATGGCAGTTTTATTTGGTGAAATTAGAGGCGGGCTTGCTGTGAGCACAGTTCTTGTTGGTGCCCTTCTTGCTGCTTCTACAGGAGTTGTAGGTGCAAGCGTGGTAGCAATGGGGGTTATATCTCTGCCATGTATGCTTAAAAACAAATATAATACTGAGTTAGCTACTGGCACAATTTGTGCATCAGGCACTTTAGGACAAATTATTCCACCATCAATTGTATTAATTATTTTAGGTGATGTATTTCAAGTACCAGTTGGTGATTTATTTGCTGCTGCAGTTATTCCTGGTTTAGCTTTAGTTGCAATTTATATCTTCTATATTTTAATGATTGCTTATTTTAAAAAAGATAATGCTCCAGCAATTGACAGTACAAAAAAAACAGATAATAAAAAACAACAAGTTATAAAAGCATTAATAGCAATAATTCCCCCACTTACTTTAATTATTTTAGTTTTAGGCTCTATTTTTGCTGGTATTGCCACTCCTACCGAATCATCTTCAGTTGGCTGTGTTGGTGCTTTATTATTGGCTTATGCTAATAAAAGCCTAACAATGAAAATGGTTAAAGATGCAGCTAGTGAAAGTGTAAAAATAAGTGCTATGGTATTTGCAATATTAATTGGTGCTACTGCTTTTTCTATGGTATTTACCTATACTGGTGGTGATGAAATTGTAGAGCATTTTATGACTAATTTACCTGGTGATAAATGGGGCTTTGTGATTTTTGCTATGCTTGCTATTTTAATACTAGGATTTTTTATAGACTTCGTGGAAATATCTTATATTATAGTACCAATATTAGTGCCAATAGCTGAACAAATAAGTATAAATCCAATCTGGTTTGCAATATTAATTGCAATGAATTTACAAGCCTCATTTTTAACCCCACCTTTTGGGTTTAGCTTGTTTTATCTAAAAGGAGTAGCTCCTAAAGGGGTAAAAACTGAACAAATTTATAAAGGAGTAATGCCTTTTATAACTATCCAAATTATTGTTTTGGCAACCCTTGCTTTTTATCCTTCATTTTTTGGGCTGTCTATGCTTTTTTAAAAGTATATGATTTTAAAGATATGAAAATAGGCGCATTTATACCTGCCTAAGTTCAAAACATATCGCAATGATATTAAAAGTACAAGCTTAATATATATCAACTTTTATTTTAAATTTTGCTTTAAAAAGAGTTGCTCTTTATTTTTTTATTTTTAAAACTAAATCATCTACTGCAGTTTTCAAATCATCATAAATTAACACATCATTTTTATCATTAGTAGATAATAACTTATATTCTCCCTTACCTGTTTTGACCATATAAGATTTTGCTCCTACTTTTTTGGCAGCCTCAATATCTCTTAATGAATCACCTACAACAATGGCTTTTTTTAAATCATATTTGAAATTAGCTGCTATTTTTTTATAAAGCCCAGGTTTTGGTTTTCTGCAGCTACAATCATCGTCTGGAATATGAGGACAGTAAGCCAAAAAATCTATTTTGCCTCCTGCTTTATTGACTAGATTGAAAAATTTCTCACTAATCTTATTAAAAGTATCTTGAGTGTAATAGCCTCTACCAATGCCTGATTGATTAGTAGCAACTGTAACAATATAACCGTTTTTATGTAATTTTGCTATTGCTTCAATACTTCCATCAATAGGGATAAATTCTTCTGGTGAACGAATTGAATATTTAGAGTCTTTATTTATTACCCCATCTCTATCTAAAATAATCAAAGGTTTAGCCATATATTATCTAGCTATTCAGGTTAGGCTATTTAATATTTAATTTTTTTAAAGCAGATTTTAAAAAACAAAATCCAGTAAAGGCTGATTGAAACAAATTAAATCCCACTATAGCTCCAACATATAGCCAGTTTTCATCATAAAAAAAAGGGCTAATATCCTTAGCACCAAATGCTATTGATAATATAATCAAAAGACCTAAAGTTGCACTAGCTACATTATTTAACGACATAATTAATTAAAGAATTAAAATATAAAAAAGCTATTATTATACACTGTATAATCTCATTTTTTATTTTGCGAGAGTGGTGGAATTGGTAGACACGCTGGATTTAGGTTCCAGTGCCGCAAGGCGTGAGAGTTCGAGTCTCTCCTTTCGCACCAAATTCTATTTTTTTTAAATGAAACACACTTTTATTTTGCACTCTAAAGATATAAAAAAAGGTGCAAAAATAGCTAAAGATACTAACTCAAGTTTTTATTTACATAAAAATCATATTGAACTTAAATGCAATGAAGTTTTAAATTTAGCTGCTATTAGAAATAAATATAGATTAGATATAAATGCTGTTCCCAAAAATTTTGATTTTAGTAAGGCTGAATTATTTTTATCTGATATGGACTCAACATTAATTAATATAGAGTGTATTGATGAGATAGCAGATTTTCAAAATATTAAAGACAAAGTTCAAAAAATTACTACTTTAGCAATGCAAGGAAAGTTAAATTTTGACCAATCATTAATAAAAAGAGTAGCAATGTTAAAAGGACTATCAGAATATGTACTTGATATAGTTTATAATGAGCGTCTTAAAATTAATAAAGGTGGAGAAAAATTAATAAGTTTTTTAAAAAAACGAAAACTTAAACTAGCTTTAGTATCTGGAGGTTTTACTTTTTTTACCGACAAGTTAAAAGATAAATTAAAATTAGATTTTTGCTTGGCTAATAAATTAGAAATAGAAAATAATTGTTTAACAGGTAAAGTAATAGGAAAAATCATAAATGCAGATGCAAAAGCTTTATTTTTAAAACATCTTTGTAATGAACATAATATTGACATAAGAACTACTATAGTAGCTGGTGATGGAGCTAATGATTTGAAAATGTTACAAAATGCTGGACTTAGTATTTCTTATCATGGAAATAAAATACTAAAAGATAAGGTTGATATTATTATTGATTATGGCGGTTTAGATAAAATAATAGATTTTTTTGAAGTTAAATAAATGATAGTAGAAATTGGACATTTTGCATTAATCCTCACATTAGCTTTTGCAGTATTACAAGTTATGCTACCTGCTATTGGTTTATATAAAAATAATAGCCTTATACTATTAACTAAGCCATTATTATGGGCTCAATTTGCTTGGCTAAGTTCTGCTTTTTTCATATTAATGTATGCATTTTTGACAAATGATTTTTCTGTTTTATATGTAGCATCAAATTCCAACACAGAATTACCTACTATCTACAAAATAGCAGCTATATGGGGGGCTCACGAAGGCTCTTTATTACTTTGGGTATATATTTTAGTGATTTGGAGTGTTGCATTTTCTTATTTTAGTAAACAAGTTCCAACTCAAATGCTTACTTTGGTATTAATCATATTGGCTTTAATAACTATTGGTTTTCTGTTATTTTTAGTGTTCACCTCCAATCCTTTTGAAAGAATATTTCCTGTTCCTGCAAATGGTAGAGAATTAAATCCATTATTACAAGATATTGGATTAGCTCTGCATCCACCTATGTTGTATATAGGCTATGTTGGAAGTGCCCTTCCTTTTGCATTAATACTATCTGCATTAATACAAGGCAGACTTGATTCTACTTATATATTATGGTCTCGTCCTTGGACTTTAATAGCTTGGGCTTTTCTAACTATTGGTATAGTTTTAGGAAGCTGGTGGGCATATTATGAACTTGGCTGGGGCGGCTGGTGGTTTTGGGACCCAGTAGAAAATGCATCTTTTATGCCTTGGTTAGTTATGACCGCATTGGTGCATTCTTTAAGTGTAAGCGAAAAACGCAATGCTTTTAAAAACTGGACTGTGCTATTGGCTATATTTGCATTTTCATTATCATTATTAGGAACTTTTTTAGTGCGTTCAGGAGTGATTACTTCAGTGCATGCATTTGCAACAGATCCTGGGCGAGGACTTTTTATTCTGATATTTCTAGCAATTGTTACTGGAGGTTCGCTTATACTTTACGCACTAAGGGCATCAACTATTCAAAAAGGCAATACCTTTGAGCCAGTATCTAGAGAAAGCAGTTTGTTAATTAACAACATATTATTTGTAGCTGCAGCTGTTACCGTATTACTTGGAACTACATACCCAATATTTTTAGATGCCCTTAATTTAGGAAAAATATCTGTAGGACCTCCTTATTTTAATAAAGTGTTTGTGCCTATTATGATATTAGCTGTATTGGTTATGGCATTATCTCCTTTTATAAGATGGAAAAAAGATAGTTTTTCAAGAATAACAAATAATATTAAACACATTTGGGTAATTATATTTCTTATAACTTTACTCTTTATGTTTTTTTATTTTAATAATATAAGCATTATGTTAGCTATATTTTTATTTTGTTGGATAATAATACATAGCGTATATTTATTTATTATAAGAATTAAGAGCAAAGCAAAACTTCCTTTTTCTTTTATTGGTATGCTTATAGCCCATATTGGGGCTGGTGTTTTTTTATTAGGAGCTAGTGTTGTTAGTCAGCTTAGTATTGAAAAAGATGTAGAAATTAAAATAAATAAGCCTTATGTTATAAATAATTATAAATTTCTTTTAAAAAGTGTTAAGAACTTAAAAGAAAATAACTATGTAGGTTTAAAAGCTCATTTAGAGGTTTATAAAGATAATAAAAAAATCTACGATTCATATCCAGAAAAAAGACAGTATGCAACAGGTATGCCAATGACTGAGGTTGATATTAATGCTGGATTTTTTAAAGATATTTATATAGCCTTAGGCGAAGATTTAGCTCACAATAGCTATAGTTTTAGAATTTATTTTAAACCTTTTATCCGTTGGATATGGTTAGGTGGTATTTTAATTGCTATTGGTGCTTTAATAGCTATTTTTGATAGGCGTTATAGGATAAAAATTACAAAATGACTTTTTGGATAATAACTTTGTTAATGGTTTTGGCTTCAATTATTTGGATTGCTTACTTTTTGTATAAACCACTATCACAAAAAAATACCCAAACCAAAGATTCAAATATCATTTTGTATAAGCAAAAGTTATCTGAATTAGAAAATGATTTAAATTTAGGTGTTTTAGATAAAAAACAATTTGATAATGCTAAAACTGATTTAGATAATACGCTTTATTATGAAACACATAAAAATATAAATATTGATAAAATTCATAAAACTAACAATGCTTTTACTTTAATTGTTACTTTATTTTTTATAGTTTTGGTTTCCTATGGTATTTACTATGAAATAGGTAATAATAGTGTTATAAATAAAATTGAACAAGCTAATAATACTGACATGCCTACAATGGGGCAACTGTTAGCTAAATTAGAATCCAATTTAGCTAAAAACCCCAATAATGTGGCTGCTTGGAATATGTTAGCAAGAAGTTATTTTGCTATGAACAATATTACTAAATCTATAGCAGCATATAAAAAATCCTACGCAATAGATGCTAATAATGAAGAGACTTTATTAGGATATGCAAGTGCTTTAGCTGCTAGTCAAGAAAATCAATTTATTGGCAAACCAGTAGAATTGATAACTAAGGCTCTAAAAATAAACCCTAGCAACATACAAGCACTTTGGTTAGCAGGATTTGTAGCTTATCAGCAAGGTAAGTATGATATGGCTCAAACGACTTGGAAACATGCGTATTCTTTAGTAGAAGATAATAGTCCTGAAAAAGAAATATTAGCAAAATATTTAGCTGATATTCAAAAATTAAAAAATGAAAAAAATGAAAAAAGCGACATTCATATAAATATAACTTTAGATATTGATAAAGAATATAAAAATAAAATTGCAAAAACTGACACTATATTTGTATATGTAAAAAATGCTAATGGCTCACCAATGCCTCTTGCTGTTAAAAGATATAATATTGATAATATCCCAAATAAAATAACTTTAACCGATGATGATTCAATGATGCCAACAAATAAAATATCTCAAGTTAATGAAGTTATTATTACTGTTAGAATAAGTAAAACAGCTAAAATTAATAAAGGAAATAATGACAAAATTATTAAAAGTAAAGTCATCAAACCAAAACAAAACCCAAATATCAAATTAACTATCAAATAGTTAAACCTAAATAGTATGAATACCTACAAAACCATTGAATTAGCACAGAAGTTAATTAGGGAGCCTTCAATTACTCCAAATGACTTTAATTGTCAAAAAATTATTGCTGAAAGATTAAAAAATATTGGTTTTAAAGCAAAACATCTAAAGTTTGGCGAAGTAGATAATCTTTGGATTGAATACGGGTTTGATAAACCTTTATTTGTATTTGCTGGACACACAGATGTAGTGCCAACAGGAGATGTGAAGAAGTGGGATGAGCCTCCTTTTAGTGCCAATATTAAAGATGATTATATCTATGGTAGAGGTAGTGCTGATATGAAATCATCTATTGCTGCTATGATAGTAGCATTAGAAGAATTTATTAAAATTAATCCAAAAATAAAAGGTTCTATTGCTCTACTTATAACCTCTGATGAAGAAGGTGCAGCAATTGATGGCACTGCAAAAGTAATAGATTGGTTAAAAAGTCAAAATAAAAAAATCAACTATTGTTTAGTAGGAGAACCATCAGCAATAAATGATGTTGGCGACACTATAAAAAATGGAAGAAGAGGATCTCTTAATTGTGAATTAAAAATAGTGGGCAAACAAGGACATATAGCCTACCCTCATCTTGCAGATAATCCTATTCATAAGATTGTAAGTTTTTTAAATGAATTATGTGCAAAAAAATGGGATAAAGGCAATAAATATTTTCCACCAACAAGTATGCAAATTTCTAACATATACTCTGGAACTGGTGCTCATAATGTTATTCCTGATGAAATTGATATATATTTTAACTTTCGTTATTCTACAGAAACAAGTGAAAAAAAATTAAAACAAGAGGTGCAAAATATAATTGACAACTATGATTTTAAGTATGAAATTATATGGAGTCATTCAGGTAATCCTTTTATTACTAATGAAGGTGATTTATCAAAAGCTTGTGCTAGTGCTATAAAAAAGATAACAGGACTAAATACTAATCTTTCAACTACTGGTGGAACTTCTGATGGTAGATTTATAGCTCCTTATGGGGCTCAGGTTATAGAGTTAGGTCCAGTAAATGCTAGTATTCACCAAATCAATGAAAGGGTTTCAGTAACTGATTTAGAAAAACTCACTAAAATTTATTATCATATCTTAGAAGAGCTATTGTTATGAAATTTAATATAATAACCTTATTCCCTGATATGTTTAAAGCAATTAAAGAAGAAGGTGTTATATCTAGAGCAATAAAAAATAATATCATAAATATTGATACATACCAATTAAGAAATTTTAGTAACAATAAATATAAAAACATTGATGATAAACCTTATGGTGGCGGTAGAGGTATGGTTATGCAGGTAAAACCAATTAGAGATTGTATAAATAAAATAAAAAACAATAATAAGAATACTAAGATTATTTACCTATCACCTCAAGGTAAAAGATTAAGCCACAGTCTTATTTTAGAGTTAGCAAAAGAAAAAAACATAACTTTATTATGCGGTAGATATCAAGGGGTAGATGAGAGAATAATAGAAAATGATATAGATATGGAAATCTCTTTAGGTGATTTTGTAGTGACAGGAGGAGAACTTCCAGCAATGTTATTAATAGACGCAATTAGTAGACAAATAAATGGAGTGTTAGGAAACGAAGATTCATTAAATGATTCTTTTGCAACTGGTATGTTAGATTACCCTCATTACACTAGACCTCAAGAAATTGATGGTCAAAAAGTTCCTACTGTATTATTAAATGGTCATGATGAAGAGATAAAAAAATGGCGCAAGTTAAAAGCATTAACAAAAACTAAAAATAAGCGTCCAGATTTAATTGTTAAAATATGATTTTATATAAATTAAATAATCCAATCTGAATAAACTATTACAAAATTATATTAGGATGGAATTTTAAAAAGAGGATTTTTAGATAGCTTTGTAAGCTATAACTTTGGTTTTACTTCCTCATACAGACAAATTGGGAAAAGATATTGTAAAATGCTTTATTTACATTTTGCAATAATTCTAAAACATTTATTTAATAATTTTCATATGTATAAAACTAAGATAAAAATTGGCTTTGTTACTATTTCAGACAGAGCATCAAAAGGCGAATACCAGGACATTGGAGGTCCAGCAATGCAAGAGTGGATTAAAAATGCTGTTTTATCTGACTATGAAGTTGAATCAAGAGTTATAAAAGATAATCAATCGCTTATTGAAAACACCCTTAAAGAATTAGTTGATGATTGTAATTGTAATTTAATACTAACAACTGGAGGAACTGGTCCTACTAAAAGAGATGTAACTCCAGAAGCAACAATTGCTGTATGTGAAAAAACATTTGCCGGCTTCGCTGAGCAAATGCGTGAGGTATCTTTAAGAGAAGTTCCAACAGCTATATTATCAAGACAAGTAGCTGGAACTAGAGATAGCTGTCTTATAATAAACCTACCAGGCAAACCTGAGGCAATTGCAGTATGTTTAAGTGCTGTTTTTCTAGCTGTACCAAAATGTTTAGAGTTATTAGATGGCTCAAACATTCAGATTGATTTAGATTTTATTGAAAATCAACTAAATGATTAAAATGAGATAATATGGGTGGATTAATAGTAGGCTGTATATTGATTTTTTCTGTTATCTTAACAGCAATTGTAAGATTTGTTGCCTTAAAGTTAGATTGGATAGACAAACCTAATGAGCGAAGTGCCCATCGCGAATCAATTCCAACATCTGGAGGTATTGCTATTGTTATAAGTTTTTTTGTTGGTCTTTTAGCACTTTATTTTACCAACAACATTTCTAATGAATTATTCCTGCCTCTATTTATTGGTGGAGGCTTGATTGCTCTAGTAGGCTTTATTGATGATATTAAAAATTTAAAGGTGAATTATAGAATAATTGTGCATTTTATAGCTGCTATATTTACCGTTAGTTTACTTGGAGATTTTGGAGGTATTAATATTTTTGGCTACACTATTACTTCAACAATATTTGGTTTCATAATAAGTGTATTGCTACTAATTGGCTGGATAAACGCCTATAACTTTATGGATGGCATAGATTCCCTTGCTGCATTAGAAGCTATTTTTGTTAGTATAGCAGCAGTATTTTTAATGTTTAGTAAAGGTCATATTGCTGATTCAGTATATTTATCTTTATTGGCTGTTAGTGTTATGGGATTTTTAGTATTCAACTGGCCACCTGCACAAATCTTTATGGGAGATATTGGCTCTACTTTTTTAGGTTTTATCTTAGGTGTATTTATAATTTATACTACAAACACTGATAAATTATCCATTTGGACATGGCTTATATTATTAGCTGTATTTTTTGTAGATGTCATCTACACTATTTCAGTGAGAGTAATTACTAAACAAAACATTATTAGGGCTCATAAAAGCCATTGCTATCAAAAAATAACTGCTATTTTATCAAAAAATCATGATAAAGAATATGTTCATAAGACTGTAGCTTGGGGAGTTATTAGCATTAATTTAATATATTTATTGCCACTAGCTTATCTTTCAGAAAAATATCCAGATTTTAGTATTATCCTTTGGATTATGTCAGCTATACCTTTAATTTTGATTTCTTTAAAGTTTAAAGCTGGTAGAGTATAATTAGTTTGTTTTCAAGTTTTAAAAAATAAAAATGACATTGAATAAAAAATTTACTGGCTCAACTGTAGCATTAATAACTCCAATGAAAAATGATGGAGCTGTAGATTTTGATAGTCTTAAAAATATTATTAATTTTCATATTGAAAATAAAACTTCAGCAATTGTTTCTGTAGGAACTACCGGAGAGTCTGCAACATTAAGCCACCACGAAAACTTAGAAGTAATTAAAAAAACTATAGAATATGCAAGTGGTGAAATACCAATCATTGCAGGGACAGGCTCAAATTCTACTGAAGAGGCAATATATTTAACAAAAAAAGCCAAAGAGCTTGGAGCGGATGCAGCTCTTTTAGTAACGCCTTACTATAATAAGCCTACTCAAGAAGGTTTATATCAGCATTATAAAAAAATAGCAAAAGCAGTAGATATAGATATAATTTTATATAATGTCCCTAGCAGAACTGCAGTGGATTTGTTACCAGATACCGTATTAAGATTATCAAAAATTAACAATATTATTGGTATTAAAGATGCTACTGGTAATTTAAATGTAACAAAAAGTCTAATTAAAATATGTCCTGATGATTTTTTACTATTAAGCGGAGATGACGCTAGTGCAGTAGATTTCACACTGTTAGGCGGTCATGGGGGTATTTCAGTATCAGCAAATGTTGCACCCTTTGAAGTCCAACAAGCTTATCAATTAGCTATATCTGGTGATAATAAAAAAGCCAAAGATCTAGATAATAAATTACAAGAACTGCATAAAAATTTATTTATTGAGTCTAGCCCTATACCTGTTAAATGGGCTTTATATAAAATGGGCAAATGCAATAAAGGTATTAGATTACCTTTAACGATATTATCTGATGAATATCATAATATCATACAAAATACTTTAATGAATTTAGGAGTAATAAGCAATGTATAAAATTTTAACAATTTTTATATTTTTAATAATAGCCGGATGTTTTTCATCAGAAGAAAAAGAAATTCAAAAAGAGTTAGGTAATAAAGACATTAAGTATTATTCTGACAAAAGTGTTGCACCTTTAGAAATACCCCCAGATTTAACAAAACCAAATACTAAAAATGCTATGGACATATCACCATTAATTAGTGATGTAGAACAAGAAATTACAGACTTTTCAAAAGAAACACTAAAAAGTAAGAAAGTGTTAGTGCCTCCAAAAGGGATAAAGGTTAAAAAACATGGTAATAATAGATGGTTAGAAATAAATAAAACACCTGAAGAATTATGGGTATTAGCTAGAAAGTTTTTAACTAATAATGGTTTTGTTATAGAAAAATCAAATCAAGCTGTTGGCATTATGGAAACAAATTTTTTAGAAAATAAACCTGACATACCAAACCAATCATTAGGAATAATTCGCTCATTATTTAAAAAAGCATTAAATCAAGTTTATTCAACTGGGGTTATTGATAAATACAGAATTAGAATTGAACCTACAGAAAATAGAAGTGTTAGTGAAGCTCATCTTACTCTTATTAGCATGGAAGAGGTCGTTACTGATAAAAGAGGAGATGACGAAAATACAATTTGGCAACCAAGAAAAAGAGATATAGGTCTTGAAGCTGAGATGCTATACAAATTTATGGTTTTCTTAGGTAATACTAGAGAACAAGCTAAAGAAAAAATATTAGCTTCTACCAAAGAAGAGCCTAAGAGCAGTGTAAAAGTAGTGCCTAGTATTAGTGGTGGTGCAAGACTGGTATTTAACTTAAATGCCCGACAAACTTGGAATAAATTACAAAATATATTAGATATATTAGGAATTGAAATTGAGGATAAAGACCCGATAGAAGGTTCTTTTTATATAAACGCTTCTAATACTAAGGATAGAAATTTATTAGATAAACTATTTGGTAAAAAAGCTTTAAAGAAAACTTATCAATTAGTGGTAAGAGAGGTGAATTTTGGAATAACAGAAGTTTCTATGCATAATATTAATAATATAGACAATGCTGATTTTTTAAATTTTTCTAAAGAGTTTTTAATGAATGTAGCAAAAGAATTTGAAGAATAGTTTATTTAAATAATATTTCAATTTGGAAAAAGAAAAGTTAAATAAAATTGTAAAACAAAAAATCTTAGTATCTGATTTATCTAATCAAGAATTAAGTGAGTTTTGTGAAATAGCTAACTTAGCTTATCGTAATGGAAATGCAATAATTTCAGATTCTGACTATGACTTCATATATTTAAAGGAATTAAAAAAGAGAATACCTAACCACCCTCTTCTATTAAATGTAGAAGAAGGAGAAGTCTTTGGTGAAAAAATAAACTTACCAGAAACTATGCTTTCTACAGATAAGGCTTATTCTTGGGATGAAATCAAAAAATGGCTAATGCGTTTAGAAAAAGCAGCTAAGGAAATAAATTTAAAAATCAGCAATATTCTAATAAAAGTAACTCCAAAATTAGATGGTTTTGCAGGTTTTGACGATGGTATAAGGCTTTACACTAGAGGTGATGGTAGAAAAGGTTCTGATATTTCTAGAGTATTTAAAAGAGGTCTTAACGTTTACAACAATTCTAAAAGAGGGCAAGGTGCTGGAGAAATTGTAGTTAAAAAGAGTTATTTTCAAAAACACCTCAAGGATTTTTTTGAACATCCTAGAAATTTCCAAGCTAGTATCATTAAAGAAAAGCATTTGGCTACTAAGGTAAAAAAAACAATAGCTGACAATGCAACTTTTTTTGTGCCTTTTTCTCAATTACCTAAAAAAGAAGTTTCAATATTTGAATTAGAAAAAAATTTTGAACATATTATTAATGATATTTTAATATCTGTTGATTTTGAAGTTGATGGTGTTATTTTAGAAACAATCAACCCTGAATTAAAAAATCACATGGGCTCAAATAGAAAATTTCATAGATGGCAAATTGCTTTAAAAGAAAACAAAGATAAAGCGCAAGTAAAAGTATCAGCTGTAACTCCACAAGTTGGGCGCACAGGAAAGATAACACCAGTTGCTGAATTAGAACCAGTTCTTTTAAGTGGGGCTACTATAAAAAGGGCTACTTATCATAATTATGCTATGGTTATAAATAATAGCTTAGGTGAAAATAGCATAATAGAATTAGTTCGTAGTGGTTCAGTAATACCAAAAATTAACAAAGTTATCAAAAAAAGTAAAGTGGACATTCCAACTAATTGTCCAAGCTGTGGTAAGATTTTGATTTTTCAATCTGATTTTCTAATTTGCACTAATCATAATAATTGTCCTGAACAAATTATTCATAAATTAGAATATTTTTTTAGAACTTTAAATAATAACGATGGCTTTGGTTTAGCAACTATAAGAAAACTTTATAACAATAAAATCCATAAAATAAGTGATATATATAAATTAAAACTAAAAGATTTTATCAATTTTGGATTTGGTGATAAAACAGCACAAAATCTAATAAATCAATTAATAAGATCTAAAAGTGAATCTATAGAGGACTGGAGATTTTTAGCAGCCTTTGGAATTGAAAGAATGGGTCTTGGTAATAGTGAAAGATTATTACAAGCATATTCATTAGATATGATTTTTGATTTGACTATAGATAAGATAAATAGTATTGAAGGATTTGCAGAAATAAGCTCTCAATCAATAATTAACGGACTTAAAAACATTAAAAAAGAATTTAATATATTATTTAAGTTAGGATTTAATATTGAGATTACTAAAAAAATTTCTAACAATCATACTTTGGCTGGTAAGACTATAGTATTTACTGGGAAGATGGATAAATCGCGTGATGAAATGATTAAATATGCAAAAAGTTTAAATATAAAAGTTGCCAAACAAGTATCTACAAAAACTGATTTATTAATAATAGGAGAAAATGTAGGACAAAAAAAAATATCTGCTGCTAAAAATAAAAATGTAAAAATTATAACAATTGATGCTTTTTTTAAAATTTAATCTGTTATAATTCTAAAAGTTATCCAAAGATGGGTAATTGAAAGACATAGAAGTCCATTAAAAAGTTATTTTTAATGGATTTTTTTTTGGCTAAAAACTAAAGAAAGTTTTAATAATTTTTGCAATGATGCCCATAAATCTTAATTTAAGGTTTATGGGTTTTTTTAGGAGAAAAAAATGAAAATGATAATAGCAATTATTAAGCCTCATAAGCTTAATGATGTTAGGAAATCCTTGTCTGATATAGGAGTGCAAGGCATTACTGTTACTGAAGTAAAAGGCTTTGGTAGACAAAAAGGCCATGTTGAGATTTATCGTGGTACTGAAAAAAAGGTAGATTTCTTACCAAAGGTTAAGTTAGAAATAGCTTTAAAAAAAGACCTACTAGATACAGCAATTGACACTATTGTAAAAAATGCAAGGTCTAGTAGTGAAGGCAAAATTGGCGATGGTAAGATTTTTGTAACTCAATTAGAACAAGTAGTTCGCATTCGCACTGGCGAATCTGGTTTAGAAGCAATATAAGGAGATAACAATGGAAAATCAAATATTTGAATTACAATATGCCCTAAACACTTTTTACTTTTTAGTGATGGGTGCTTTAGTGATGTGGATGGCTGCAGGCTTTTCTATGTTAGAAGCAGGATTAGTTAGGAGTAAAAATACTACTGAAATTTTGACAAAAAATGTAATGTTATATGCCATTGCTTGCACTGCTTATCTAATACTCGGTTATGACATTATGTATTCAGGAGGTATTTTCTTAGAAAATATTGCTTTAGATGGTGCAAAAAGTGCTGATTTAATAACTGCTAATATCATAAATGAGTCTACTAAAAATGGCTTCAGCGGAGATGCAGTATATTCAAATGCAGCTGATTTCTTTTTTCAGGTGGTTTTTGTAGCAACAGCGATGTCTATAGTATCAGGAGCAGTTGCTGAAAGAATGAAATTATTTTCATTTTTAGTATTTGCTCTAATTTTTACAGCAATCATCTATCCTTTAGAAGGTGCTTGGACTTGGGGAGGTAAAGATGTTTTTGGCTTATTTAATCTAGGTGAAGATTTTGGCTTTTTAGATTTTGCAGGCTCAGGCATTGTTCATATGGCTGGGGCAAGTGCTGCTTTATCTGCTGTATTATTATTAGGCGCTAGAAAAGGCAAATATAACTCAGATGGTAGTGCAAATGCTATCGTAGGTGCAAATATGCCAATAGCTACCTTAGGTGTTTTCATATTATGGATGGGATGGTTTGGTTTTAATGGTGGCTCAGTTTTAAAATTAGGTGATGCAGCTAATGCTAACTCAGTAGCTATGGTGTTTTTAAATACTAATACAGCTGCAGCTGGGGGCACTATATTTGCACTATTACTTGCTAAATTCTGGACTGGCAAAGCTGATTTAACAATGGCATTAAATGGTGCTCTTGCAGGATTAGTAGCAATTACTGCTGAGCCTTTAATGCCCTCACCTCTACAGGCTTTATTAATAGGCTCAATAGGTGGTTTGATAGTTGTGCCTTCTATTGTTTATTTAGATAAGCTTTTTAAAATTGATGACCCAGTTGGTGCCATATCAGTACATGGCGTAGTAGGATTATGGGGATTATTGGTTGTTCCTTTAACGAATCCAGATGCTAATTTTATTGGTCAACTTGTAGGTGCTTTGACTATATTTGTTTGGGTATTTGTTGCAAGCTCAGTATTATGGCTTATTATTAAGTCTGTAATGGGCATTAGAGTAAATGAAGAAGAAGAGTTTGATGGTATGGATATTAGTGAATGTGGTTTAGAGGCTTATCCAGAATTTACTGTAGATTAAAGCAAATTTCTTTATAAAACTATAAAGGCAGCATTAAATAGTTATATTTAATGCTGCCTTTTTTTGTTAAAATTAGTCATATGATTAATTTAGCATTAAAAATAATATTAGTAGATAGCAATTCAGGTAGATCAGCAATATTAAGAAGAGCTTTGCAGGATGCAGGTCATGAGGTTATTTGTAGATTAGAAAACAGTAAATCTTTAGCAAACAATAATGAAATGACTCACGCTGATGTGATTATAGTAAACGCTGACATACCAGATAATGAGGTTTTTGCAAATATAAGCGATGTTAATCAAATAAAACCAAAACCAATTGTTATGTTTGCTGAAAAAAGTGACCCTAAAATGACTGGAACAGCAATTAAATCAGGAGTTAATGCTTATATTGTTGATGGTTTAGAGAAAAAAAGAGTGCAGCCTATAATTGATGTTGCAATCGCTAGATTTCGTGAATTTCAAGCATTAAAAGATGAGTTGGATAGCACCCGCAATCAATTAGCTGAAAGAAAAATTGTTGAAAAAGCTAAGGGCTTAATTATGAAACAAAAAGGTATAAGTGAAGATGAAGCGTATAAGAACCTCAGAAAAATTGCAATGGATAAAAACAAACGCATTGTAGATATTGCTGAAAATGTTATTAATGTTTTTGAAATACTAGATTAGAGTTAGCACACATTTAAATTATTGAAAATATAGTATTAGCTTTTTTGGAGCATAGAATCTAATATATTTTTTAGCTCACTAACTCCTGTTTTTTTTAATGATGAAAAAAGTTGGACACTTACAAGACTAGGATTTTTTATTTCTTTTATAACTTTTAATAAAGTATTTTTAGCTTTATTATTACTAAGTTTATCTGCTTTACTAAGTAGAATATGAACAAGTATATTGTTATAAGTACACCATTTTAGCATTTGCTTATCAAACTCTTTTAAAGAGCGTCTAATGTCAATTACTAAAATAGCCCCAACAAGCGATTTTCTTTTTTCAAAATATTCTTTTATATTAATATACCATTTATTTTTTATCGCTATTGGAACCTTAGCATAACCGTATCCTGGAAGGTCTATTAATCTTACGCCTTTATCAACTTCAAAAAAAACTAAATGTTGAGTTCTACCTGGAGTTTTACTAACTTTAGCTAATTTTTTTTGTTCAGTAATAGCATTTATAACACTTGACTTTCCAACATTAGAATAACCAGCAAAAATCACTTCACTGCCAACATCTAAAGGTGCGTTTTTTATTGAAGGAACACTTTTAATAAACTTAGTCTTGTTATAAAAATAACTCATAATAAAAAGTTTAATAGGTAAAATATTAATAAATTTTACTTGTTTAATGGAGAAATATATATGAAAAAAATTATGCTTAATCTAATTGGTATTTTTACAATTATAACAGCGGCTAGCGCTGCTGATATTGAAGCTGGGAAGACATCATATAACGCAAAATGCAAGTCATGTCATGGTAATCAAGGTAATAAACCAATTATGCCTATGTACCCTAAATTAGGTGGTCAAAACCCCGCTTATACAGTAAAACAAATTAGAGCTTTTCAGAATGGTTTTCGTAAAGACCCTACTATGAGTGCAATGGCTAATATTATTCAAGGTAATGAAATTGAAAATGTCGCTGCTTATTTAGGAAGTATAAAATAAATAACCTTTAAAATTAAACTCATAACTATGAAAAAAATAATTTCTAATATTATTTTAATATATTCGTTATCTCTAAATGTTTTAGCTGCTGATTATCAAAGTGGAAGAGATAAATCAAAAGTATGCAGTGCATGTCATGGGGTTGATGGAAACAGTTTGCAAGTAGCATTCCCTAAAATTGCAGGTCAAAATGAAACATATATATTAAAGCAATTAAAAGATTTTAAATCACAAAAAAGAAAAGACCCTACAATGTTTGGTATGGTTACTCCTTTATCAGATAAGGATATGGCTGATTTAGCTCATTATTATGCTAATAATGAAGTAGCTGTAAATACTGAAAAATATGATAAAGATCTTATAGTTTTGGGTGAAAAGCTATATCGTGCTGGAAATAAAGATAGAAATATAACTGCATGTCAGGCGTGTCATGGTCCTAAAGGGCAAGGTATACCAAGTGCTAAATTCCCTGCTGTTAAATTCCAATATATAGCTTATACAGAAAAACAGCTTATAAATTTTCGTCAAGCAGCATTTAATAAGCAGCAAAACACTAGCGGCAATAATGCTAGAGAAAATGATATAGCTGGAATTATGCGTGATGTTGCTAAAAGCCTTACAAATAAAGAAATTAAAGCAGTAGCACAATATATTGCAAAATTACATTAATTATAAATAATGGCATAACTTGAATAAGTATGATAATTTCTGACAAGAGTAACTTTCTACTTAATTTATTAGTGCTGGAGAATTAAATGAAAACAGCTTTGAAAAAACTTACTGGTTTGAAAAGAGAACTAGAAGTTGAACTGCCAATAAAACTTCTTAATGATAAAATTAATATTTCTTTAAACGAAATGAAATCTAAAGTTAATTTAGATGGATTTAGAAAAGGTAAAATCCCTATAAGCATTATTAAATCTCGTTATGGTGCAAGTATCAAAAATGAAGAGACTCATAAATTAATCAAAGAAACTCTTTATTCTGCTTTTAGCAATGAAAAGGTTTCTCCTGCAGCAACTCCAGAGTTAAAAGACATAAAAGATAATAAAGATTCCCTTTGTTACACAATAGCATTTGAAGTTTTTGATGACATAAAAACAGTTAAACTAGATAATCTAAAAATAGAAAAATTCACAGCAAAGATACAAACAAAAAATGTAAATAATGCCTTAAAAGAGTTACAGGACCAGCATGCTGAATATAAAAATGTTAAAAGAGCTAGTAAAATAAATGATAGAGTTTTAATTGATTTTAAAGGTCTTTTAAATGGTAAAGAATTTGAAGGTGGAGATGCTAAAGACTTTAATTTAATTTTAGGAAAAAAAACTATGATTAAAGGCTTTGAAGAAGGTTTAGTTGCTAAGAAATTAGGAGATGAGGTCAAATTAAATTTAACTTTTCCAAAAGATTATCATGTTGAAAAATTAGCAGCTAAAAAAGTAGTTTTTGAAATTAAAATAAAAAAAATAGAACAAGTAAATGTCCCTAAATTAGATGATGAATTAGCTAAAAAATATAACAAAAAAGATATAGCTGAATTAAAACAAGATGTAAAGCAGCACATGCAAGCTGAACTTAACTCAAAATTAGAGAATAAAAATAAAGAAATTGTATTTAATAAGCTAATTGAAAGTAATGATATGAAAATTCCTGAATCTATTATTAAAGAAGAAGCCAATGAGATTTTTCGTAATACGAAAGAAAAAATGGAAAAACAAAATTTAGCGCCAAATAAAAATATGTCAGCTGACTTATTTAATGAACAAGCAAAAAGAAGGATTAAATTAGGTCTTTTAATTTCTAAAATAATTAAAGACAATAAAATTGATGTATCTGATGCAGATATTAAAAAGAAGATAACAGATTCAGCTGAAATTTACGGAGAACAAAAAAATCAAATGATAGATTGGTATTACCAAGATGAATCAAGATTAAAGGATATAAAATCTGTGTTATTAGAAAATAAAGCTGTTGAATTTATTTTAAATAAAGCTAAAGTAACAACTATTGAACAAGACTTTAATGAAATTATGAGAGCAAAATAAATGGATATAAAAAATCTAAATCAAATCCCTATAGTAATAGAACAATCAGGCAGAGGTGAGAGAGCATATGACATTTATTCACGCTTATTAAAAGAAAGAGTTGTTTTTTTAGTTGGGCAAATTGAAGATTATATGGCTAATGTTATTGTAGCTCAGTTATTATTTTTAGAGTCAGAAAGCCCTGATAAAGATATCCATTTATACATAAACTCTCCTGGAGGCTCTGTTTCAGCAGGTTTAGCTATTTATGACACTATGCAGTTTATAAAGCCTCAAATATCAACTCTTTGCGTTGGTCAAGCTGCAAGCATGGCGGCACTATTGCTAGCAAGTGGCACAAAAGGTAAAAGATATTCATTACCGCATTCAAGAATAATGATTCATCAACCTCTTGGTGGAATTTCAGGTCAAGCGAGTGATATTGATATTCATGCCCAAGAAATTTTAAAAACTAGAGATAAACTTAATAATATACTAAAAAAACATACTTTACAGACTTTAAAGAAAATAGAGAGAGATACAGATAGAGACAATTTTCTATCTGCTGAAGAAGCAACAAAATATGGTTTAGTAGATAAAATTTTAATTAAGAGATAAGCTAAAATGCCAATAAATAGTAATGAATTTTGTTCTTTTTGTGGTTTAAAAAAAGAACAAAAAGAATATAAGTTAATAAAAGGACCTGGTGTATATATTTGTAATAATTGTGTTAAAGATTGTAGCGCATTACTAGATGAATCTGCAAAAGAAAATATAAAAGCAAAAATACGAAGCTATAAATTTTATACACCAAAAGAACTAAAAGCTTTCTTAGATACCTATGTTATTGGTCAACACAAAGCAAAAAAAATACTTTCTGTAGCAGTATATAACCATTATAAAAGATTACAAAATGATAAAACTTCAGAAGTTGAATTAGAAAAAAGCAACATCTTAATGATTGGTCCAACAGGGTCTGGAAAAACACTACTGGCAGAAACTTTAGCTAGAACTTTAGATGTGCCATTTGCAATAGCTGATGCAACAACTTTAACTGAGGCAGGCTATGTTGGTGATGATGTTGAAAACATAATAAAGAATCTTCTACAAAGATGTAATTTTGATAAAGAAAAAGCAGAAAGAGGAATTATTTTTATTGATGAAATTGATAAAATAGCACGGCGTTCAGACACCCCTTCTATTACTCGGGATGTATCTGGAGAAGGTGTGCAACAGGCAATGCTAAAACTTATAGAAGGCACAATAGCTGCTATTCCACCACAAGGTGGTAGAAAACATCCATTACAAAAAACTATAGAAATTGACACTTCTAAAATATTATTTATATGTGGTGGTGCGTTTGACGGATTAGAAAAAATTGTAGATAAAAGAATGGCTAAGTCGGTTGGCGTTGGATTTTCTGCTGAAATCAAAAATGAAAATAAAGAAAAAAATATTTCCGAACTACTTGATAAAATTGAACCAGAAGATTTAATAAAATTTGGTTTAATCCCAGAAATGGTTGGCAGACTCCCTATTCATTCAGTATTAAGTGAACTAGATGAAAATGCATTGATGAAAATTTTAGTCCAACCTAAAAATGCTGTAACAAAGCAATTCCAAGAGTTTTTTATGATGGAAGGAGTTGAATTAGAATTTAAAACTCCTGCACTAAGAGCTATAGCAAAATTGGCAATAGATAGAAAAACAGGTGCTAGAGGCCTTAGATCTATATTAGAAAATATCTTATTAGATACTATGTATGAACTGCCAAATTTAAAAAATGTGAAAAATATCATAATAGATAAAATGGTAGTTACAGAAAATAAAGACCCGCTCATCATTTATTCCAAAGATAAAGTAAAAAAAGCCTCATAAACAAAACCTCTTAATGGAACTATTTGAAAACAATACAAGCCCAATAGATAGAGGCGAAAAAACAGTATTAGTATTTGTAAAATTTAGCAAAAATAAAACAGATAACGATTTATTAGAATTCAAAGAATTAGCCAACTCATCAGGTGTAAATACAATAAAAATTTTTGAAGTATCTTATGATAAACCTAATGTTAAATATTTAATAGGTAGTGGTAAAGTAGAAGAAATATCAGAATTTATAAGTGTAAATAATATAGAAGTAGTTATTTTCAGTCAGTCACTTACACCTTCACAAGAAAGAAATTTAGAAAAAAAATTAAGTTGCAGAGTTATAGATAAAACAAGTTTAATCTTAGATATTTTTGCCTTAAGAGCAAAGTCTTTTGAAGGCAAACTTCAAGTTGAACTAGCTCAACTTAGACACTTATCAACAAGATTAATAAGAGGTTGGACCCACTTAGAAAGACAAAAAGGAGGTATTGGACTAAAAGGACCTGGTGAAACACAATTAGAAACCGATAGAAGATTAATTGGTAAAAGAATTAAATATCTTAATAACCGCTTAGAAAAGGTTGATAAACAAAGAAAATCTGGCAGACAAGCTAGAGTAAAAAACCGCATACCAGTAATATCATTAGTTGGTTACACCAATGCAGGTAAATCATCATTGTTTAATGCTTTAACTAATACTGATACTTATGTTGATAATAAACTTTTCGCTACATTAGATACTACTTTAAGAAAAGTAACCTTACCTGCTTCTGGTGAGGTAATACTTGCTGATACAGTAGGATTTATTAAAGACTTACCTCATGACCTTATAGCAGCTTTTAAATCAACATTAGAAGAAACTAAAAAAGCTAATCTTTTATTACATGTTATAGATTCATCTAGTAGTGAAAGAGATGAAAACACCACACAAGTGAATAAAGTTCTGTCTCAAATAAATGCAGATGAAGTACCTTTAATTACAATTATGAATAAAATTGATAAATTAAATGATTTTAAACCAAGAGTTGATATAGACAAGGATTCAAATGTAAAAGTTTGGCTATCAGTAAAAAACAATCAAGGACTTGATTTATTAAAAAAAGAATTGGCAAAAAAATTAACTGGTTTTTTTGTGCTAGCAAAAATTAAATTAAAGACTAATGCTGGAGCTATTCGTTCTAAAATATACAAGATAGGCTATATAAGAAAAGAAAAAGTTAATAAACTTGGTGAGTGGCTACTTGAAATTATGGTAACTAAGCACTATCTAAATTTACTATTAGCAAATAAAAATGTCAGATTATTATGGGAACAAAACAAAAAGAAGAAATGAGTATTAAAACTCAAAAATTTCAAAAATTACCATTATTACCTTTAAGAGATGTAGTGATTTTTCCACATATGGTTTTTCCTTTAGTTATTGGTAGAGCGGCATCTATAAATGCTATTACTGATTCTATAAATACTAATAAACATGTGTTTTTAGTTACTCAAAAAGATGAAAAAACAGAAAATCCTGAAGCTGATGATTTATATAAAATTGGCACAATAGCTTCTGTTGTGCAAATACTAAAACTACCAGATGGCACTATTAAAATTTTAGTTGAGGGTTATAAAAGAGCTAAGATAAAGGAATTTATAAAAGAACATAATTATACTTCTGTAGTTTTAGAAGAACTTAAATTAACCATACCACATGCTAAAACCATTGAGATTAAAGCTATGATTAGATTGCTACTTAATGCTTTTGAGAAATATGTAAAACTAAGCAAAAGAATACCATATGAGATATTAGCTGTGTTAGAAAAAATAGATGATATTGAACGCTTTAGCGATGTCATAATTTCTAACTTAGCTATCCAAATTGAAGACAAGCAAAAATTATTAGAAAACTCTGATTCTGTTGCTAGAATAGAAAAACTTTTAACTTTGATTCAAGCAGAGAATGATATTTTAGATATTGAACAAAAAATACATGGCAGAATTAGAAAACAAATGGAAGATCACCAGCGCGAATATTATCTAAATGAGCAAATGAAATCTATTCAAAAGGAATTAGGTGATATTGATAGTAATGAAATAGCTGAACTTAAGACCAAAATAAAAAACTCTAAAATGAGCAGAGATGCTAATGAAAAAGCAAATTCAGAGCTTAAAAAATTACAAAAAATGTCTCCTCAATCTTCTGATGCTGCTGTTATTAGGAACTATATTGAAAATCTTTGTAATGTCCCTTGGTATAAAAAAACTAGAACTAATAAAAATATAGCAAAAGCTGAAACAATACTTAATAATGACCACTATGGTTTAGATAAAGTCAAAGAAAGAATATTAGAGCATTTAGCAGTTCAATCAAGAGTTAGCAATAATAAAGCAAATATATTGTGCCTTGTAGGACCACCAGGAGTTGGTAAAACATCATTAGGTGAATCTATCGCAAGAGCTGTTAATCGCAAATATATTCGCATGGCATTAGGAGGTGTTCGAGATGAAGCTGAAATCCGTGGTCACCGCAGAACTTATATAGGTGCTATGCCTGGAACTATTATGCAAAAAATGCAAAAAGTAAAAGTAAAAAACCCACTTTTTCTACTTGATGAAGTGGACAAAATGTCTATGGATTTTAGAGGTGACCCCTCTTCAGCTCTACTAGAGGTTTTAGACCCAGAACAAAACAATGTCTTTAATGATCATTACATAGAGGTAGATTATGACTTATCACAAGTAATGTTTTTAGCTACAGCTAATACCTTAAACATACCTCATGCACTTTTAGATAGAATGGAAATAATTCAATTACCCGGTTATACCGAAGGTGAAAAATTAGAAATTGCTAAACAATATTTAATAGCCAAACAGTTTAAAAATAATGGCTTAAAAGAAACAGAAATTGGGTTTAAAGATAGTGCAATATTAGAAATTATTAGGTATTACACTAGAGAAGCTGGTGTTAGAAATTTAGATAGAGAAATATCAAAAATATGTAGAAAAGTCGTTAAAAATATTTTATTAAAAAAACAAAACAAAAAAATTATCATAAATGATAAAAATATAGGTAAATATTTAGGTGTCAGAAAATATCGTTTTGGAATAGTTGAAGATAGAAATCAGATTGGTGAAGTTTGTGGTCTTGCTTGGACTGAAGTTGGTGGAGACTTGCTTACAATTGAAGCAACAGCAAATAGAGGCAAAGGTAAGCTAATTTATACAGGTCAACTTGGTGATGTAATGCAGGAATCAATTCAAGCAGCAATGAGTGTTATTCGCTCAAGGGCAAAAGAATTAAAAATTAAAGATAATTTTTATGAAAAATTAGATATTCATATTCATGTTCCTGATGGAGCTACTCCAAAAGATGGACCTAGTGCTGGGGCTGCTATGTGCACTGCAATATCTTCTGTTTTAACTAATCGCAAAGTAAAAGCAAATGTTGCTATGACTGGTGAAATCACACTACGCGGAGAGATTACTCCAATTGGAGGACTTAAAGAAAAACTTTTGGCAGCGCTAAGAGGTGGAATTAAGACAGTAATAATACCTGAAGAAAACGCTAAAGAACTGTCAGAAATACCTGAAAACATAGTTAAAAAACTAAAAATTAAAAAAGTAAGATGGATAGATGAAGTTTTTAAAATTGCTTTAGAAAATAAGAGTCAAACACAATAAAATATTTGATTTTGTAAGCTAGTGCGTAAACACTCACAATTTATAATCTCTAAAAAGTAACAAAACATAAATTAATAAAAATATTTATGATAAAAAATACAATATGTATTGAATGTATATTCAGTCTTTAATTGTATTTTAGCCTATGGTTTCTATATAATTATTTTTTTATATTTTAATGATTTTATTCTCAATGGAAAAATTTACAACTCTAACTTCCATAGCATTGCCTTTAGATAAAGCAAATGTTGATACTGATGCTATCATTCCCAAACAATTTTTAAAATCAATTAAACGCACTGGATTTGGAGATAATCTTTTTGATTCTTGGAGATATTTAGACTATGGTGATGTTGACTCTAATAACTTAAAACGCAAAATAAACCCTGATTTTATTCTAAATAACCCCAAATATAAAAATGCAAGAATACTTATCGCAAGAGATAATTTTGGCTGTGGTTCTTCTAGAGAACATGCTCCGTGGGCATTAAAAGATTATGGATTTAGAGCTATAATTGCACCAAGTTTTGCAGATATTTTTTATTCAAACTGCTTTAAAAACGGCATACTTCCAATAATACAAAATAATGATATTATGGATGAGCTATTTAACTATGATGGTGAATTGAATATAGATTTAAAAAAACAAATCATTAAAACTAATGTTAGAACTTATACTTTTCATATTGAAGAAGAGTTTAAATATCGTTTAATTAATGGCTTAGATGATATTGGCATTACCTTAAAATATATTGATGAAATAAAAGAATTTGAAAGCAAATATTTTGACAAATATCCCTGGTTATGATATCTAAATTAACAGGGGTTTTAATAGAGAAAAATCCACCAGAATTATTATTAGATGTAAATGGTGTTGGTTATAGTGTCTATTGCCCTATGTCTTCTTTTTACCAAATACCAAATAAAGTTAAAAATATATCTCTTTACACAGAGCTAATTGTGCGTGAAGATTCTCATAGCTTGTATGGTTTTGTAACTAAAGATGAAAGGACATTATTTCAAACTTTAATAAAAGTAAATGGTGTAGGTCCTAAAGTTGCTCTTGCAATATTATCTAGTTTATCTGTTAGTGAATTATTAAGCTGTGTGTCTGCAAGTGATTATAAAACCTTACAAAAAACTCCTGGGGTTGGGCTTAAAACTGCTCAAAAAATGGTAGTAGAATTAAAAGACAGATTTGAAAAATTAGAATTAACATCTAAACCTGATTATCAGCTCCAAGTAACTACTATTAATAAAAATAATGAAAGTGCTATAGCAGCTCTTTTAGTATTAGGATTTAATCGTAAAGAGGCAGAAAATATGATTAAAAAGGTATCAGGCAACAATCTTACTACTGAGGAAATTATTAGATTAGCTTTAAAAAATAAGTGATAAAGTTTCTTATAATATTTTTATTTATGAATTTTTCATATGCAATAAATGATTTGCACAAAGCTTATTTAGCTAAAGGTGAAAATTATCAAATAAGAAGTAAACATATAAATGCTGATGGCTCGCCTAAATTTATAAACAAATTAATTTTTGAAAAATCACCTTACTTATTGCAACACGCTCATAATCCCCTAAACTGGCATGCGTGGAATAATGATACTTTTAAAATAGCAAAAAAAGAGAATAAACTTATATTTTTGTCAATAGGTTATTCTACTTGTCATTGGTGTCATGTTATGGAGGAAGAAAGTTTTGATGATATTGATGTAGCAAAAATTCTAAATAAAAATTTTATAGCTATCAAAGTTGATAGAGAGGTCCGCCCTGACATTGATGAGTTATTTATGAACGCAGCACAATTACTTACAGGATCTGGAGGCTGGCCTTTAAATGTCATATTAACTCCTGATGGTAAAGTGTTTTTTGCTGGCACATATTTATCAAAAGAAAATTTATTAAACACAGTGTCTCAATTACAAGATTTATGGATTAACAATCCTAAAAAAATCACTACTTATGCTGATAAAGTAGAAAAAATATTACAACAAACTAAATTTATTGATAAAAGAAGTTTTGAATTAAATGCAGAATTCTTTGATAAATCAGTTACTGCTATATTAGAAAATTTTGATAGTTTTAATGGTGGTTTTAGCATTGCTCCTAAATTTCCTAATGAAACTATGCTGTTATTATTGTTAGAAGCTCAAAGAAAAAAACCTGATGCTACAAAATTAAATGCTATCACTACAACACTTGATGCTATGGCAAGAGGCGGAATTTATGATGTAGTCGGTGGAGGATTTCATCGTTATGCTATTGATAATATGTGGTTAATTCCACATTTTGAAAAAATGCTTTATAACCAAGCACAATTAGCTGAAGTTTATATGACAGCTTATGAATTAACGAAAATAGTAAATTATAAAAAAGTTGCTTTAAAAACCTTAGATTATGTAATAAATGAAATGATGGATAAAAATAATGGCTTCTATTCAGCAACTGATGCAGATAGCGAAGGTGTAGAAGGTTTATTCTTTATATGGGATATAGAGGAATTAAAAAATATCCTTAATAAAGAAGAATTCCAGTTCACAACTGCTATTTTTAACATATCTAAAAATGGCAATTTTGAAGGTAAAAACATTATTTATTATCATAAAACTATAGAGCAATATGCTAAAGAAAACAATTTGAATAAAGATAATTTAACAAGCATAATTGACACCATATTATTAAAACTTTACCAAGCTAGACAAAAAAGAGAAAAACCTCTATTAGATAATAAGATTATCCTTTCTTGGAATGCAATGATGATAAGTAGTTTTATAAAAGCAGCAAGAATATTAAACGACAAAAAATATATTAATATAGCTTTTAAAAGTATTAAATTTATAGAAAGTAATTTTATTAAAAATAACTCTTTAAAACGCATAATGTTAAATACTAAAGTAGAGATTGATGCTATGTTAGAAGATTATGCTTATTTAATACAGGCTTATTTAGACCTATATGACTATACACATGATAGAAGTTGGTTGTTTAAAGCAGAAAAACTTAACAAAACTCAAATAGCAAAGTTTTGGGATTATGAAAATTTTGCTTTTTTTTCTAATATAAAAACCCCCAATTTAAGGATGAAGTTAAAACAAGGAAATGATGGAGCTATTGCTTCTGCAAACGCTATTTCTTTTAATAACTTAATTCGCCTTTATCAAGCTATTGGTATTAAAAATTATAAAACAAAAGCTGAAAAATTAATACTTACTTTCTCTGAAGACATTAATCAATTTCCAAATAATTATGCAGCAATGATGCTTAAAATTAAAGATTTGTTTAATGATAATTCTAAAATCAAATATATTTATAACGCTAATGTTAGGATTGAGTTAAAGAAAATTGAAAATGTATATAGAGAAGAATCTAGTAAAAAAACATATTATTTAAATTTAGAGCTTAAAAAAGGTTGGTATATAAATAGTTTTAACCCTAAACAGAAAAATTTAATTGCAACAAAAATAACTAATTTAGATGATAAAAACTGGGATATTGTAAAAGTAAATTACCCAAAAGAATCATTAAAAGAAGTTAAATTTAGCAAAAATAAAATAGCTATTTAGTCCAACCTGAATTAACAGCAAAATACTAAATTTAATTTAGAATATTT
>CAZDRI010000009.1:0-49542 GCA_964508055.1 uncultured Thiotrichales bacterium
TGGAGGATGCAATGTCATTTGGAAGATGCATTCCCAAGCAGGAGCTTGGGAACGAGCGGATATTTGCTTGGGGTTTGAGGAAGGGTTAACTTATTGATTTTGCCCCCTTCCTCATACAAACAACTTGGGTAAAGATGTTGTAAAATGTGCTTTTTACATTTCACAACACTCTTTTGCTTTTTTAACTGGGGCATAAGATAACCTGTGCACACCTTTTATAACACCGTATTTATATAATGCCTCAATATGTCCTTTAGTAGCATAGCCTTTATGTTGTTTAAAACTATAATTAGGATATTTTCTATCTAAAACTTCCATTTGCTTATCTCTAGTAACTTTAGCTACAATAGATGCAGCACTAATTACATCTTCAGTTAAATCTCCTTTTATAATTGCTTGACAATTCTCAGCTATTGGACAGTGGGTGCCATCTACTAAAACTTTATCATAATCAATATTTAAATTATCAAGAGCTCTTCGCATTGCTAAAAGAGTAGCCTGAAAAATATTTAACTTATCTATTTCTACAACATTTGCACTACCTATAGCATAATGACAACTTAAGATAATTTTTTCATAAAGTTTATTTCTTTTGCTTGCAGTTATTTTTTTAGAATCTGTTAATCCTTTAATATTAACATCTTTTGGTATTACTACTACTGCTGCTACAACATCTCCAGCAAGAGGTCCTCTACCGGCTTCATCAATTCCAGCAATAATCATACTTATTCAACTTGGGCTATTTAGAATTAGATACATAATCCAATAATAAAAATTTAAATTACAACTGCTAAGTGTCTGTTGAATTTTTTTTCTAAAAATCTAGCTACTAAAAATATCATATAGCTTAATGCTAGATAAAAAACTCCTGCAGTAATAAAAGCCTCAAATGGAGCATAAAACCTTGAGTTTAATATACTTGCTACTTTTGTCAATTCTACAACACCTACAACGCTTGCTAAGGCTGTAGCTTGCATTAAAAATATTGTTTCATTGGTATATGCTGGCAAGATTCTCCTTACTACACTAGGCATAATAATTCTAAAGAAGTATTGTTTTTTACTAAAGCCAAAAGATTTGGCTACCTCTATTTCTCCAGGAGAAGTTGCTTTTATACCACCGTGAATAATTTCTGCACCATAAGCTGCAGTATTAAATATAAGAGCTAAAAATACACAAAAATAAGCATTTGAAAATGCAAACCACAAAAATGTTTCATTAATTATACTAAATTGTGCAAGCCCACTATATATTAGATAAATCTGAACTAATAGAGGGGTTCCTCTGAAATAAAAAATAAAGCCGCGCGATGAATATTTGATAATTTTAATATCACTATCTTTTAAAATTGCCAATGACAAAGCAAATGCTGCGCCTATAATTAAAGAGCCAAATGTTAAAGAGATGGTATAGAGAATTCCCTCTAAATACATCATATAATTGTCAGTAAAAAAACTAATTTCCATAACTATGCTATATTTTTATCTAAGTGATAATATGCTCTTAAATAATCTAACAACTTTGTGCTAATCCAAGTAATAAGTAAATAAAATAAGGATGCTACAAAATAAAACACAAATGGTTGATGGGTTGATGAACTAGCAGAAGCACTTATATAGATTAAGTCATGTAAACCAATAATTGATAATAATGCTGTTGCTTTTAACAATACTAACCAATTATTAGTATAGCTTGGAAGTGCATGTAGCATCATTTGTGGAATTAATATTGTTATTATTATTTTTTTTCTTGAAAACCCATAGCAATATGCTGCTTCCATTTGCCCTTTATCTACAGCAATAATTGCTCCTCTAAAAGTCTCTGACATAAAAGCAGTAAATATAAATGATAAGGTAAACACACCTGCTACAAAAGAGCTTACATTAACATAATCCCATTCTAAAAAATCTGTTAATTCATTAACAAGCATTTGCCCGCCATAAAAAATTAACAGCATTAGGACTAAATCTGGAATACCTCTTACAATGACAACATAAACTTTTGCAAAAATGCTAACTACTTTATTCTTTGATAAAGACATTAAAGCAAACAGCAAACCAAATATACTAGAAAAGAGTAGAGATAGGAGCGCAACTATAAGACTTAGCGACGCTCCTTTTAATAAGTTAGGTATAAACTCTAATAACAAACTTACTCTTCTCCATAAATATCGTAGTCAAAATATTTATCTTGGATTTTTTTATATACGCCATTATTTCTTATTGAAACAATTGCTTTATTTAGCTTCTCTTTAAGTTCTTGGTCTTTTTTACGAATAGCTATACCTATGCCTTCACCAAACCATTTTTTTTCTGAATAACTTGGACCAACAAGTTCAAAACCTTTACCAGAGTCCGATTTAATAAAATCTTTAGCTGGTGCTATTTCTGAAAAAACTAAATCTAACCTACCTGATATTAAGTCTAAGTTTGCTTTTTCTTGTGAGCCATAACGCCTAACTTTAACTATATCTCCCCAATTATCAGTAACAAACCTATCCATAATAGTTTCTTCTTGAACTCCTACTGATTTGCCTTTTAATATTGAGTTTAAAATAACTATTCCTGAACCTTTTTTACGCACAAACTTTGCTGGAGAAGAATAATATTTATTAGTAAAATCTACTCTTTTTTTACGCTCTTCTGTTATAGACATAGAAGCAATGATAGCATCAAACTTCCTAGCTAATAACGATGGAATCATACCATCCCAATCTTGCACAACTAATACGCATTTAGCGCCAATTTCAGCACATAGAGCATTAGCTATGTCAATATCAAAACCTGTAACTGAACCATCAGGATTTGTTTGGCTATAAGGAGGATATGCTCCTTCTACTCCTATTCTTATAGTTTTCCAGTCTTTAGCATAGGATGTGCTTATAAATAAAACTGTTAATAATCCTAATATTGTTTTTAAAGTGTTTTTTTTCATTTTTACTCCTGTTAATAAATAATTTAATGCTTACTATGCGCAATAAAATCTTTAAACGCTTGGGTTTTTGGCTTAGTAAACATTTCCTTTGTCTCGCCTTGTTCTTCTATTTTACCTTCTTTTAAGAATATACACCTATGTGAGACTTCTTTTGCAAATGCCATTTCATGAGTTACAATTACTAATGTGCGTTGCTCTTCCGCCAAATTTTGGATTACTTTTAGCACCTCATTGACTAACTCTGGGTCTAAGGCTGAGGTAGGTTCATCAAATAAAATTATTCTTGGATCTACTGACAATGCTCTAGCAATAGAAACTCTTTGTTTTTGCCCTCCTGATATTTGCACTGGAAAACTTTCTTTAAACTTATACATTCCTACTTTATTTAAATAATGCTCTGCCTTTGCGTATGCTTCTTTTTTATTAAGTTTAAAAACATACATTAATGGAGCAGCTACATTTTTTATAACTGTCATATGAGTCCATAAATTAAAATGTTGAAAAACCATCGCCATTTTTTTTCTTATTTCAATAAGCTGATGCTGGTCTGCAACTTCTAATAAGCCATTTTTAGTAGTAAACTTAACTTGCTCTCCTAACACTTCTAAATCACCTTTATTTGGTATTTCTAAAAGATTTAAACATCTAAGAAAAGTTGATTTACCCGAACCGCTTGAGCCTAAAATTGCAATAACTTCGCCATCATTGGCTACAAAGGAAATACCTCTTAAAACTTTACCAACTTTAGGAAATTCTTTATGAATATTATCAGCTTTTATATTTATTGTATGATTTTTATTTTTCATAATAGTATAAACAAGCTTAAGAAGATTTATGTAGTTAAGACCCTAAGCTTTATTTATATTCAAAGGACTCTATTGATGTGACTTAAAAATTCATCTGCGTCTAACTCCCCAACAAGACGCATATTTTTTATTTCCTTACCATCTTTAAAAAATAAAATTGCTGGAGGACCAATTATATCAAACCTTTGCATAAGTTCCTTATCATAAACATCATTTTTAGTTACATCTGCCCGTAATGTTATTGAATTTTCTAATGCATTAATAACTTTTACATCAGAAAAAACAAATTTTTCTAATACCTTACAAGATATACACCAGTCAGCATAAAAATGAATCATTACTAATTTATTGTCGGCATTACTTAAATAATTATCTAAATCAGCACTTGATTTAATTCTTTTAAAACTTAAATGTTTAATTTCTTGTTGTTGACTTTGACTGATATTCCAATGTGATAGAGGTTGAAACATATCGCCACCACCTCTTGCAACTAAAAGCCATAACATTAGACCATAGCCTAAAAGTATCAACCCTAGAGCTTTAAATAATCTTCTCCATAGATTATCTCCTGGTCTTAAAGAATCAAGCGCACCCATATATATTGCAGATATTGTAATTAAACTAGCCCATAGTATTAATGTTATATAAGAGCTTAGTATTCTTTCTAATAAATAAATAGCTACTGCTAACATTAAAACCCCAAAAACTGCTTTTACAGCATTCATCCAAGAACCTGCTTTTGGCAACAATTTGCCCATTGAAGCACCAATTAAAATTAAAGGAAAACCCATTCCTAAGCTAAGTACAAATAAAGCAAGACCTCCTAATACTATATCTCCTGTTTGCCCTATATATATTAATGCCCCAGATAGTGGTGCTGCAACGCATGGTCCGACTATTAATGCTGATAGTGCACCCATAATCATTACTCCAACAATACTGCCTCCTTTTTGTTTATTACTAATTTCGGCTGCTTTTTGTTGGAATATTTTAGGCATTTGGATGTCATAAAAACCAAACATTGAAAGAGCTAATAAAACAAACACAGCACTAAAACTAATAATAGTCCATTTGTTTTGAAAAAATATTTGTAAGTTTTCACCAAGATACCCTGCCAGCATGCCAAACAAAGAATAAACAATTGATACTGAAAGTACAAATATTACAGACAAGCTAAAAGCTTTTTTAGTGGTTATATTTGCACCTTGACCAGTAATAATTCCAGATAAAATTGGTATCATAGGAAATACACATGGAGTAAATGATAAAAGTAAGCCAAAGCCAAAAAAACTTAATAATACCCACCAAATATTGTCTTGTTTTAAGAGATTGGCAATACTATCTTGTTCTGATACAAATTCTTCCTTATCATTAGCTAAACTCTTACTAGCAGTTGTTTTTTCTATGCTTTTTGGTTTAGATGTTAATATTATGTCAACATTAGTAGTTTGAGGGGGATAACACACTCCAATATCTGCACAACCTTGATATTTTGCTTCTATCTTTATATTTTGACTCGTTATATTTTTTAATATTATTTTTGCTTCTAAGAGATTACGATATATTTCTACCCTACCAAAAAACTCGTCATTTTTAATTTTACCTTTAGGTAGAATAACATCTTCAATTTCCGCACCAGTAATATTAAATTTAATTTTATCCTTATAAAGATAATATCCTTTTTTAATATCCCAATTAGCAATTAAGTTATTATCGCTAGTTGCAACTATAAAAAACTCAAAAGCCTGTTCTCCAGGTAAAAGCTCTTCTTCATCATCTTTAAAATTATCAGCTAAATAATTATCTGCTTTACCTTTAACCTTATCAGTAGCATTTGCAATAATATTAGACATTTTGCTTGTAGCTTTATTGATAAGGCTACTAGCTTTATCGGCAACAAATTTATTATTATTAAAATTAGCAATACTGAGTTTAATATTTTTATTTATAGGCGGATAACATACTCCAATATCTGCACAACCTTGATAGGAAACACTGATAATAAAATCTTTACTTTTAGATTGCAGTATGTCTGTTACTATGTTTGCATTATTACGATATATTTCTACTTTTCCAAAAAAGTCATCAGTTATAACCTTACCATTAGCAGAAAACTTAGCGTCTGCTAACAATGTTGATAAATCTGTGGTAATTTTAATTTTATCTTTATATAAATAATAACCTTCAGCGATTTCCCAATTTAGGATAACTTTATTATTATCTACTTTAGCTTGTAGTTTAAATGCCTCATCAGGCTGCAATAAATTAGCAAATAAATTTTGTGTGAATAATATAAGAGCTATTGATATTAGTTTTTTAATCATAAAAATATAAAGTTATGCTATTCCTTTTCTATCATCATCAAAAGTTTGGATGAGTTAATATTGGTTACATTTCTTTTATCAGAATGAGATATTACTTTAGACTTGAAAGGTGCCATAATTTTATACTTTTCTAATTCTATTTTTGCAATTTCTAATTCTATTTTTTTAATATTATATTCTGTTTCAGCATTATCTCTAGCTATTTTTGCAACATCTAATTTTCTTTTTGCAATAACTGTACTTTCATAAAGCTCTAAAGCATTCTCATATTCTAATTCCAAATCATCCAATGATTGTTTTTTTATTTTTAATTCTGCTTGTAGTTTTTTAATTTGCAACTTTGCTTGTCTATCATCTAATTGTACTAATACTTCACCCTTATCAATAACAGCCCCTACATTAGCTATTGATATGATTTTAGCTGATACTTCAGGATATACCCCTAAGGCACTAACATTAAAACTTAAAAATAAACTTAAGAACAAATACTTATTAAATCTCATATAATTTTCCTCCTGCTAATAAATTTAGCTTTTCCCAAGTAATTACAAAATCAAATTCATTTTTAGCATATAACCATTCGCTTTTTGTTAATTCTGTCATGGCATCGCCTAAATCACTTTTTATATTCATTTCATAATTTGCTCTTGCTTTCTCTAAGTATAAATCTTTATACTCTAACTTTTTTTGTAGGGCAATCTTGTTATTTTTTAATTCATTTAAAGATAGCCATAATGTTAAAACATCAATGTTTAATTGTGCTTTAAATTCTTCTATTTCAATTTCTTTACTTTTGATTTCTAATTCAAGTTTTTTAATCTCATATTCTTTATCTCCACCATCATATAATGGCACAGATAAGTTCACACCAAAACGCCACTGCCCTTCTTTCTCCCTTGAATAACTTTGTTCACCTAACCTAATATCACCATCAATTTTAACTTGGTAATCTTTTTTTTTATTTTGTAGTTCCTCTTTAAGGCTTTTTAAACTAGCATACATAATATTTAAATCTAAATTATTAGTCAATACATTCTCTTTAATTTTTTCAAAACTTATAACCTCCCTATCCCAATAGGTACTTAAATCAGGACGAATTAGTTTATCTGGTAAATTATCTCTACTATTTAAAAGCTCAGCAAGTTTAGCTCTATGTAAGCGTTGTTTTGATTCAACTTGTAGTCTTAAATTAAACTCTTCAAGCATTTTGCTGCTATTTTTTAAAACTTCAACATCTGATGAGGTGCCATAAGGTATATAATCTTCAGCCCTATTACTCCTAACTGCAGCCATAGCTAGAGCCTCATCCCGATAATAATATTCTAAATCTGCACTTAATGTATCAAAAAAAGTACGCATAACATTTATTTTGCGTTCAATAAAAATCTTTTTTAGATATGTTTTTTGGCTTGTTAGTAATATTTTTTTAGAATTTATTTCTACATTTGCCTCTTCATCATAAAACAGTTTATTAATGTGTAAAAAACCTTGATTGTCATCTTCTCTTAAAAGATAGCTTTCTCTTTGACCTGTTCTTGCTTCTAAACTATATTTAGCATTAAAAACATTTTTTTTATTATTAAGCTCAATATTAAGCAGTTCAATATCTAGTTTAGTTTTTATCTCAGCTAAACCTTCTATCCTGGCAATCTCAAGTGCCTTACCCAAGGTCAGAGGATTATCTAACACATTTGCAGATACACTAGCTGATAATAAAAAAAAAAATAATATTTTATTCATTTATAAAGATGTTTGCGTTTATAACGCACAAAATTTTCATTTAAATAGACCTTGCCAACTACATACTTAGCCAATAACATAAACTCTTTTTCATTAGCAAATCCTGTTCTTCTAACAACCCTCTTACCATTTAAGTCAAAAAATGCTAATACTGGAGTTGCTTTTACTCTGTTATGTTTAAAGGCAAAATCTTTTTCAATTGTATCATTGCCTTTAAAATCTACTATTTCTAAGTCACCTTCTACATCCACTTCAAAACTTAAAAAATATTTTTTAAAATAATCTCTAACATGCTCTTGACTTAACACCTTTTTTCTCATTTTGTCGCAAAAAGGACAATCGCTTAAATGAAAAAATAAGAATATTCCTTGCTTACCTTCTTCTTTTGCTGTTTCTAAATCTTCAGTAAAGTCATTAAAGTGGTCATCAAAAAAATTATTAGCCACTACACTTTCAGCACAAAAAGATACTGTAAGCAATAATATTATAAGCTTTAATTTTTCTATCATCTTTTACCCTAAAAAAAATAAAAATTATTTTATCACAACTACCATTGCTGGTCTAATTAGGCGACCATTTAGAGTGTATCCTACTTGGATAACATCTTTTATAGTATTAGATTCTTTTTTGTCATCATCTAACATAGTTATTGCTTGATGATAATCAGGATTAAATTTCTCACCTTTAGGGTTTAGCATTTCTACTCCAAACTTGTTAAAAATGCTTGTCAATGCTTTTTGAGTGGTTTTAATACCCTCTACAATAGTATCTAATTTAACATCTTTACTATTAACTGAATCAATGCCCATTTGCATACTATCAGCTACTGACAATAATTCTTTTACAAAATTTTCCATAGCAAATTTGTGGGCATTTTCCAAATCTTTTAAATTTCTTCTTTTAATATTTTCTATTTCTGCTTGTAATCTTATTATTTTATCCCAGCTGTTTTTTGCAGACTGTTGAGCGTCTAATAGCTGCTGTTTAATATTATCTTTTTTTGCTTTGCTTTTATTGACACTTTTAGTTTTTTTACTTTTTATATTAGTAGATTTATGTTCTTTTTTTTCTTTTGCTGTCATTTTGTCTCCTAAGTAAATTATGTTTTGGTATATTTGAGGCTTTTATAAAATTTATCAAGTATGTTTAATACTATTGGTCTTATTTCTAAACCTAATGATTTTACCAGTGAAAAAACTATTTTAAAACTAGCTGAATTTCTTAATAATATTGCTATTAAGACAGTTTATGATGTGGAAAAAATACGAAGTAAAGCTGATTTAATAATAGTAGTAGGAGGAGATGGCAGTTTATTGAGTACTGCAAGAGAGTTTATAAATGATAGCATCCCTATTTTAGGCGTAAACTTAGGGAGATTAGGTTTTTTAGTAGATGTCCTACCCCAAGATATGTATGATGTAATTGAAGAAGTTTTAAATAAAGAATTTGTTAAAGAAAAAAGAAACTTACTTTCATGCCAGGTATTTGATAGCGATGATGAGTTAATAACAAAGCATTGTGCTTTTAATGATGTAGTAGTCCATAAACAGGAAAGTTTAAGAATGATAGAGTTTGAAGTTTATATTGATGATAAATTTGTAAACAGTCAACACTCTGATGGTCTTATAGTTTCTACACCTACTGGTTCAACAGCGTACGCTCTTTCAAGTGGCGGTCCTATTATGCATCCAGAATTAGATTCTGTTGTATTAGTATCTATATGTCCTCATACTTTAAGTAATAGACCACTAGTAGTATCCGCTCAAAGCAAAATTAATATTTATGTAAATGAAACTATGGGTGCCACTGTAAGCTTAGATGGTCAAATTGAAGTAGTGCTAAAACCTGGTCAATATTTAACTATAAGTGAACATGAAAATTATGTACAACTCCTACACCCTAAAAACTATGATTACTTTAATGTGATTCGTTCAAAACTGCATTGGGGTGGAAAATTATAATTAATAATGCTAACTAGTATAAGTATTAAAAATTTAGCTGTCATTGAAAACACTAATATAGATTTTAAAAAAGGTATGACTACTGTAACTGGTGAGACTGGTGCAGGCAAATCGGTATTAATAAAAGCGCTTAATTTAATACTTGGAGAAAGAGTAGATAAAGATTTACTTAGAAAAGGCAAAGACCGTGCTGAAATTATTGCAGAATTTGATATTAACAATAATATTCAAGCTAAAAATCTTTTAAAAGAAAAAGAACTATTATCTGCTAATGAATGTATTGTTAGAAGATTAATTATTAAAAATGCTAACTCTAAAGCATTTATAAATAATGTGCTAGTGCCGCTTATTTTAATTAGAGAATTAACAGAGTTGTTAATTGATATTCATGGTCAAAATGAACATCAATCTTTATTAAAGCAAACTCAACAAAGAGATTTATTAGATAATTATGCAAATAGCGTAAATTTAGTTAGCAATTTAAATTCATTAACAAGAAAACATAAAATAATTCAAAATAAAATAGAAAATATTAGTAATTCTAAAAGCCTAAAACAACAACAAAAAGAAATATTAGAATATCAATTAAAAGAGTTTACAGATGCAAAATTAGCTAAAGAAGAATTAGAAACTATAGAAGATAAACATAAAAAAATAACTAATTTTCAAACATTAGCTAATGATATAGCTAGCATTATCAACCAATTAGAATCAGAAAATGGGGTTTACAATCAGCTTACAGCTTTATCTTCAAAACTAATAGATACAGCAAAATTTGATAAAGAACTTAAAAATGTAAGTGAGTTACTAACAACTACTCAAATACAAGTTAAAGAGAGCATCTACGAGCTTAATAATTATTTAAACTCACTATCTTTTGATGAGGAACAAGCACAAAGTATAAACTTAAGACTTGAAGAATTCTATGAGTTAGCAAGAAAACATAAAGTGGACATAACAAGTTTATTGCAAAAGCAAAATGAATTAACACAAGAGTTAATTAATATTAATTTAACTAATGAAAACTATGAAGAATTAAAAATAGAATTAGCTTCAATAGAAAATAAATATTACCAAGAGTCTAATAAGCTAACAAAAATAAGAAATGATTATGCTGTTAAATTTCAAAAAAAAATAACAAAACTTGTGCAGATATTAGGCATGACTAATAGTGAATTTAAAGTTAAACTTTCTAAAAAAGAAAAAGGCATACATTTAAACGGTAATGAAGATATTAAATTTTTAATAAAAACAAATACTGGTGATAATTTTAAAGCATTAAATAAAGTGGCATCAGGCGGGGAGTTATCTAGAATCAGCTTAGCAATATTTGTTGTTGCTAGTAAAGATAAAAAGAATATTACTAATTCATCAACTCTAGTGTTTGATGAGGTTGATGTTGGCATAAGCGGCAATATCGCAAATATAGTTGGAGAAAAATTAAAAGAGCTATCTAAAATGAACCAAATCATTTGTATAACTCATCTCGCACAAGTTGCAGCATTAGGTAGACAACAATTTAAAGTAGAAAAAATAACTAGAAAAGATAGCACTGTAAGTAATGTAGAGCAATTATCAAAAGAAAATAGAGTAAATGAAATTGCTAAAATGTTAGCTGGCAGTAAGGCTTCAGATTACACTATAAAAACAGCAAAAGAATTATTAGCTGATAATTTATGAGAAAAGCCAAGATATAATATAAATTATGAGCATTTACACAATTTAGTTTACAGGCTTTTAATTTTCACTAATGTATAATTTTTAAGATGATTATAAGATTTTTACTTTTTATTCTACTTTTTAGCTATGTTGTCTGGTTTATTACTAATAAAATTACTCAAATAAATTTAAGCTTTTTAAAAGTATTTCTTTTTAGTTTAATTGGGCTAACATTAACAGGAACTTTTTTGTGGTTTTTATCTTATTTGATAGAAGGACACTAATAAATATTTCAAATCTTTATTTTTTTTATATTACTCAATTTATTTTCAACTTGTGGTTTTACATTCACTAAAATAGCTATATTACTAACATCCCATACTGGAATATCTCTTTTATGATCACCTATGTAATCAAAATTTTTCTCACCATAAATCCTAACTAATTCTTTAGCTTTATTATGTGACGATAAATTAAATTTAGCATCAGTTGCTAAAACTCCATCAAATATATTTAAATAATCTGCCACTTGATTTGCATATTTATAGTGTGATGCGGTTGCAAGTATTATATTATCACCTGCTGATTTTCTTATATTTATATATTCTATAACTTTTTTATTATAAGGTAGTTTTTTTATGTCTAAATCAACTCTATCAGCTATTTTTTGTTTTAAATTTGCCATGCCTTTAATAAGCCAAAAAGGTATAGCAAACAAAGTAAAAGGGTTTCTTTTGATTAAGGTTATACTAGATTCAAATAATAAATCAGTATTTATTAAAGTATGGTCTAAATCTACTATCAAAGATGTATTAGTCATTTTATTCTAAATCTTCCCATTGTTTATAAAGTAAATTTAAATTATCTTCTAAATTTTGTAATTGTCCTAAAGTTTCTTTAACTATTGCATCAGTATTTTTATAAAAATCATCTTGGCTTATTTTTGCTTGTAAGCTATTAATTTTATTTTCAATTTTAATTATTTCTTTTTCTATATTTGCTATTTTTCTTTTATTTATATTAGTTACATTTCTATCAACTTTAGTTGCATTTTTTATTTGATTATTTTTATCTTGTTTAGTGGTGTTAGTTGCTTTTCTTTGTATTAAATAATCATCATAGCCCCCAGCGTATTGTTTTATATCTCCTATAGTTTCAAAAACAATAGTTGAAGAAACAATATTATTTAAAAAAGCTCTGTCGTGAGATATCACTATTAAAGTGCCTTTGTAATTTGAAAGCATATCTTCTAATAATTCTAAAGTTTCAACATCTAAATCATTACTTGGCTCATCAAGCACTAGCAAATTAGCATTTTGACTAAGTATTTTTGCTAATATTAAACGATTTTTTTCCCCACCTGATAAATATGATATTGGAGCTCTTGCTTGTTTTGAAGTAAATAGGAAATTTCTTAAATATCCAATAATATGCGTGCTTCTGCCATTAATATCTATCCTATCTCTACCACCTGATACATAATCCATTGCAGTAATATTAAGATTTTCAATTTCACGCATCTGGTCAAAATAAGCAAGTTTAATATTTTGCGCCCTATTAATATCACCGCTTGTTGATTGGATATCGCCTAATAAAACTTTAATAAATGTGGTTTTACCAACACCATTGCCCCCTATTATGCCAATTTTGTCACCGCGTAAAATCAAAGTTGAAAAATTATTAATAAGTTTTAAATTATTTATTTCATAACTTATATTATTAACTTCAAAAACTATTTTAGAGCTGTATTCTGGTTTTATTTCATGAAACTTAGCATTACCGCTTACAGCCCTACTATTTAGGTATTCTTTGCGCATTTTTTTTAAAGCTTTTACTCTACCCTCATTGCGAGTTCTTCTTGCTTTTACTCCTTGTCTTATCCAAGCTTCTTCTTGGCTGAGTTTTTTATCAAAGCGTTTTTGTGCTAATTGTTCGGCATTTAGCAATTCATCTTTTCTTATAAGATATTTTTCATAATCACAATAAAATACTTTTATTTTAGCTCTATCAAGGTCAAATATTTTGTTAGCAATATTTTTCACAAATGATCTATCGTGGCTTATAAATACTAATGTAGTATTTAGCTCTATTAATAACTTTTCTAAATACAGTATTGATTTAATATCTAAATGATTAGTAGGCTCATCAAGCAATAACACATCAGGCTCAGCTATTAAAGATTTTGCTAGCATTAAGCGTTTTTTCATACCTCCCGATAGATTTGATGAATGTTGGTTAGGGTCTAAATCAAACTGCATTATAATTTTATTTATTGCATTTATATAATGCCAAGAATTAGTGTTGTCTATTTCATCTTGTAAAATTGCTGCTTTTTCAAAGTTATCATTTGCTAAGGCTAATTGATAATCACTTATCAATTTACCTTTTGCAGCTAACCCTTGGGCAACTATGCTAAATAAAGTTTGCTTATCATCTATTATTAAATCTTGTTCTAAATAGCTTATAGAAATATCATTTTTTTTTATTACCTCACCTAAATCAGGTTTGATAATGCCAGCAATAAGACGCAATAATGTAGATTTGCCAGCACCATTTCTACCTATTAAAGCTATTTTGTCACCTTTATGTATAACTGCTGCTACATTATCTAATAAAGGTTTATCACTAAAACTTAAAAAAATATCCTCTAAAGTTAATAATGGCATTGGTAAAATTGATAGTTTTTTATTTAATTTTATAATGCGTTATTTTATTCAGTTTTTAACACTATTTTTGTTATTTCAACCATTATCCTCTGAGATTGAAGTAGTAGATTTTAATAAAGAGGAACAGCACAAAAGATATTTACAGCTTATTGAAGAGATTCGCTGCCCTGTGTGTCAAGGTCAAAGTATAGGCGGCTCTAATGCTTCATTAGCACAAGATTTACGCAGTAAAGTAAAGGAAATGATATTAGAGGGTAAAAAAGATGCTGAGATTGTCAAATTTATGACTGATAGATATGGTGATTTTGCATCATTTAGCCCTCCAGTTAGCAAAAATACTTATTTATTATGGTTTGCTCCATTTATATTTTTATTAATAATTTTAATTATATTTTTAAAAGCTATCAAAAAAGGCACTAATAAAAAATCAACTAAAGTTGACAGCAATAAAATTAAAGAATTACTAAAGTGAGTTATCAAGCAATTTTTTCAATTAATACCTCAGGTAGAGAAATAATAGATATTACTAACAAGGTAAATGCAGTTGTTAAAAAGGCAAACACTGAAACTGGTATTTGTAATGTATTTATTAGACACACTTCTGCATCTCTTATGATTACAGAAAATGCCGATAGAGATGTTTTGCGCGATATAGAATATTTTTTTAAAAAAAATGTGATTGATGATGATATTAATTATCACCACAAAATGGAAGGTTTTGATGATATGTCTGGTCATATAAGAACAATTTTGACTGATGTTTCTAAAACTATACCTATAACAAACTTTAATCTATCTTTAGGGACTTGGCAGGGTATATTTTTGTATGAACATAGGGCTGGCTCTTTTAATCGCAAAATAATAGTTACTATTTGTAAGTAAAAAAGGAATTAATGTGGATGAAGAAAATAAATTAATTGCTGAAAGAAAAGCAAAACTTAAAAATCTAAGAAAAGAAGCTGACCCTTATGTAAATGACTTTAAGCCTACTAATTTAGCAAATGATATTTTAACAAAATATAGCAATCTAACTAATGAAGACTTAAACGAGAAAAATATTATAGTAACAATAGCTGGCAGAATGATGCTAAAAAGAGTTATGGGTAAAGTTAGCTTTGCTCAAATCAAAGATACATCAGGAATAATACAGATTTTTGTTAATCGTGACGAGCTAGCAGAAGGTATCTATAACAATCATTTTAAAAAATGGGATATAGGAGATATTATTGGCGTAGTAGGTGTTTTATTTAAAACTAAAACAGAAGAATTATCAATAAGAGTTAAAGAGATAAGATTATTAACCAAAGCATTACGCCCATTACCAGAAAAATTTCATGGTTTGAGTGACCAAGAAATTCGTTATCGTAGGAGATATGTTGACTTAATAGTAAATAATAAATCAAAAGATGTATTTTTATTAAGAAGTAAGATTATTAACTATATTCGTAAATTTTTTAATGATAAAAATTTTTTAGAAGTAGAAACTCCAATGATGCAAGTTGTACCAGGAGGTGCTACTGCTAAGCCATTTATCACTCATCATAATGCTTTAGATATGGACTTATATTTAAGAATTGCTCCAGAGCTTTACTTAAAAAGATTAATAGTTGGTGGTTTGGAAAGAGTTTTTGAGATTAATCGTAATTTTAGAAATGAAGGTTTATCAACCACCCATAATCCAGAGTTTACTATGATTGAATTTTATCAAGCATACGCAAATTATAATGATTTAATGAGTTTAACTGAAGATTTACTAAGAAGTATAGCAATAGATATTTGTAACAAAGAGGTGATTGAATATCAGAATATGAAATTTGATTTTTCTAAGAAATTCACAAATCTTACCTTGTTTGATGCAATTTTAAAATATAACAAAGACCTTAGTAAAGAAGATTTGAATGATGAAAATATAAAAAATACTGCTAAAAATTTTGATATTGCAGTAGCTGAAAACTGGGGTATAGGTAAAATCCAGCTTGAATTATTTGAAAAAACAGTTGAAGATAAATTAATCCAGCCTACATTTATAACAGCATACCCCTATGAAGTATCGCCATTATCAAGACGAAATGATGATGACCCATTTCTAACTGATAGATTTGAATTATTTATAGGTGGGCAAGAAATTGCTAATGGATTTTCAGAATTAAATGACCCAGAAGACCAAGCTAAGAGATTTAAAAAGCAAGTAGCAAATAAAGATGCAGGAGATGATGAGGCTATGTTTTATGATGCTGATTACATCCGTGCTTTAGAATATGGTATGCCACCAACTGCAGGAGAAGGTATAGGTATTGATAGATTAGTAATGTTATTTACTAATTCCCCATCAATAAAAGATGTCTTATTATTCCCACATATGCGCCCTGAGTAATTTTTTATAATAAATTTACAGCAGCAAGATAAAAATGTAAAAATATGCTTACAGAACAAAAAAATCAAAACTTAAAGTGGCAAAAAATCAACAAAGGCATTTAAATCATAAACAACGCGTTAATTTAGGTTCATACTATACTAATATCCAATATGTTGATATTGTGTGGGATATGATTGAGCCACATATAAATTTTAAGACAGTAATTTTAGATAGCTCTTGTGGTTATGGTAATTTTTTTAAAGAATACAGACCATACCAACAAGTCGGTGCAGATATTGACTCACAAGCTATAAAAGTTGCAAAACAAAAAGCAGATTTGAACTATTATGTTAGTAATGCTCTTTATCAAGTAAATAGAAAAAAATATGAAATAAAGACTAACGACCCTTTATGTATTATAGGTAATCCTCCTTATAACGATAGGACTTCTATTATTAGAAAAAGCATTAAGAATAAAAAAGTTGCTTGTGATGCTGATATTTTCACAAGGGATTTAGGGATGTCTTTTTTATTATCTTATCAAAAACTGTCAGCAGATATTATTTGTGTACTTCATCCATTATCTTATCTAATTAAAAAAGCAAACTTTAACTTATTAACAAAATTCATGAAACAATATCAGCTTATTGATAGTAAAGTTATAAGTAGTGGGGTATTTTCACAAACTTCTAAATCTATGGAATTTCCTATATTAATAGCTCTTTATAAAAAATCAAAACAAGGTACGACTTATAAAAATATTTTAAATTTTAATTTTAAAGTAGTTGGCGTTGCTAATTTTAAATTAATAAATTTTGATAATATAAGTCATTATGTACAGAAATATCCAAATAAGCAACAGCCTAAAAAAAGCGATATTTTATTTTGGACACTAAGAGATATTAATGCTTTAAAACGTAATCAGACTTTTATTAAAAAATACAGCAGTAACGCTATTATTATTAATAAATCAAAATTAGAGTATTACATTTACATAGATGTTTTTAAACATTTTTCTAAGCATATCCCATATTATTTCGGTAATTGTGATGTGTTAATTGATAATCAGTTATTTAAGAAATATAAAAAATATTTTATTTTAGATGCCTTAAATCGTCATAAACAACTAAGACAACATTTTGTTGAATTTGATTTTTTTAAAACTAAAGCTATTAAATATACACAAAGTAAAATTGCAGAATATTTTAAAAAATTACTAGGTACTCATTATGTATATTGAAGATTTAGAAATGCTTATATGTGCTCTGAATAAATAAAACACACATAGTAAAACAAAATTGTAGTAAAATTTTTTGTTTATCTAAAAAGCTTTTTAAACTAAAAAACTGTTTTTTTGATAAAAATTAAGAAATAGATATTTTTTAAACTTTTATTTATGTTTAAAGAATGTCTATCATTTTTTTATTAATTTAATTAGGAGGATTTTGTGAAAAAATTAATAATCGGTGTTATTGTATCTTTCTTCGCTATGTATTCACAAGCTGGAACATTAGATAGTGTAAAAGCTAATGGTAAATTACGCTGTGGTGTTGCAGGGGGGCTACCTGGTTTTTCTGCTCCAAATAGTTTAGGAAGAATGGAAGGATTAGATGCAGATACTTGTAGAGCTGTAGCAGCAGCTGTTTTCGGCGATGCAGAAAAAGTAAATTTTGTACCACTGACTGCAAAGGAGCGCTTCACAGCGTTATCTTCAGGTGAGATAGATATTTTATCTCGCAATACTACTTGGACAGCTACTCGTGATAATTCATTAGGGTTAAACTTTGCAGGCATTAACTATTATGATGGTCAAGGTTTCTTAGCAAAGAAAGAATTAGGTGTTAAAAGTGCTAGAGAACTTGATGGTGCTTCAGTTTGTGTGCAAGCTGGAACAACAACAGAATTAAACTTAGCAGATTACTTTGATACAAATGGAATGAAATATAAAGGTATTGCTTTTGATACTTCTCCAGAAACTAGAAAAGCTTTTGATGCTGGTCGTTGTGATGTTCTAACTTCTGATGCTTCACAACTAGCTGCTATTCGTACAGGACTTAAAAACCCTAATGGAGCAATTATTCTTCCAGAAGTTATCTCTAAAGAACCATTAGGACCAGTTGTTGCTCAAGGCGATGACCAATGGTTTAATATTGTTAAATGGACAATGTTTGCATTAGTAAACGCTGAAGAATTAGGCGTTACTTCTAAAAACATTCACAGCTCTAGTGACAATAAATCTATTAACAGACTTTTAGGCAGGTCTGGAAGTTATGGTGAACAATTAGGCTTAGATAATAAATGGGCATTTAACATCATTTCTAAAATAGGTAACTATGGTGAAATGTTTGACCGTAATGTAGGTAAAGATTCTCCATTACAATTACCGCGTGGTGTTAACCAGCTTTGGAATAAAGGTGGCATTATGTATGCCCCACCAATTAGATAATATTTTTATTGTCTTAAAAATAAAAAGCCCATTTTAAAATGGGCTTTTTTTATTTTTTATCTTTTAATCTTTTTCTTAATATTTTGTAAAACTCTAAGTTGAGCAACAGCGTTTGCCAATTCAACAGCAGTAGCTGCAATTTCTTCAGAGCCTTTAGCACTAGCTACAGCATCTTCGGCTTTCATTTTAGCTTCTAAAACTTTAGCTTCATCTATATCGTGAGCTCTTACAGCAGTGTCAGATAGAATTGTTACTATATTAGGCTGCACCTCAATAATCCCACCAGATACAAAAACATGATGATGCTCTCCTTCAACTGTGTCTATTCTAACCTCTCCGGGTTTTAGGTTACTTATTAGAGGGGCATGATTAGGTAATATGTTAATATCACCCATTTTTGCTGGAGCTATTACTGATGTAGCCTCTACAGAATATAAAGACTCATAGGCACTAACTATATCAACCTTAATTGAGGGCATTATCTTACCTCCTTAGCCCTTTCTAATACTTCATCAATTGAGCCTACCATATAAAATGCTTGTTCTGGTATATTATCTAATTCACCATCTAAAATCGCCTTAAATCCTGCAATGGTATCTTTTAAGCTAACATACTTACCAGGAGAACCTGTAAATACCTCAGCAACGAAGAAAGGCTGTGATAAAAATCTTTGTATTTTACGGGCACGATATACTGTCTGTTTATCTTCTTCAGATAACTCGTCCATTCCTAAAATAGCAATAATATCTTTTAGTTCTTTATATCTTTGTAACACTCCTTGCACACCTCTAGCAACACTATAATGTTCTTCGCCAACAATTAGAGGGTCTAATTGTCTTGAAGTAGAATCAAGCGGGTCAACAGCAGGATAAATACCTAACTCAGCTATAGAACGGGCAAGAACAACAGTTGCATCTAAATGGGCAAATGTTGTTGCAGGTGATGGGTCCGTCAAATCATCAGCAGGGACATAAACAGCTTGAATAGATGTAATTGAGCCAGTTTTTGTTGATGCAATTCTTTCTTGTAACACACCCATTTCCTCAGCTAAAGTTGGTTGATAACCTACTGCAGAAGGCATGCGACCTAATAAAGCCGACACTTCTGTTCCAGCTAAAGTATAGCGATATATATTGTCAATGAATAATAATACATCACGCCCTTCATCACGGAAATATTCAGCAATTGTCAAACCTGTTAATGCAACTCTAAGTCTATTACCAGGAGGCTCATTCATCTGACCATAAACTAAAGATACTTTATCTAATACATCAGACTCTTTCATCTCATAGTAGAAATCATTACCTTCACGAGTCCTTTCACCAACACCAGCAAATACAGAATAACCACTATGCTCAATAGCAATATTTCTAATTAGTTCCATCATATTTACTGTCTTACCAACACCAGCACCACCAAATAATCCTATTTTACCGCCTTTTGCAAAAGGACATATAAGATCAATAACTTTAATGCCTGTTTCTAATAGCTCTGTAGCAGGTAATAATTCATCGTATGCTGGAGCTTTGCGATGTATTTCCCAACGGTCTTTTTCGTTAACAGCGCCAAGTTTATCAATAGGGTCACCTAAAACATCCATAATTCTACCTAATGTTTTAGTGCCTACTGGAACTGTTATGGCTTTTTTAGTATCTTCAACCTCTAGACCTCTTTTTAATCCTTCGGATGAGCCCATTGCAATAGTCCTAACTACATTATCTCCTAACTGTTGTTGGACTTCTAAAGTAAGCCCATTTTCAACTATCTTAAGTGCATTATATACTTTAGGTATTGAATCACTAGGGAATTCAACATCAATTACAGCTCCGATAATTTGGATTATTTTTCCTCTACTCATTTTCTGTTCCTTTTATTATTAGCTTAAACAGCAGCAGCCCCACCAACTATTTCAGAAATCTCTTGAGTGATAGCAGTTTGTCTAGCTTTATTATAAATTAACTCTAAATCTTTAATCATTTCTCCAGCATTATCAGTAGCACTTTTCATAGCTACCATTCTTGCTGATTGTTCACAGGCAACATTTTCTACAACGCTTTGATATACTATTGAATCAATATAACGAATTAGCAAGTCCATCAAAACTTCTTTAGCCTCAGGTTCATAAATATAATCCCAATGGTCTTTATTTTCTTTAACATCCTCAGGTATCTTTAACGGTAAAAGTTCAATGTTTACAGGTTTTTGAGTCATTGTATTTACAAAGTTGTTATATACAATATTTAATTGGTCTATTTTTTTATGTTCAAATTTATCTATCATCCCATTTATAATGCCACGTAAATTTTCAAGATTTGGTGCATCACCAATATTGTTAGCAAGAGATACAACTTTGACACCTAAATATTTAAAGTATGATGCAGCTTTATTACCTATTGCAGCTATTTGGACATTAACTTTATTTTGCTGCCATTTATTGACATCTATTAATACTTCACGAAATAAATTATTATTTAAACCACCACATAAACCTCTATCGCTTGAGACTATAATATAACCAATGTTTTTAACTTCTCTTAATCTCATAAAGTCATGCTTAAACTCTGAGCTAGCATAACTTAGATGGTTAATAATTTGAGTTATTTTTTCAGAATATGGTCTACTAGCATTCATTCTCTCTTGAACTTTTTTCATCTTACTTGCAGCTACCATTTCCATAGCAGAAGTAATTTTTTGAGTATTTTTAATACTCTTTATTTGGGTTCTAATTTCTTTTCCAACTGCCATAACTTATTACCAACCAGCGCTTTCTTTAAAATCTTTCACAGCATCTTTTAATTCTTTAGCTATTTCATCATTATATTCACCAGATTCATCTATTTTTTCAAGTAAGTTAGAATAATTTTGGATCATATATTGTAGTAATGAATGCTCAAATCTTTGTATATCTTTTACTTCAATATCATCTAAAAAACCTTCATTTGCAGTAAATAACACAGTAGCCATTTGAGCTACTGTTTGAGGAGCATATTGAACTTGTTTCATTAATTCTGTTACTCTTTGACCTCTATCAATTTGGGACTTAGTAGCTTCATCTAAGTCAGATGCAAATTGAGCAAAAGCTGCTAGTTCTCTATATTGAGCTAAATCAAGGCGCACGCCTCCTCCTAACTTTTTAATAGCTTTAACTTGAGCTGCTCCACCAACACGCGATACTGATAAACCAGCATTAATTGCAGGACGAATACCTGAATTAAACAAATCAGTTTCTAAAAAAATTTGACCATCAGTAATAGAAATAACATTTGTAGGCACAAATGCAGATACATCACCGGCCTGAGTTTCAATAATTGGTAAAGCTGTAAGTGAGCCTGTTTTTCCTTTTACTTCACCATTAGTTGCTTTCTCTACATAATTAGCATTAACTCTTGAGGCTCTTTCTAATAATCTAGAATGAAGATAGAAAACATCACCTGGATATGCTTCCCTTCCTGGAGGTCTTCTAAGTAATAGCGATACTTGACGATAAGCCCAAGCTTGCTTAGTTAAGTCGTCATAAATTACTAAAGCATCCTCTCCTTTATCTCTAAAATACTCTCCCATTGCGCACCCGGCATAAGGAGCTATATATTGTAAAGCAGCTGAATCAGAGGCTGATGCTGAAACAACAATAGTATGTTCTAATGCATCATATTCTTCTAACTTATGAACAACAGCAGCTACTGACGATGCTTTTTGACCAATAGCAACATAAATACATTTAACACCTGTTCCTTTCTGATTAATTATTGCATCAACTGCAACAGCTGTTTTACCAGTTTGTCTATCTCCAATTATTAGCTCTCTTTGCCCTCTACCAATAGGGACCATTGCATCAATAGCTTTAATACCTGTTTGAATTGGCTGAGTTACTGATTGTCTATCAATAACTCCAGGTGCAATTACTTCTAAAAGCCTTGTTTTGTTTGTTTTTATTTCACCTTTGCCTTCTATTGGCTTGCCTAATGGATTAACAACCCTGCCTAAAAGTCCTTCTCCAACAGGAACCTCCATAACTTTTCCAGTACATTTAACAGTATCTCCTTCAGAGATATGATTATATTCACCTAGTATTACAACACCAACAGAGTCTTGTTCTAAATTAAGTGCTAAACCAAAAGTATTTTTAGGAAACTCTAACATTTCACCAAATAATACATCTTCTAAACCATGTACTTTTACAATACCATCGTTAACACTAATAACTCTTCCTACAGTTCTAACTTCTGCTTTAAATTCAAAATTCTCAATTTGTTTTTTAATTAAATCACTAATTTCAGAAGGGTTTAATTGCATAATTGTTCCTTTTTATATTAATTTAATGATAAGCAATTACTAAACTCTTCTAAAGCTTGAGAAATTGTCCCGTTAATTACTTTATCGCCATCTTTTATAACTATGCCACCAATTAAATTTTTATCAATTTTAATTTTTAAATTAGCTTTACAGCTGTATTTGTTTGACAAAATTGTTAATAATTTATTTTGCTCTTTATCACTCAGAGGATAAGCCGATATTATTTCAAAAATGTGTTCTTTCTCAATAGTTGCTTCTAATTTATTGAATTGCTCTAAAATTGCTGGTAAAACATTTAATCTATTATTGTTAACTACTATATTAAAAAAATTTTGTTGTTCATTAGATAAGTCTAACTTGGTAATATCAGTAACTAAAGCAACAATAAAATCATATTTTTTTACTTTAGAAACTTTTGGTGAACTAATATAACCAACAGCATTATTATCTTGAACAATACTGCTTGAGGCATTTAAAATCAGATGCCAATCTTTTATATTATTATCTTGCAATGACTTATTAAATATAGCATTGGCATAAGGTTTTGAGATAGTTTTTAGTTCCATAATTTATATCTTATAACTTATAAAGAGCTACTTATTTTTGTTAATAATTCTTTATGCTGTTTTTCATCAACCTCTTTAGCTAATACAACTCTAACACCTTGCATCACCAAAGAAGAAATTTTAAGTCTTAATTTATTTTTGGCATTGTTAATATCTTGTTTTAACTCGCTATCTTTTAAAATTTTAATCCTATCAGCTTCAACTTTTGCCTCTTCTTTTGCTTCTTCTACTATTTGACTAGCTTGTTTTTGAGCTTTAGAAATAATATCTTGGGCTTGTTTCTTAGAGCTATCCAGCATTTCTTTTATTTCTTTTTCAGTTTCTTTTTTAAAGTTTTGTCCTTCTTCAGCAGCTGCCAATCCATCAGCAATACGTTTTTTTCGTTCTTCCATTGCGATGACAATTGGGGGCCATATAAATTTCATACAGAACCAAACAAATATTGCAAACGCTATTGTTTGACCAATTAGAGTAAGGTTAATATTCATAAATTTATTCCTTTAAAAGTTTTAATCTTAGGCAGCAAAAACCAAAAACAAACCAATTGCTAATGAAATAATTGGCAGTGCATCAACTAGACCCATAACAATAAACATTTGCGTTCTTAGCATAGGTAATAACTCAGGCTGTCTGGCAATACTTTCTAAAAATTTTGAACCCAAGCTACCAATACCAATTGCCGCACCTAATGCGCCTAAACCCATTGCTATTGCTCCTGCTAAAAATATTATACTTTGTTCCACTTTTTACTCCTATTTTATAAAAAAATTAATGCTCTTTTTGATGAGCCATATCCATATAAACAATAACTAATACCATAAAAATAAATGCTTGTAATAACACAATTAAAACATGGAAAATTGCCCAGCCTAATTGCAATATACCACCAAGAGCAGCTAGACTCACATGGGCATTGTACATAATTGCAATTAAAATAAAAATCATTTCTCCAGCATACATATTCCCGAATAATCTTAATGCTAAGGAAACAGGCTTAGCAATAAGCCCAACACCTTCTAACAATAAATTAATTGGCAACATCCATTTACCAAAAGGATGAAGAGTTAATTCACCAACAAAACCACCTACTCCTTTATTTTTAATACTATAAAAAATCATTAATATAAAAATGCCAATTGCCATTCCAAATGTTGCATTCGGGTCTGTAGTTGGGACAACTTTAAGATAATGAACTCCTAAATAAGATGCTAAGAGGGGCAAATAATCTACAGGCACTAAATCCATAGTATTCATCAATATAACCCAAATAAAAGTAGTCAATGCTAAAGGAGCTACCATAGGATTATTGCCATAAAAAGAACTGCGAACATTCTCATTTATAAAATCAATAATAATCTCAACAAAATTTTGAAATTTAGAAGGAATACCTGTGTTCATTTTTCTACTGGCACGATAGAATAAAAACAAAAATAAAAAACCTAACACCAAAGAAAAACCAATAGTGTCTAGATGAATAGCCCAAAACCCCATTTCTTTTGCCTCTTCTGCAGAATGAGCTAAACCCCAATGACCATCGGGAAACTTACCATAAGTTAAATTTTGCAAATGATGCTTAATATAAGCTTTAGAAGTTAAAGTTTCATTTGCCATTACTGTTTTTTTAAACCTTGTATTATTTTAAGAAACACTTATTTAAAATTTATTAATTGTATAAATTGTAGAAAAATAAAAACACTTATTAATAATATGGCATTAAGCCCTAAAATTAATCCTAACGCAAGCAAAAAACCAATAATTAAAAATTTTAAACCTGCAACTAAATATACTAATTTTAAACTATGTTTTGAGTTGTTAAAAACTATTGCCATATTGAAACCATATATAAGTATATAGGAATTTAATAAGGCTAATAATCCTCCATAAAGCATAGATAAAATAATTATTTTATCAGCCGAAAATAAAGAAAACAATAAAGCAAATAAAACTAAAATAAATTGTGATTTTATTACTTTTATCCTTGTTTTTTTGTCTCGCACAATTGTAAATTATAAACTTAAAAAAGCACTACTATTAAAAATAATTACTATGCAATGCTCTTATATTATTTTATTTAAAATTTAATACCATTATATTCAGCAATAGTATGGATATCTTTATCACCTCTGCCTGAAAGATTAACTATTATGTTTTTATGATTATCCATTTCTTTAGCTAATTTAAAACTATAAGCAAGTGCATGTGATGATTCTAAAGCTGGTAATATTCCTTCTGTTTTAGTGAGAGTATGAAAGGCCTGAACAGCCTCTTCGTCAGTTATTGACTTACTAATCATTCTCTTAGTTTCTTTTAAATAAGCAAGTTCAGGACCTACTCCAGGGTAATCAAGTCCTGCAGAGATTGAATGTCCTTCAATTATTTGACCATTTTCATCTTGTAATAAATAAGTGCGATTTCCATGCAGGACTCCTACTCTTCCAGCACAAAGAGAGGCTGCATGAGCCTCAGGTCCTTTATCAATACCATATCCTGCTGCTTCAACACCAAACATTTGTACAGCTTTATCTTCTATAAAAGGGTAGAACAAACCTATAGAATTAGAGCCTCCGCCTATACAAGCTACTAATGCATCAGGAAGCTTGCCTTTTAAATCATAAAACTGTTGTTTAGTTTCTCTACCAATAATACTTTGAAAATTTCTAACCATCATAGGATAAGGGTGAGGTCCAGCAACAGTTCCAATAATATAAAAAGTATTATCAATATTAGTTACCCAATCTCTCATAGCTTCATTTAATGCATCCTTTAAAGTACGGGAACCAGATGTAACAGAAATAACTTCTGCTCCTAAGAGTTTCATTCTATATACATTTAATGCTTGTCTTTTAACATCAACTTCGCCCATATAAATTACACATTTTAATCCTAATCTTGCTGCAACAGTTGCAGTAGCAACGCCATGTTGTCCTGCTCCAGTTTCAGCTATAATTCTAGTTTTGCCCATTCTTTTTGCGAGCAAAATTTGACCTATAGTATTATTTATTTTATGGGCTCCTGTATGGTTTAAATCTTCTCTTTTTAGATAAATATCAGCACCATCAATCTTTTTGCTTAGTTCTTTGGCGTAATAAAGTGGGGTAGGCCTACCTACATAATCTTGCAAGTCCTTATCAATCTCAGATAAAAAATTCTTATCACTACCATAGATTTCATAAGCTTCATTTAACTCTTCTATTGCTGCCATGAGGGTTTCAGCAATGAATACTCCACCGAATTTATCAAAATGACCATATTTGTTTGGTAATTTATAAGGCATTACAATTTAGCTTTATTAATAAAAGCAGTTATTTTATCAATATCTTTAACACCTTTTGTACTTTCCACACCTGAACTTACATCCAATGCAAATGGGGATAAAGTTTTAACAGCGTTTGCTACATTTTTTACATTTAATCCTCCAGCTAAAATAATGGGCTTAGCTATATTTTTAGGTATTAAATTCCAATCAAAACTCAAACCACTACCACCATATAGATTTGGATGATAGCTATCTAACAATAATGCACATGCTGTTGAATATGATGTTTTTTTAAAATCAGTATTTTTATTAACTCTTATTGCTTTTATATAAGGCATATCAAACTGTTTACAAAAAACTTCAGTTTCGTCACCGTGAAATTGTATGGTATCAATAGCAACATTTTTTATAACTTTCTCAACAAAGGATTTTCCAGGATTTACGAATAAACCTACCCTATTAATAAAAGGAGGAAGTATATCTATTATTTTTTGAGCGGTTTCCATATCAACATATCTTGGCGAATTATGATAAAAAACCAACCCTATAGCATCAATATCACATTTTGCAACTAATTTAGCATTATCTATATTAGTTAGACCACAAATTTTTATTTTAATATTCACTTTAACAAAACGAAGCCTCTAATCTGTCCTCCCAATTTTCAGGCACATCATTAAAAGGAGGTTTAACATCAATTTTAAAAAATCTTTCATCAGATTGTTGGGATACTTTTTTTACAGCTAATACTAAATCTTCAAAGTTATCTATTTCAGAATGAGTAATTAAAATTTCACTAAGTTTTAACAAGATTTTATAAATAAAAAATGATTTAAATAAAATATAATACTTTATAACTAACAATTACTTTAGTCAAATTTTAGACTATATTTTAAAAAAATATAATGAATACTCTTGTATCAATAATCACCCCATCTTACAATTCATCAAAATTTATAGAAAACACCATTAAAAGTGTATTTAAACAAACTTATAAAGAATGGGAGATGATTATTATAGATGATGCCTCTTCTGATAATTCAAATAAAATTGTAAAAAAATATACACAAAAAGATAGCAGAATTAGGCTAATAACTTTAAAACAAAATAAAGGAACAGCATTTGCTAGGAATGTCGCCATTAAAGAAGCAAAAGGAAGATACATAGCATTTTTAGACGCTGATGATGTATGGGATTTAAAAAAACTAGAAAAACAAATAAAGTTTATGGAGGATAATAACTATCAGTTTACCTATAGCGGATATAAGTTGATAAATGAACACAATGTCAACCTTAGAAGAACTGTAAATCCACCTTCTAAACTATCTTATATTGAGTTGTTAAAAACTAACCACATTGGTTGCCTAACAGTAATTTATGATAGTGAGGTGGGTAAAATTAATATACCATTAATAAAAATAAGTGATGACTATGGATTATGGCTAGATTTACTTAAAAAAGTAAATTATGCATACTGTTTCCCTGAAGCTCTTGCCACATATAGATTAAGAAAACATTCATTATCTAGTAATAAATTAAATTTATTAAAAGGTAATTACAAGATTTTCAGAGAATATGAAAGGCTGTCGTTATTTAAATCTTTATATTATTTGTTATGCAATATTTTAGGAAAAATATTGATAGATTTAAAGAGTTATATATCTTATTAGAAGAAACTAAAATAGTACTTTTATAGTAATTTTTAATTACAATTCAATATAAATGCAGCAAAAAACAAACTGTTATCATAAAAACTCCAAACAAAAATATTTAATAATTGCTTTATTAGTAGCTATTTTTATTCTAGGTATTGAAGTTAGAACTGCGGATTATGCCCAATGGGGTAAATATAAAACTATGTTTTATTTTGAAAAAAATCCCGCTTTAACAAACTCCGACGGCTATTATTATTTGCGTTTAGCACAAGATTTAGTTCAAGGAAAATATAAAGAAATTGATGAGAGAAGAATGGTTGGCGATGATATAAAAAGACCAAGCCCACCTCCTTTATTATCAATAATTACTGCTTTGACACATATTATAAGTGGCATAAATTTAGATAAAGTTGCGGTTTTTATGCCTACAATTTTAGGCTCTCTTATTGTATTTATTATATATTTTCTTACTAGAAGCTTAGGTGCTGGAGTAATTGCAAGTATATATGCAGCGTTTTTTTCAGTTTTAAGCATACATTTTGTAACCAGAACTAAAATAGGTTTTTATGATACTGATAGCCTTAATGTTATATTCCCATTATTAGAATCTTATTTTTTATTACGCTTTGCTAAACTTAAAAGCATTAATCGCTATTACTATTTAGTAGCAGGGTATTTATCTTTTATATTATTTTTAACCTGGTGGGGCCAAGCAACAATAGTAGTAGGAGTTACTTTTATATTTCCTTTACTGTTAAGTTTTATTTTTTATTTTAAGGATAAAGCTAATAATTTTAAATTGTTTACTATTATAAATATTTTTTTTATTATAGCTTTAACAGTATTATTTAAGTTTGGGACTGTTGATTTAGTTTACAGCTTTAAGTCTTTATTTAATGATTTATTTGTTAGTGAGAAAAGCAGCTTCCCAAATACTAAGGCCTCAGTTATAGAACTAAACCCAAGCTCCTGGCAAAGCCTTGTAGATTTAAGTGTTAACAATACAATTTTATTTTATTTAGCAATATTAGCTATATTTAGGCTTTTTATCGTAAATTTTAAAAACGCATTATTTTTATTAGTACCTATTTGTTTTGCAATATTTCCAATATATTTAGGTAATCGCTTTGCTATTTATACAGGGCCAATTATAAGTATAGGAATAGGTTTGTTAGTTCATTATATTAATATTGCAATTAAAACTTTAATATCAGATTATGAGGTTGATACCAAATTATGGGTCAACTTTTTTTATCGTGTAATTATTGTATTTATAGTAATCTGGTTTGGCATTAAATTGTATTTTTTTAATAATAAAAATTTATATGGTGTTAGAACGCAACATTTATTTCCAGTAATTAAAAGTGTGCGAGATAATATCTCTGATGATGGGGTAGTTTGGTCTGCTTGGACCACAGGATATGCACTTACTTATTATTCTAATAAATCAGTGATAATTGATGGAGGTAATGCTATTAATGGAGAAAGGATTGTTTATAGCAGCATCCCATTAGCATCAAATTCACAAAAACTAGCAGCTAATTTTATTAAATTTTTTACAACTTATGGTATTAAAGGAGTTAGAGATATTTATAGTTTATTTAAATCTTGGGATGAGGGGCTGAAGTTTATTAAATATGTTTTAAACTTACCTCCATTAAAAGCAAAAGAATTAATAAATAATTACATCAAACAAGGTCATATTAAATTAAATTCTAAATTTAAAAGCAATGAAGATATTTTAAAATTCTTATTTACAAAAGCTAAAAGAAATATTTACTTATTATTTGATAATGAGACAATAAAAGATGGTGCCTGGTATGAAATGGGCTCTTGGGACATTGCTGAGAGAAAAGGAACCCCTTCTTTTTTCTATCAATATCACAATATTAAAGAGGAAGGAGATATTATCAAAGCTAATAATTTAAAATTTAATAAAAAAAGAGGTTTAAAGGTAGCAGTGGCTACTACAAAAACACCTAAAACTACTTATAAATTAGCTTATGTGTTAACTCACTTAGGAGATAAGATAGAGAAAATTGACTATAATAATGCTGGTAAGCTAGCCTTTGAATGGATAAAACTATACAAATATGGAGCAATAATGCCGATAGAATTTGCAAATAGTACTTTTAACCAATTATTTATACACCATAGTGCAAATCAAAGATATTTCAAGCCTATTAAATTAGTTATGCCAAATTATCAAATATGGCAGGTATTTGGAGATATTTATGAATGAAAAAGTAGCGGTAGTAATCCCTTGCTATAAGACAAAAAATCAAATTAAAGATGTAATAAAAACAATACCAAATTTTATAAATTTTATAATTGTTATAGATGATGCTTGTCCAGAGGGTTCTGGTAAAGAAGCAGAGGGAATTAAAGACCCTAGATTAATAGTTATTTTTCATAAAAAGAATCAAGGAACTGGAGGAGCTATTATCACAGGTCATAAAAAAGCCTTAGAGCTAGGTTCTGATATTATTGTAAAAATTGATGGTGATGGACAAATGGATAATTCTATTATGGCTGAAATTATAAAACCGATTGTTGACGGCAAGGCTGATTATGTTAAAGGCAATAGATTTTACGATTTTAAAAGTTTAAAAAAAATGCCAGTATCGCGTTTAATGGGTAATTCTATACTTTCTTTTTTATATAAGTTTACCTCAGGCTATTGGGGTATTAATGATGTTGCTAATGGCTATACTGCCATAAGTAGAAAAGCATTACTGTCTTTGAATTTAGATAAGTTAGCAAAAGACTATTTTTTTGATTCAGATGTATTACTCAATATGGGGATTCAAAATTTTCGCCTAAGTGAAGTTGCTACAACCACTAAGTATGGCGATGAAATAAGTAGCTTAAACATATTTAATATTGCCTTAACTTTCCCTTTTAGAATCTTAAAATTATTTTTAAAAAGAATATGGCTACAGTATTTTTTATATAATTTTAATATGGTATCTATATATTTATTGTTAGGCATTCCTATGATTTTGTGGGGTAGTATTTTTGGCCTATATCGCTGGTATATGGGTGTGAATTATGGAGTTGTTAATAATGCAGGAGTAGTTATGTTGGCAATTTTGCCAATTATTTTAGGTGTTCAATTATTACTACAAGCTATAGCAATTGATATGAGTAATAAAAAGAACTAAGCTCGCTAATTGCTCTTATAATTTTAACTTTTTTATTCATTATAAAGTCATAGTCTAGTTGATAAAATATAATATTAGAAATATTACAGTTAAAAATATGACAGCGATTTATAACAATAAAACTCAACCAATGCGTATTAAAAAAATACATTTTATTGGTATTGGCGGTTCTGGTATGGGGGGTATTGCAGAAGTTTTATATAACTTAGGTTATGATGTTTCCGGTTCTGATATAGCTAAAAATAGAGTTACCAAACACCTAAAATCCTTAGGTATAAAAATATATATTGGTCATAAAAAAGAACAATTAAACGATACTCAAGCAGTAGTTATATCTTCAGCTATTAAAAATGATAACCCAGAATTTTTATACGCCAGAGAAAACCGCATACCTATTGTGCCTCGTGCAGAGATGTTAGCCGAACTTATGCGCTTTCGTTATGGTATTGCGGTATCAGGTACTCATGGCAAGACTACTACAACAAGTTTAATAGTTCATATTTTAGCAACAGCAAATTTAGACCCTACTTTTATTATTGGAGGAGTTTTAAATAATACTGGCACTAATGCAAAATTAGGAGGTGGTAGCTACTTAGTTGCTGAAGCTGATGAAAGCGATGCATCTTTTCTACATTTGCAACCAATGCTGTCAATAGTAACTAATATTGATGCAGAGCATATGCAGACTTATCAAAACGATTTGTCTAAGTTAGAAAACGCATTTTTAAATTTTATTTCCAATCTCCCATTTTATGGTTTGTGTATTTTATGCATTGATGATAAGGGCATTGAAAATATCATTTCTAGAGTAAGTAGGAGCTTTATATCTTACGGTTTTTCAAATATGGCAGATTTTCAAGCAATAGATATTAACCAAAAGGGTGAAAAAATGTATTTCAAAATTAGAGACAAACTTAATAACAATACATTTGATATAGAGCTAAATTTAATGGGTAAGCATAATATATTAAATACCTTAGCAGCAATTATTACAGCTATTGAAATAGATGTCAGTATTAATGATATTAAAAAGGCATTAAAAAGTTTTCAAGGCGTATCAAGACGCTTAGAGAGACATGGAATATTAAATATTGATGAAAAAAAAATTAGCTTAATAGATGATTATGGACATCACCCAAATGAGATAAAAGAAGTTATTAAAACTATAAAAAACACTTACCCTAATAAAAGACTAATAATCATATTTCAACCTCATAGGTTTAGTAGGACAAGGGACTTATTTGATGATTTTGTCAATGTTTTATCTACCACTGATGCATTAATATTATTAAATATTTACCCAGCAAGTGAAAAGCCTATAGTAAACATTAGTTCACATTCTCTTGCTATGGCTATAAGAGAAAGAGGAAAAGTCGGACCTATAGTTGTTAATAATAATTATGATGTTATAGACTTACTACCTAATATAGTAATTGATGGAGATATTGTATTAACTTTAGGCGCTGGAGATATTGGGAAGTTAGCGAAATTATTAAAAAAGGCGTTTAATGATTAAATACAATGAGCCTATGTCCAAACATACCTCACTTAGAGTAGGTGGCAAGGCAAAAGTCTACTTCATACCACAAAGCAGGGAAGAATTAATATATTTCTTAAAAACTAATAAACTACCCCTACTTTTTATAGGATTGGGTAGTAATTTATTAGTTTTAGACAAAGGCTTTTCTGGTGTTGTGATAAATACTATGGCTATAAAAAACATCACAATTAATGATAATTACATAAAGGCTGATACAGGGGCAAGCCTTGCAAAATTAGCAAGGTTTGCTAAAAACAATAATTTTACTGGCTTTAGTTTTTTTATAGGAATACCCGGTAGTATTGGTGGAGCTTTAGCTATGAATGCAGGTGCTTTTGGTTTTGAAACATGGGAATATATACATGAAGTTGAAACTATAAATAGCAATGGCGATATTAATATTCGTAATATAGATGATTATGAAGTATCGTATAGAAATGTTAAACATAACTATAAAAATGAATATTTTTTATCAGCAAAATTTGTTTCTAAAAATGATGTTAAAGATGAAAGTATAATCAAACTTATTAAAAAGCGTAATAAAACCCAACCAATTGGAAACGCAAGTTGTGGTTCAGTTTTTAAAAATCCTAAAAATCATTATGCAGGAGATTTGATTGAAAAAGCAGGTCTTAAAAATTTTTGCATTGGAAAAGCATGCGTTGCTGAAAAACATGCAAATTTTATTATTAATACTGGGGGAGCGACTTCTTTAGATGTTTATAAATTAATAAAACATATTAAAAATGTCGTAAAATCAAAATTTGCTATTGAATTAGAAGAAGAGGTTAAGATTATATAATGATTGCAGTTTTAATGGGTGGTTGGTCGCAAGAAAGAGAAATATCTTTAAAAAGCGGTGAGGCAGTATATAACTCTCTTAAAGCACAAGGGATTGAGAGTTTTAAATTTGATGTGAAAAAAAATAATTTAGAGGAACTTTTTAGTAAGAAAATCAGTAAAGCGTTTATTATCTTACATGGTAGGGGCGGAGAAGATGGTTATATACAAAGCGAATTAGAAAAAAGGTATATCCCATATACTGGTTCAAAAGTATTTGCATCAAAATTAGCAATGGATAAATTAAGAACAAAAGCAGTATGGGCAAGTAATTCTTTGCCTATCGCCCCTTCAATAGAATATAGTGAAGGAATAAAATTTGACGATATTAAATTTACCCTACCTTGGGCTGTTAAACCTATTTTAGAAGGGTCTAGTATAGGCATAAATAAAGTTGAAAAAAAATCACAATTTATAAAAGCTATTAATAATGCAAAAAAATTTGATAGCAAAATAATGATTGAAAAATGGATAGAAGGTGATGAGTACACAGTATCAATTTTAAAAAATCAAGCCTTACCAGTAATAAAAGTAAAGGTTAAAAATGGTTTTTATGATTATGAAGCTAAATATAAATCAAATTCCACTCAGTATATAATCCCATCAGGATTAAGCAAAGAAAAAGAAAAAGAGTTACAAAATTTATCTTTAAAAGCCTTTGATTTGATAAAAGCAAAAGATTGGGGTAGAGTTGATATTATGCGTGATAATGATGGAAAACCATATCTTTTAGAATTAAATACAGTACCCGGCATGACATCACATTCTTTAGTGCCAATGGCAGCAAATGCCGCTGCTATTAGTTTTGATGAGTTGGTATATAAAATACTTAATTAATAACCATATGTTATGGCGCGCTTTAAAAAAGAAAAAAACTATCTACTTAAACAAAAATTTAATAGAAGAAAAAAAACAATAAAATCACTGAAAATATTGTTAGTTTTTATATTTTTTATAACTTCAGTTTGGTTTCTTATTCAGCTAAAAGACATAAAAAAATTCAAAGTTGATAAGGTTTTTTGGAATATAGAAAATTCCTGTAATATAGAGTTAAATCAAAAAATTGCTAGTGAATTAAAACTAACTATTAAGCCTTTTTTGGATATTAATTATTTTGAATTAGACTTAAATCAAATTAGAGAGGAATTAGCAAAAAACCCATGGGTGGCTGAGGTAAAAATAAAAAGGCTATTTTGGAATGATATTAGTATAAATGTTAAATTTCATAAGATCCTTTTAAGATATAACAATGACGGCTATATATCCGATAGGGGTGTACTTTTTAAACCAAATATTTATATTGATACTAATGCAGTATTAGCTGTTGGGGTTGATGAAAAGTATAAAGATGTTTTCAATAATTACCTTAATTATCAAAAAATATTAATGCCAATTGGTGAGATAATAAAAGTAATAGATGAAAGAGATGTAACAGAACTGACATTAGACTCAAATATTATTTTAAAATTAGGCTATCAATTGCAAATAGAGCGTTTAAAGCGTTTTATAAAAATATATAAGCAAACTAAATTTAAAGAATATAGTGTAGTTGATATGCGTTATGCTAAAGGTTTTGTTGTTGTTGATTAGCTTTTTTTATAAGTTCTTGATAGCATAGTGCAATAGAAACAATGCCCCAAACAAGCATAAAAATTTGGATAAAATTAATAAAAATAGCGCCAAATATATTAGCACCTAGTAAATTTAGTATTAGATTACTAATTACAAGAATTAGTAAAGGAAATCCAGCTAAGATGATTATTAATTGGGGCATTTGACCTTTGGTTAATTCCCATATTGTCTGAAATCTAACAGCTGTATTTGTTGATATTGCAGGTAGAGCTAAGCTTAACCTAATCAATATATAATAGGATATAAAAATAGAAATAAAGGTAGTTACACTATTAGTTTGAGCAAACAAAAGCATCAATAAAGATATTAGCACTATGTTTACGAAAAATATAAAACTTATAATAAAAATAATCCAGCTATAAAATTTTAAAACTTGGCTATTAGGGAATAATATCCCAAATAAAGGTATAGAATCATCACCTAATATTACCATTCTATGGATATTTACAGACAGTATGCTATAAAGAAGTAAATTTACTAAAGCTAATATAATTATTTCAAACATAAATTCTTGTGGTGCTTCAATAAAACTAGTTAGGTCAAAAGCAAAGTTAGTTAATAAAAATATACTGCCAATAGGAAAAAGTGATATTTGAATAATCTTTTTCCATTTAATAGTAATAATGCCAAAACAAGCAAGTAATATTTTTTTAATTGGTAAACTAATCATAAAATTTCAGCTATTTTTTATCTCTAAACTTCTAATATCCTGAGCTAACTTATCTAATATAGCATTTATATACTTATGGCTTTTTTCAGCACCATATATTTTTGCTAATTCAATTGCTTCATTGATAACAACCTTATAAGGTATCTCAATTTTGTATAAAAATTCATAACAGCTAAGTAGTAAAATGGCATGTTCAGTATAGCCTAATTCCTCAACATCTTTATCATCTAAAAAAGAGTTAATTATTTTATTTAGATTATCAATATCTTTGCTAATACCAATTAACACTTCTTTAAAATAGCCTCTACTAATCCTATCTTTTTTATTTGCTAAAAACTGATTTTTAATATCATCTAAGTCATCCCCTCCAAGCCGCCATTGATATAATGCTTGAACAATTCTAGCCCTAGTGCGTTGTTTAGGAGTCATTTTATTACTGAATAACAGTTGCTATTATATTTTTTTCAAAAGGTTAATCATCTCAATTACCGACATAGCAGCCTCAACTCCTTTGTTGCCGTGTTTAGTCCCAGCTCTTTCTATAGCTTGTTCAATAGTATCTACAGTAAGTATTCCAAAGGCAACTGGGGTGTCATATTTATTTATAAGATTAGCTAAACCTTTTACGCATTCTCCAGCAACATATTCAAAATGTGGAGTACCACCACGGATCACACAGCCTAATGCTACAATACCATCATATTTATTAGCATCAAGAGCTTTTTTTGTAACTAAAGGTATCTCAAAAGCACCAGGTGCATAAATTAAATCAATTTCATCATCTTTTAATCCATGACGAATAAGAGTATCTTTAGCACCAGATATTAAATTTTCAACAATAAACGAATTAAAGCGACTAGCTACTAATGCTATTTTTTTATTATTTAATGTTAATTCACCTGCAATTATTTTCATTTTTCACCTCTATATATTTTTCTACTTTTAGACCAAAACCTTTTAGACCATATAATTTTCTTTTACTACCTATGATATTCATTTTTTTAATGCCTAATGCAGATAGTATCTGCGCACCAACTCCATAGGTTTTAAAATCATCTCTTTGTTGATTAGAGTTTACTATATTATTTGCAATTTCTAAAACTGTTTGATTACTTTGCTTTCTTAGTAATAAGAATACTCCCTTATCAGAATTAGCTATTTTTCTAACTGCAGTATCTATATCAATATGAGAATTTTTCTTGCCTAAGATATCATTAAGAGTATTTTCCATATGGACTCTTACTAAAACTGCATCACCATCTTTAATATTGCCTTTCACTAAAGCTAAGTGAACATAATTATGAATAGTATCTAAAAAAGATACTAGTTTAAAATTACCATATTTAGTATCTATATTTTTTTCACTTACTAATTCTATGGTTTTTTCATTTTCAATGCGATAGCTGATTAAATCTTCAATAGTGCCAAGTTTTAAACTATGTTTTCTAGCAAATTTTTCTAAATCATCTCTTCTTGCCATTGAACCATCCTCATTTAATATTTCTACTATAACAGAGCTTGGCTCAAATCCTGCAAGCCTTGACAAATCACATCCTGCTTCAGTGTGCCCTGCACGAGTTAGCACCCCGCCTTGCTCCGCCATTAAAGGAAATATATGACCAGGTTGGACTATATCTTCCGCCTTAGCATTTTTAGCAACTGCAGCAAGTATTGTTTTAGCCCTATCAGTAGCTGATATACCGGTAGTAACACCTTTAGCTGCTTCAATAGAAACTGTGAAATTAGTATTATGTACTGAATTATTCTTACCAACCATAAGTGGCAGTTTTAGTTTTTCACATCTTTTTTTTGACAAAGTAAGACAAATAAGGCCTCGTCCATATGTAGCCATAAAGTTAATAACTTTAGGAGTAACTTTTTCAGCAGCAATAATTAAATCCCCTTCATTTTCTCTATCTTCATCATCAAGGAGAATTATCATTTTGCCTTTTTTATAGTCTTCAATAATTTCTGCAATTGGACTTATCATAAGTTTTTTTATTTTTTATAAGTAACCATTTTGTTTTAGAAATTGTATATTTATACCTTTATCACTATTGTATCGGTTGCAATTAATTTTTCTAAATAGCGGGCAATTATATCCACTTCTATATTTACTTCATCGTTTATATTTAATAAATGAAAAATTGTATTATTCAAAGTATAAGGAATTATATTAATTGAAAAAACATCATTTTTCACTTTATTTACAGTTAAACTTACTCCATCTATAGTTATAGAGCCTTTTCTAGCAATGTATTTTATTAGATTTTGAGGGGCTTGAATATCGTATCTTATTGATTCTCCGTCTTTTTTAGAGCTAATTATCTTCCCAATTGCATCAATATGCCCAGTAACTATATGACCATCTAAACCTTGATTTATACTTAATGCCATCTCTAAATTTACTTTATCGCCAACATTTAGACTTTTAAAGTTAGTGCAATTTATAGTTTCTTTTGAAACATCAGCACTAAAACTATCTTTTTCTATTTTTGTAGTTGTAAGACATACTCCATTTACAGCAATACTAGCGCCAACACTTTTAGAATGTATATCTAAATCTTTGGCTTTTATTGTAACTATAATGCCGTTTTTAACATTTCTTTTATAAACTATTATTCCAACAGCTTGGATAATTCCTGTAAACATATTTTTTATTTTTGTGTAAAGAATAAAAAATTATACCTAACAATAACTCTGTAAAAAATGCTCTATGTATTTTTCAATACTCTAAATTAAGCTAAGGTAACTGTATTGGATAGAAAATAGAAGGAGAATTGAAAAGATAATATTTTCAAGACCCTTTTTTTAATATAATTGGTAGTCGCGAGTGGATTCGAACCACCGACTCCCACCATGTCAAGGTGGTGCTCTAACCAGCTGAGCTACGCGACTAAAACACCAATTCTAACATAGAATATTGCTGTATGCGTCAAATGCATATTGCACTTGTGTTTTTAATAACAATATAAATTAATAAATCTATTTCAACAAAGAGCTTCACTATTTATTGCATTCCCGCATAATACACATTAATGGTTGAGAATTTTTCCTAGCATAGCTTATAACTTGATTAACTTTTGTATTAGCAACATCAAAGCTATAAACTCCGCAAACAGCCTCGCCAGACATATGAATTGTAAGCATAAGTTTTTTAGAAGCTATTTTATCTTTATTAAAAAATATTCGTATAACTTCAACTACAAAATCCATTGTTGAATAATCATCATTTAATAGCACCACTTCAAATTTTGAAGGTGGAGATATTTTTTGTTTTTGTTTATCTTTTAAAACTTCTGTCATTTTTATTATTTTAAAGAAACACGATACAATGTAAACGAAGCTATTAGAAAAATTATAAATGTAGGCATAAAAGCACCTAAGAAAGAATTATAGCCATAAAACAAAGTGCTTTGCGAACTTAGTTTAGATATAAGTTGAAAAAAAACACTTAAAATAATGCCTATAAAAACTTTTTTACCTATACCTTTATCTCTTATTGACCCAAACACAAAAGGTATAGCTAAAAGTATCATAACTATTAAAGTAACAGGCATTAGTACTCTAGAATAAAACTCAATTTCATAAATATCTGCTTGTATTTTATTTTTATTTAAAAAGGTTATTTGATTATATAACTCTATTATTGATAAGTTTTTAGGTGGTTGGGTAATATTCTCTAAAACTATAGTATCAAAAGATGCAATTATTGATTTTTTATTAGATTTTTTATATATGACTTCTCTTACATCTAATCCTTTATTTATGAATGTGTAATTTTCAGTGTTATTAGAAATAAGATTTTTATCATCATAACTAACTTTCTCACTATAAGTAACATCATCAAGTTTGCTATTATCAGAAGTCTTAAATAAGGTAACACCAGTTAAAACTTTATTATTAAGATTATTCTGTACATTGATAAACTTATTCTTATCCCGCATCCAAAACCCATGTTTACCAACTAGCGTGATATTTTTATTTAAAGCCTTTGCTTTTCTGAGGTTTGCTATGCTATTAAATTTTGGAGCAACAAGCTCTCCAATTAAAATTATAAATATTACAAATATTAGTCCTGCTTTTAAAGTTTTAATAACAATTCCATTTATGCTAATACCCGCACTTCTTAAAACTATAAGCTCACTACTATTTGCAAGACTACCTAAGCCTAATATTACACCTAATAAAATAATTACAGGTGATAACGCATAAAGATTTTGAGGCATAGTTAAGATTACATATTCTAATAAATTTATAAACTTATAATTCTCTATCCCAAGCATAGGGACCTCAGCTAAAAAAGAAAAAAATGAGTAAATACTTATAAGTACCGCCAGTGTAGCTAAAGTATGGCTAAATAGAGTTTTAATAATGTATTTATCAATGATTTTCATTTAAAATGCTAATAAAAACTTAATTTTTATAATGATTAGTATACAACAACATAAAATCTTAATTTTAGATTTTGGTTCACAATATAGCCAATTAATAGCTAGAAGAATAAGAGAAATAGGGGTTTATTGTGAAATACACCCCTTTGATATAGATGTAGGAACAATCCAAGAATATAACCCTAAAGGAATTATATTATCTGGGGGCCCTGATAACATAACTCTTGATAATGCACCAAAAATCCCAGATATTGTTTTTAATTTAAATATTCCAATTTTGGGTATTTGTTACGGTATGCAAGCTATGGCTGTGCAACTTGGTGGGAGTGCAACATCTGCTGAAAAACACGAATATGGTTTTGCAAAAATTAGAGCTAGAAGCCATAGCTCATTATTAAAGAACATTGAAGATGAAGTTAATCATTTTGGTCATGGACTCTTGGATGTCTGGATGAGTCATGGTATAAAAGTTAACTCCTTACCTAAAGGTTTTAAAAAAATTGCTAGTAGTGATAATTGTGAAATAGCTGGATTTGCTGATGAGGATAAAAAATATTATGGGCTGCAATTCCACCCTGAAGTAACACATACTATACAAGGCAAGAGGATATTAGCAAGATTTGTGGTAAAAATATGTAATTGCACTACAAATTGGACAACTGATAATATCATACAAGATTTAATAGAAAAACTAAGAAAGCAAATAATTAATAATAAAGTATTACTTGGTCTATCAGGAGGAGTTGATTCATCAGTGGTGGCTGCTCTATTACATCAAGCAATAGGTGATAATCTTGTTTGTGCCTTTGTTGATAATGGTCTTTTACGCTTAAATGAAGGCGATGAGGTTATGGACATCTTTAATAAAAATATGGGTATTAATGTAATAAAAGTAAATGCTGAAAAAAAATTTTTAGATGCATTAAAAAATGAAAAAAACCCAGAGAAAAAGCGCAAAATTATTGGTCATACTTTTATTGATGTGTTTAGTGATGAAGCTGAAAAACTAAAGAATATTAAGTTTTTAGCACAAGGCACAATTTATCCTGATGTCATAGAATCTGCAAGTTCTAAAACTAAAAAAGCTAAGGTAATTAAATCACATCATAATGTGGGAGGCTTACCAGAAGATATGCACTTTGAATTAGTTGAGCCTTTGAAAGAATTATTTAAAGACGAGGTTAGAGCTATAGGTGTTAAATTAGGCTTACCGGCTAAAATGTTATACAGGCACCCTTTTCCAGGACCTGGTTTAGCTGTTAGAATCTTAGGGGATATAAAAAAAGAATACATTGATATTTTACGCCTAGCTGATAATATTTTTATATCTGAACTTTATAAAAACGACTTGTACGATAAGGTTAGTCAAGCTTTTGCAGTATTTTTAGGTGTTAAATCTGTTGGGGTTACAGGCGACGAAAGAAGATATAGTTATGTCATAGCATTAAGAGCAGTAGAAACTGTTGATTTTATGACTGCAAAATGGGCAAAATTACCTTATGAATTTTTGGATATTGTCTCAAATCGTATTATTAATGAAATCCCAAATATTTCTCGTGTGGTATATGATATATCAGGAAAACCACCAGCAACTATAGAATGGGAATAGTAAGTTCTAAAACTGGGGCTATTGCACACTAATAAATTAATAAAATAGTGTGCTTATTAGTTTATTTGATGATTTTTGAAAGTTAGCATACATGGGTTTAAATTGCATTTATGATTCTGCTAAAAACTGTTTATCCAATGACTAACAGCATCTATTTCATTATATTTTGTCAAGTCAATTTGCAGGGGTGTTATTGATACAAAGTTATTTTTAATAGCATAAAAATCTGTGCCTACATCATTGTCCGCTTCTTCACCATTATCTCCAATCCAGTATAAATTACTATTATTTTTATCAACTATTGCTGGCTCTGACGCATGGCGTTTACCTAATCTTGTGATTTGTATCCCCTTAATCTCATTATATGGGATATCAGGCACATTTACATTTAAGATAGTATCGTGCGATAAGTTAGCTTTTTTAATGTTTTTGACTAGTTTTTTAGCAATTTTAGCAGCAGTAGTAAAATATTTACCTTCAAAGTTTGTAATAGATATGGCAATAGATGGTAAGCCTAAAAACCTGCCTTCAATGGCACCTGCGACTGTACCAGAATATATTACATCATCACCTAAATTAGCACCAGAATTAATACCGGTTATAACTAAATCTATATCTTCTTTTAAAAAACCACATAATGCTAAATGTACACAATCTGAAGGTGTAGCATCAATTGCATAAATATTTTCTTTAATTTTAATTGGCTCTAATGGCTCATTTATCGTAAGAGAGCTACTTGCTGCTGATTTATTGGTACTAGGAGCTATTACAATAACTTCGGCTACCTCTGCTATGGCTTTTGTTAAGGTTTTAATACCATCGGCCTGATAGCCGTCATCATTACTAATTAGAACTTTCACAAACTAATTGTTTATTATTTATCTTAATCACAAGACCTGATTTATTAGCATCAAGTTTTACTTCGCCTCCTTTAACCAAACTACCAAACAGTAATTCATCCGCTAAAGGTTTATTGATTTTGTTTTCAATTAATCTAGCCATTGGTCTTGCACCCATAGTGCTATCATACCCTTCTGCTGCCAACCATTTGTGAGCTTTATCAGTAACACTTAATTGGACATTTTTCTTATCTAATGTTTCTTCAAGCTCAAATAAGAACTTATTTACAATAAAGAGAATTGTTTTTTCATCTAGATTATTGAAATAAATAGTTTGTGTTAATCTATTACGAAATTCTGGAGTAAATATTTTTTTTAATTCTCTTGCAAAATCTGAACTATGATTTTGTTCACTAAACCCTATTGATGCCCTTTGGGATATTTGGGCACCAACATTAGAAGTCATAACTAAAATTATATTTCTAAAATCAACCTCTCTGCCATTGGCATCAGTTAAAACTCCTCTATCCATTACTTGCAATAAAATATTAAATACATCTGGGTGCGCTTTTTCAATTTCATCTAATAATAAAACTGCATAGGGGTTTTGATTAACTGATTCTGTTAACAGACCTCCTTCATCGTAACCTACATACCCAGGAGGAGAGCCAATTAAACGAGAAACGCTATGACGCTCCATATATTCTGACATATCAAAGCGTAAAAGTTTAACACTCATAATCCTAGCAAGCTGTTTACATATCTCTGTTTTACCAACGCCCGTAGGTCCTGCAAATAAAAATGCTCCCATAGGTTTTTCGCTTTGCCCTAAGCCTGATCTTGTGATTTTAATAGCACTTGAAAGGCTATAAACTGCTTCATCTTGACCAAATACATTTAGTTTTAAATTTTTCTCTAAATTTTTAAGTAGTAATTTATCACTTGATGACACTTGATTTGATGGAATACCAGTCAATTTTGCAATTATATTTTCAATATCATTAGTAGTTATATATTTTTTTCTCTTAGATTTCTCTAAAGTTTGTTGATATGCTCCTATTTCATCTATTACATCTATTGCTTTATCTGGCAATTGCCTATCAGTAATATATTTATTAGATAGTATAACTGCTGCATCAATAGCTTCATTTTTATATTTAATATTATGGTAGTCTTGATAGTATTTTTTTAGCCCATGCAATATTTCTATTGTTTGCTCAACTGTTGGTTCTTCAACATTTATTTTTTGAAACCTTCTATTGAGTGCATGTTCTTTTTCAAATACTTTTCTATATTCTTCATAAGTTGTAGAGCCTATGCATCTTAATTGGCCTTCTTGTAAAGCTGGTTTTAATAAGTTTGAGGCGTCAAGTGTGCCTTCTGAAACACTACCTGCTCCAATAATAATGTGTATTTCGTCAATAAATAAAATACTCTTATCTATAGCATTAAGCTTATCTAAAACTGCATTTAATCTTTCCTCAAAGTCACCACGATATTTTGTACCAGCAATTAAGCTACCAACATCTAAAGAAAATATAGTTGTTCCTTTTAAAATTGTTGGAATTTTATTATCAATAATTAATTTTGCTAACCCTTGAGCTATTGCTGTTTTGCCTACCCCCGAAAGACCTACTAATAAAGGGTTGTTTTTTCTCCTTCTTGAAAGTACTTGGATGGTTCTTTCAATTTCAGCTTCTCTACCTAAGATAGGGTCAATCTTACCACTTTTAGCAAGCTCATTTAAGTTAGTGGTATATAGATCTAAGGCTTTTTTTTTTGATTTTTTTTCTTTACCGTTACTAGTTATAATTAAAATATCGTCAGTATGTAATATTGAGTTTTGTCCTGATGTATCTTTCATAACATCAGATTTATAAATATTATTCATATGCAATAAATATACTGCCTGAGACTCTTTCTCGCTAAAGATTGCCACTAAAATATTGGTCGCATAAATAATGTTTTTTTGTGCTGCTTGTGCATTATATGTAGCTCTTTGTAGCACTCTTTTATAGCCTATAGTTTCTGTTGTCCCTAGGGTAGAATCTAAAGTTAGCACTGGAATATGGTTTTTTATATATTCTTCAATATCTTCTCTTAAATTATCAATATTTACATTTTTCTTATTAAAAAATGATGTAATTTCTTGCACATTCAACAATGCTAATAGCAAATGTTCAACTGTTATGAATTCTAACCTTTGCTTTGTTGCATCATTAATTATTAAATCAATTTCTTTTTGTAAATTATTATCTATCATCAGTTCATAAGGTGTTTTAATTTATAAATCTTAATTTATTTTCAGTAATTATAAAGCAATATAAATGCTTGTGCATGTTGTTTTAGTTCGTTTATATTGCCATAGTGATATTGGCTTCTAGTATGATGTTTAAATAAAGAATATTGCACGCTAACCATAAGCAATTTTACATTTAAGTAATTGAAAAAGTATGATATTTTTACCAAAGATTTATTGAACACTTCATTTTTTTAGATAAGTTTCATATTCAGGAAAATGAGTTATTAATTAGAAACAATTAGACAAGATAATTAAGTGTTACGATAAAAGAGATACTAGCAAACTAGCTCGTAGTTTATTATTACTTATCCCATTATAATAAAGGCTTATCTGCATAATTAAAGCTAAATATTAAAATACTAAATATAAAATTTATTTGACATAATTTTTAATTTACCTTATCTTTGTTAATCATAAAAGTAATTTAAATGAAAGAATGGGAATTTTCCAAGATTTATTAAAGAATCAAAAAACAAGAGCAATTGTATTTCAAATATTAGCAGTATTTCTGCTAATAATGTTTTTTTGGTATACAGGCAATAATGCACTAGTAAACATTGCTAAAAGAGGTATCCAAACAGGTTTTAGCTTTTTAGGCGATGAGGCAGGATTTAATATCCTGCTTACCTTAATTGAATACAGCACTTCTTCAACTTATTTAGATGTTTTTATTGTTGGTATTTTAAATTCAATATTAGTAAGTGTTGTGTCAATCTTTATAGCTACACTGCTTGGTTTTTTAGTTGGTGTTGCAAGAGTATCTTCCAACTGGTTATTGATTAAAATATCAAGTGCTTATGTTGAAGTTATTAGAAACATACCATTATTATTACAAATATTCTTTTGGTATTTTGTTCTTATAAATGTATTGCCATCATTAAAACAAAGTTATAGTCTTTTTAATGCTTTCTTTTTGAATAGTCGTGGGGCATTTATGCCAAATCCTGTTTTCAGTGATAATTTTGTATATGTTGTTGTGGCAATAGTTTTAGCTATTGTAATAACAATCTTTTTAAATCACTATCTCCATAAAAAACAAGATGAAACAGGACAACAATTTCATAATTTTTATATAGGTTTAGCAATTATTATATTATTACCTTTAATAACATTTTTGTCTTTAGATAAGCCAATACTATGGGATATTCCTGCTTTGAAAAAGTTTAACTTTGCAGGCGGCATTCATATTCTTCCTGAATTTATAGCTTTAACATTTGCTCTTAGTATTTATACTTCTGCATTTATAGCTGAGGTAGTAAGAGCAGGTATTCAGTCTGTGAGTCATGGTCAAGTTGAAGCTTCGTCTTCATTAGGTTTGAGTAATGCTTTTACCTTGAGATATATTATTATCCCTCAAGCTATGCGTGCAATCATACCCCCACTTACTAGCCAATATGTAAACCTTACCAAAAACTCATCACTAGCAACAGCTATTGGATATCCAGACTTGGTTGCTGTTTTTGCGGGAACAGCTCTTAATCAAAGCGGTCAAGCAATAGAAATTATGTTAATGACAATGTTAGTTTATTTAACTTTAAGCCTTACTACTTCAATTTTTATGAATTGGTATAACGCTAGAAAAGAATTAATTACTAGATAGAAAAATGCAAAATCAAATTATTGGAAATAAAAAAATAAATAATGCTTTTAAATGGATGCATAAGAATTTATTTTCTACAAAGACTAATACTTTATATACCATCATTTCAGTATATTTGCTTTATATCACTATACCTCCTTTTATAAATTGGGCTTTTCTAACAGCAGATTGGTTTGGAACTTCAAGAGAAGCGTGTAATAGTGGTGGTGCTTGTTGGGCTTTCGTAACTAACAGAATAAACATTTTTACTTATGGTTTTTATCCGCAAGATTTATTATGGAGACCTAATTTAGTAGGGATTAGCGCAGTAATATTAATCATATCTTTACTCATAAAATCTAATCCTTATAAAAAACATATTGCTATTATTGGTTTGGTTATTTTTCCTATCTTTTCATTTTTCACAATTTATGGTGGTATTTTTGGGTTAGAAATTGTTGAGACTAATAAGTGGGGAGGATTAATGCTGACTATAATTCTTTCATCTGTAGGGATTATAGCGGCAATTCCATTAGGAATTTTATTGGCATTAGGCAGACGCAGTGAAAATTTACCTACTATTAAACTTATATGTACTTTATATATTGAATTCATAAGAGGCGTGCCGTTAATTACTATATTATTTATGGCATCAGTGATGTTGCCGCTATTTTTCCCTGAAGGAATGGAAGCGGATAAACTTTTAAGAGCATTAATAGCAATTACCTTATTCCAAGCAGCATATATGGCTGAAGCCACAAGAGGCGGACTGCAATCTATAGATAATGGTCAATATGAAGCAGCTGATTCTATGGGTCTAGGATACTGGCACAAAACTACTTTTATTATTCTTCCACAAGCACTTAAAGTAGCATTACCAGGTATTATGAATAGTGTTATAGAGATTTTTAAAGATACAACTCTTGTTGCCATTATTGGTTTAACTGACTTCTTAGGAATTATTAATTTTTCAAATAGTGATCTTAAATGGATAGGATATGCTACTGAAGGTTATGTATTTGCAGCAACAGTTTATTTTATATTTTGTTTTGCTATGTCAAAATATTCAATGAGAATTGAAGCAAAATTATCAAAACACACTAAAAGATAAAGGAAATAAAATGAAGGAATCTAATAAAAATATTATTAAAATAGAAAATCTTAATAAATGGTACGATGAATTCCATGTGTTAAAAAACATTAACTTATCAGTTAGTGAAGGTGAAATTATTGTTATTTGTGGACCTTCTGGCTCAGGTAAATCAACTTTAATAAGATGTATAAATCATTTAGAGCAGTTTCAAGAAGGAGATTTAACAGTAAATGGTATCCCTTTAGGAGATAATATTAAAAATACTCAAGCAGTTCGCAAAGAAGTGGGTATGGTATTTCAGAGTTTTAACTTATTCCCACATTTAACAATATTAGAAAATCTTTCAATAGCACCTATTCTAGTGCAGAAAAAACCTAAAAAAGAAGCTGAAAAAATAGCTATGGAGTATTTAGAAAGAGTAAAAATCCCTGAGCAGTTTAATAAGTATCCCGGGCAATTATCTGGTGGCCAACAACAGCGTGTCGCCATAGCCCGTAGCTTATGTATGCACCCTAAAGTTATGTTATTTGATGAACCTACATCGGCTCTTGACCCTGAAATGATTAAGGAGGTATTAGATGTAATGGTAGAATTAGCAAAAGGCGGTATGACTATGCTATGTGTAACCCACGAAATGGCTTTTGCTAAACAAGTTGCTGATTGTGTTTTATTTATGGATGCTGGAGAAATAATTGAAAAGAATAACCCAGAAGATTTCTTTTCAAATCCTAAATATGATAGAACTAAAGAATTTCTTAATCAAATATTATCTCATTAATTTTGAGTCTATAAATTAAACTGGCTAATGCAAACATCCACATTTTATAGCCTCCAAGAAAGAGAGAACTCTAGACATATAAAGCCTAACGTGTAAAGTCAGGGCGTATAGTAAAAAGCAAATTGAAAAAAGAAAGATTGATATAGTTAAAAAACCAGCTAAATTAGCGGATAAAGATTGGGCTTATAATGTAGGCAAAGGCTCACAAGTTGCTAAACTATCAAAACTTAATTTAGGCACAGGCTTGCAATATATTAAGCCCAATAAAAACTTAGACAAACTCACAGACGCACAGTTAAAAGCAAGATTTTATCGGCAACTAAATACTAAAAAAGACAAAATGTTTATTGACAAAGCAGGCGACCCAATGTTTATTGGTGATGAATTATTTAGTCCAACCTGAATAATTCACAACTTATTGATTTAAGTAAATAAAATAT
>CAZDRI010000010.1:0-48400 GCA_964508055.1 uncultured Thiotrichales bacterium
GTAGTTATTTATTAAACTATATCAATATGTTATACTCTTTTTAAGGATTGACTAAGTACATTTTTATGTGAGATTGCAAACCATCAATCTCATGTCTATATTTCATTTTGACCCTAGTTTAAGTCTACATTTTAAGCCAATTATGCGCTGTTTACTTCTCCACCAAATAATTTTTTTTTTTATATTAAGGTAATCAATACAAGAAATTTTTTTTGGAAAATATTTACCTTGCTGACTTTTAAGAAAAACATTTTCCATAAATTTAAAATAGGATTCTCCAACTTGTTCTAAAGAAGGGAGCTGGATATTTTTTTGGTAAGCAGCATAATTTGCAATAATTTTCTCTAATAATGAAGGAATTTTCTCTGGCTCATTAAACAACTCACCGCCATCTTTAACGATTTCTGAATTACTGCTACCATCAAACGCTATAGTAGGAAGGCCGCAATGTAAAGCCTCCAATAAAGAATTGGAGCATGATTCTATTTTTGATGCAAAAATAAAAACATCGGACGACCTCAACTCACTTGCCAATTCTCTTGAATCCATAGATTTTTTATGAATTATATTATTAAATTTAATTGGAGAGTTTCCAATAAAAACCATTTCATATTTATTAAAGTCAAGGTGATTATCTAACCATTGATAAACATCAAAACCTTTTTTTATATTTCCTGACCAACTCGTAGCTATGAGTTTTATTTTTTTATTTTTAGAATTCGGTTTTTTATAAAAAATTTTTGGGTTAGGCGCATTGATGATAATTTTATTAAACTGATAATTTAACTGCAATCCTCTTTTCAAAGAAGCATTTTTGGTATAGTTTGATTGGAATATTGTGCCATCGACTAATATTTTATTTGACTTAAATATTAGTTTATCCAATAAATAACCATCATCTCTATAAAAATATATAGGTCCATCTATTCTATGAATAAATATTATATTTCTATTTCTAAATTTTATTTGCGCAGCTTTTATTAAATTATGATGACTATTAATTAATATTACATCAGCATCATTACAATCATTAGCATACACTTCATTTTTAACCAAATAATCCCTAATAGCTTTTAAAAATTGGTTTCCTCCGCCCCAGGCACCATCAACAAAGTCAAAAAGTATATGAATTTTTATATTACATTTCATCCATAATTTTTTTGTACAATGTGAAGTATTTGTTTAAAATATTATCCACTGAATACTTTCCTAATGTTGATTGAGAATTTTTCAATAATTTTTCTTTATTTTCTTTTTTACTTAAATAAACAAAACCATCTTCAATGGTACTTACTTTGTATGGGTCTGATAAATAAGCGTTATGTAAATGCTTGAATATATCTTTGCCACCTCCATATATACTTCCTAAAACTGCCATATTATTTTGAATAGCCTCTAAATAAACCAAACCAAATGGTTCAAAAAAAGCTGTATTTACATAAGCATCTGCTATGGTGAAAAATGATAGTTTGGTAACACCAGTAATAAATCCTATAAAAAATATATTATTACTTAAACCAAGGTCGCTAGCCATTTTTTTTAATTTATCTGTTTCTTCACCATGTGCCGCAATGAATAATTTCAAATTAGGGGTTTTTCTTATAGCTTTTGAGAATGCCAAAATCATATTTACATGACCTTTTATCTTTCTAGCACCAGATAATGTTAGAAAAACAACATCACCATTTCTTATATTGTGTTTTGACTTTATTTTTTTTATATTTCTCTTAATGACATTTTTTTCAAAATGTTTAACATTATTGTCATAGCAATTTTCTATTTTATAAACTTTTTTTTTAGGTACTAATTCATATACAAATTCGCACATATCTTTAGATACGGTAGTAATTTTACTTGCCCTATTTGAAACGAGCTTTATTATTTGGTTATTTTTCCAAGAAAGTCTAGCTCCAAATTTAAATTCCTTTTTATATGAAAAATCAACTCCATGAGAAGTTATGATATATTTCCTTTTACTGAAAAGTGTACTTAGTAAGCATAATACACCATCCATTAAAGCATTGTGTGTATGTATAAGTGATATGTTATTTTTACGAAATACTCGCTGTAAATAAACTATATTTTTTAAAAAATATAGTTTGTTATTTACGGCATTTATATAAATTACTTTAATGTTTTTAAAGTGGTCAAAATTACTATTCTTGTATTTTGGAACAATAAAATATATCTGATTAATATTAAATTGTTTTCTATAACTTTGGTAGTTTTTATCTATCTCTTTAAGTAACCAATAAAGCAAATATTGAACACCACCTTGTACTGGCAAATAAGATGTTGTTAAAATGGCAATGTTTTTAGAACTAAAAAAATCCATTATTATTTATGAGACTGTCTATGTCGGCACCATTAGCTATATCAAACAATATATTATTTTCTATTTTTATTACCTCAAACACTCTCTTTAAAATCATTTCTTCATACTGCTTGGGTATTACTACAATGCCATCATTATCACCAAAAATTAAATCATCAGGTGATATAAGTATACCGTCAATGCAAATGGTTTTATTATAACTTTCCATTGTAGCTCTCTTCCTTACATCTTTACAACTTACACCTTTTGAAAATACTGGAAAGCCTAGTTTTTTAACTTCAGCACTATCCCTTGTAACTCCACCTATAATTGCAGCACTTGCTCCAGAACGTATTGCTAAATTAGCATTTAATTCACCAAAATAAGCATATTCATTAATTGCATTTTCTACAACAATGATATCATTTGGTATAATTGTGTCGTATGTGTGTAATGCATTGTAGATACCTCTAAAGTCTTCCCCTTCTTCTAACATCCTTAACTTTAAAGTTTTTGCTTTTCCAAAAATTTTTTTTTCTATAATATTTAAGTTAAAATTTTTTAACACTCCATTAATATTGAATTCATCTAATATATCAGAGAGCATTGCACTTGCGAGATGTAGTTTTATATTATCTAATAACTTTCTTTCTTTTTCTCTTTTGCCTGCCGCAATTAAGTTTGCTAACTCAAAATCTTCAGAGTAATTTACATCAATAGCCTCAATAGGTTTAGCTTCAAGTAAATATGGATTATTTCCTATCCTTCTTTCTGTTAATAAGGCCGCTTCTCTTTTTATGATATATAACCCCATAGTTTCAATGATTGTATCATCAAGCTCATAGCTATTAGGAATATTTGCAATATCATAATTTGGGCCTTTTCCATCCCAAGTGTAAAATTTTTCTTTTCTAACCAATACAGCAGAATCATATTCACCCTTAGAGACAATATCTATACCTTTTTTTATTGTGTCATTTTCTATAAATGGACTTGTTCCTAGTATTTGTATATAGATATCAGCCTTAATTGACTTGATTTCATTGAAAAATAATTTATTTCCATCTGTTTTATTAGTAGCTAACTTCGGATCTCTTTTTAAAACATTACATTTTATTTCACTAGCTAAACTTAATATACAATCAGATTCCGTATCTAGATAAACTTCATCAATAGAATCACATTCCATAAGTTTTTCAAGAGTATATAAAAACAATGGTTTCCCATCTAGTAATTTTAGATTTTTGTTTTTTACTCTAGAACTTGCTCCTTTTGCAGGAATAAATGCTATTACTTTCATTTAATAAATCCTTATACTATATTTATATAAATTGCATAACTGTTAAGTCATTTTTTTTACTTTGCTTTTTGAATCTATTAATGCCTTCTCAAAATCTATAAATTCATATTCTTGCAAAATTGTTTCTCTAAACTCTAACCTATAAATATTTATATTTTTATCTTTTATAGTTTTTAAAGCTATATTCACACACTCAGAAATATATTCATTAGATTGAATATCACTAAAAGATATCTTCTTGCCTAAAGCTTTTCCATAATAATTGCTTCTATCCCAAAAGTGACCTGTATCAAGATGATCGACCCCACTAAAGTAAATATTTCTCACTCCAATAAAATATAAAAATGGTAAAAATAAATTTTCTACAGCGCTACCCATTAATGGAATAATAGGGTAACTGTTGTCTAAGTAATTATCTATATTTTTATCTCCAGGTAAATAGCCTTTCCATATTTCGTCATACAGTACAAATTTTGCATTATTACCTATCATTTTTCTAAACTTTTTAAAAGTTTTTGAACTAAATTCAATGTCTTTAGAATTTGAAAAATTCGATGGTACAAATATAAATGTATTTGAGAAATCAAGTTTTTTATCCAATTGCATTTTTCTCGCTTCAGTAATAAGTACTTCAATAGATGCGGGATTATGAACAAGCCAGATATTAGGCATAAATCCATACTTATAATAACAATAAAGTACTCCAGTTGTAAGGAACATTACATTTTTATCTTTTAACCTGTTGAAGTTTTTTAAATTAGATATGCTGCCACCAGTTCCAAAAGCAAATACATCTGAATCTTTAAAACTCTTTTTTAATTCTTTTATATAAAAAAGCTTTTTAGATTTTCTAAGTTTATAGACTATTAGCCATTCCTTGATATTAACAACCATAAAAAATTTATTGATTTTTTTCAATATAAGGTATTTTATATTTACCTTTTTTAATTCCTTAATGTAGTCCATATCCATTTATTCTTTATTTATAAAAATCAATTGATTACGGGATATGCCAAATATCCAACTAAATGTATATTTAACAAAATATCTCAAAAAACTCTTCCATCCACAATAATGTAGACGCTTTTCATCTTTTCGTAAATAATTAAGGTTGTATTTATTTAAAATGTTGTCAATATCTTTACTACTAAAAATATTTAATGTTTCAAAATAATCTGTGTATTTTCCATACAATTTTAAATTTAATTTAGCCAATGTCCTTGATAGCCTCGGAGGGAAAATAGTCGCTTTGTAGTGTTGTTCTTCTGGAAATAAATAATTGGGTGTTTCAATCATTATCACTCCTTGAGTTTTTGTTACTCGATACATTTCTAAAATAGACTTTTCTACATCATCAACATGCTCCAAAACGGTAAAACATATCACCACATCAAATAAGTTACTTTTAAATGGTAAATTTTCAGAAAATGATTGTTTAATATTTTCTAGAGGAAACTTTAAAAGTTGTGCTTTTAATCTTAATATTTCTATTGCACTATTAAAGGGCTCAATAGTATAAACACTAGCATTTTTATATTTGTTATAAATAAAAAAAACTTCTGCTCCAGTACCACCTCCTACTACTAAAATATTTTTTCTATTTAAATTGATGTTTTCTGATTCTATATAAGATACGACCTTTGAACCTAATATTTCTTCTTCATTAACCCTGTAATTTCTAAATCTTTGTTGCCAATCATATAATTTCAAATCTCTTAAATAATAATTTTTATAATACTCTTTCATTAACTCATATAGTTCTTTATTTTTGTATATTGACTTACACATATTGAACTTTATTTTTTAACACGAATAATTAAACAACTAGAAATGCATTGTGTATCAAAATTACCATTTTTACTATAATGTATCATCTCACCTTTAAATAGAGAAATTATATCATCCTTAAAAACTTTTCCTGTTGGGTCCGTGTATGTTGCTTCATCATTCTCGACCCAATCAATTATCATATATCCTTGATTTTTTATCACTTTCATCCATTCATTAGCAGTTTTATGTGGGTCCAATGATTGGTCAAAAGAATTTGAATACACTAATTCAAATTTATTTTCAAAGTCATCAGGCATTTTATCAAAACTACCAATAAAAACATCTTTTCTTTTTAAATCTGGATTTAACTCAACTCCATAAACACCATTATCAGTTATACAATTAATGTTATTTTGAGTGAATAAATTTTCTAAAAATGAGATTAATGATGAAAATCCATATCTTTTTACTTCAAACAAATAAATAAGTTTAGCTAAAAACATATTTTTTGCTGCTTTAAATAAATTTATCTCTCTTCCGTTTCTTACACCCATACATATTATTGGACCATTTTTATAGCCATTATGTTTAATAATATTCATCTTTGAAAGTATGTCTAAAATAGAAACCCTAGAATAGTTAAATTTAAGCCTACTTCTTTCTATTTGTATTTTTCTGTATTCATTTCTTGTTAATTTTTTACCGTAATCAAAAATTTTCATTTTTAGTCCCAATTATAAAATAACCTGTATTTATATAATAATTATTCTTACAGCATATTTTATCCATTATTTTAAAAACAATACTTAAACTCATCCATATTCTGGTAAGAAATCTTATATAAAAAGTATGTTTTGTTTGATAACTTAAATATCCCCTTATAAGATCAAAAATTACAGCACATACACCTCCCATTCTTTTAAAACTACAAATATTAAATTTATTAATTGATAATTCTTTTTTAATAAGTGGTTCTGTCAGTCTGAAGCAATCATAATCATCATCTGCATGGAGTGTATGAAGAAAAGGTAAACTTAATATTAAAATTCCATTTTTTTTTAATATTCTATTTATTTCACTTAATGTTTTTTGATAATCATAAACATATTCAATAACTTCCGTACACACAACTATATCTATACTTTCATCTTCAAGCGGTATATTAGGTAAATCTGCAAATATATCAGGATTTGTTGTTTTGTCATTATTTAAAAACAGCCATTTATCTACCTGTTTATAGGGAGGGGTAAATTTACCTCTTTTATTTTTCTTTTTCCCACCAACATCAAGTACTACCCCTTTAAACAAGTGATTATTATTATCTAATTCTTGGTCTAAATAATATCTTCTAAAACTTATGAAATTCAACTCGATCTACCTTAATAGGGCTTGCGCACATTTCGTTTGAAAATATCTTATAAAATTTAATAGATTTTTTTTTGAAGTAACGTAAACCATATTCAACTGCTTTACTTTACGATTATTGAAAGATTTATATTCATTGATGTTGATTCTCAATATTTAACTCTTTTACAAAACAAAATTGATAGTTTTGATATTGATTTAAAATACCTTCAAACCAATCAATTCCTTGTTCTACAATTTCTTTGTCGTGAAATGCATATACATTATCATTTGATATGATTTTAATGTCATTATAATCGTGAGATAATGTTTGGCAATTAATATATCTTATATTATATTTCCTCGCGGCTTTGATTGTATAGTCACAGAAAACATTTCCAGGGGGAATAAGAGTTACTATATTAATACCAAAATAGTTTTTTAGTATATTCTGTGATTTTTTAATATGTTTATAGTGTAGGTCTTCACCTAGCCACTCCCAAAACTCTCTATGGTAAGTTCTATTAGAATAAAATAACTTAGGTCTGAATAAATTATTTTTAACTACACAATGCGTTAATCCATGATTTGCTATTTCAATTAGCCCTTGCTTCATACCGCACTTTAAAGCTTCTGCCTCTTCTGGGAACTTTTCATTAAAAGTTACACTAGACCCATCATAGTTTACCCATGTTGCAGTTATACCAACAGTTAATTTTGAATTATATTTTTTTAATAATTTAAATATTGTATACCATTCGTCAGCTGTCATTTCTCTATATTTTGCCCAAGCCTTGAAATAATTTAAATATTTTAAAAACAAAAAATTTCCTAATCCAAACCACTTTTTAGAATATATTTCATACTCTTTGGTACTGGCTCCAATATCATCTATTCTTAAAGCTATTTTTTTCATGTTTTTTTAGAAATATCAAATGTTTGTTTAAAAGTAAATTTATTTTTTAATATCTAACTCTCATTTAACTTTTTAGTAGAATACAACATTTTTACAGGAAAACTATTTATGTTTTTTATGTTTTAATTCTAGTGCCTTTTTACTTGATTTAATAATCTGATTTTTTTTATATAATTAAATCAATTTACTACATTTATCTTTTAGCTTTAAATGCATCTCTTTAGCCACATCTTTTTGGTTAATAATTTTATTTATAGCTTGAGTCATTTCCTGAGATTCATCATCATAGGTATAAGTAACTTCATTTCTAATTTTTCTTAAATATTGCCACTCTTTTGCATCGTCAATAAAGTCTATCTTTTCTAATTTATTTAAAATATCAATAAATTGCTACTGTGTTTCAATATTTTGCTCATATTGTTTTGTATTATTAAATTGAATATTTTATCTCCTATAGTATTCTGTAATTTAGCAAATCTAAAAAGGTATTAATTATATATCCTGAGCATTATCTTTAGTCTGGCTACCAAAAAGATATATTTTTGAATTTTCACCAAAAATATTATTTCTATAATCTAATATAGTTTTTGTCTCTTTTAAAGTTAACCTCATAATAAAACTATTTATTAATTAAAAAACCCTTAATCTTTTACTAAATTAAAAACAAAACCTTCAATGCCAGCATTATGCTGTTTTAGTTGTTTAACTGCAATAGATATGTCATCAACATTATGTTTACCATAAGCAAATATTAAGAAGTTTAGACTAGTAAGTCTTGCGATAATAACTGCTCTATTATTAACTTTATTAATAGTAGGAGCATTTATAATTACTACATCATAATCTTTAGAGACTTTATCTAAAATTTTGCCAAAATTACCATTTAATAAAAATTCTGCTTTAGCGTCAGATTTTAAACCTGTTGTCATTATTGATAAATTATTTATTTTGCTATCTTTTATTGCTTGTTTGAAATTTATATCATTAAATATTAAATCAATAAGACCATTTTTATTATCTAAAGAGAAATACTTTTCTATACTATTGTCTGCATCAGCATCAATTAATAATGTTTTTTTCCCTTGCTCTGCTAATACACAAGCTAAATTTGAATTTATAAAACTTCTACCACAATTTTGAGCAATAGAGCTAAACATAATAATATTATTTTTTATTTTTTCTAATTTAAGATGTAAATTAATCCCAATTTTTCTTAAGGATTTAATAGCTAAATTATTTTTAGCTGTATTAAAAAGTAAATTTTCATTTGTTAATTTTGCTTGTTGTTTGCTATATGGCACCTCACCTATTGGTTTTATCTTTAATTTGTCCTCAATAATTGTTGCATTCTTGATGCTATTATCAAATGCATTTCTAATAAAAACCATAAATATTGCTAAAATAAACCCTACAATTAAACCAACAACTGCTATTAGTTTGTTTTTCGAAGGTTTTGGCAATAAAGGAACTTTAGCATAATCTAATACTTCTAAATTAACAATTATTTTATTTTTTATATTGTCTTTAATAATTCTATTGCTTTCAAGTTTTGATAATACTTTATTGTATAAATTTTTAGCCTCAGATAAATTTCCCCTCAATATATAAAGTTTATTATCATTTTGTTGCACTAATGGCAATCTGTTTATTTTAGTCAATAAAATACCATTTTCTATTTGAATATTATAAATTTGTTCATTTAAAGATTTTATTTTTGTAAGTTCATCCTTATCATTTGTGTTTTTTAAAAATTCTTTTTCAAGTTCTAAACTAAGTATTTCATCTTGCTTTTTTACAAGTTTATTTATTAATCCTTCAGACTCATTGCTCAATGCAATTTTATTATTAGCAAATAAAAAACTATTTAATTCTACTAAAGCCTCTTTCATGGTTTGTTTTGCTTTTATAGTTTTTTTGTTTAAAAAAATTATTTTTTTATCAATGGAATTTAAAATATAATTAAATTCCTCTTCAACTGCAGTTTTAGCAATAGTATTTAATATAGTTGTGATTTTATTAGCATCATAGCCTTTGATAGTTAATTTGATTGTATTTTTATTAGTACTTATTTTTATAATATTTATTAAGCTATTATATATATCTAAATTATTTCTTTTAACTACGCTAAACTTATCATTTTTATTAGCATTCAGCTGCGGTACTAAAATTTTAATATTATCCTTATCAACTAAATCATCAACATTGCCTTTCAAAACAGTTTTTCCTTTGAACTCTAATTGAAATTTATTATTACCTAAAGCTATAATTTCAAATTTCTTATTTTTAAAAATATCTGGAACTTCAAACTTCTCTATATGAATCTTATCTGTATCTACAGACTTAAACCCTAATAAATCTAACTCTCTAACATTTGTTGTTAAATTATGTTTGTCAATAACTTTATATAACACATGCTTTGATAATAAAAACTCTGCCTTATTTGTAATAGGATGTTGGATAATATTGTTATTGTTGCTTAATAATAACAAATCAGTTTCATATATATCTTTTTTTGTGAACTTTACATAACCAACTGTTAATAAAAAGACCATTAAAGTTGTAGCTATAATAAGCCATTTGTTTTTTATTAAAACTTCAAATAGCTCTCTTAAATCTATTTCATCATCCACAGTATTTTTATTCTCCATAACTTTAATTTAAATAAATTTTTAGGATTTTACTTTTTCATTTTAAATTGCTTTAGCAAAAATTATAATCTTTAAACAGCTTCGATTTTATTCTTGCTATACTTTAGTTCTTTATAAAATTCGCCCATAATACTATCAAACATATTTTTAGTTTGCTCAGGCATATAATTATGTACTATCCTATTTCTTACATCCCTCATTTTCATCCAAATAAGTGTATTGCTTATTAGTCCTACTTTTTCCATTACATTTAATCCATCTCTTAAAGTAGCTGATTTATTAGCAAAATTATGATATTCATAAGCTTTAAAATACTTTAAAAAAACTTCTACACATCTGATAAACCTATCAGCAAGGGCATCATAAGGTTCTAATTCTTTTGGGGTATATGATTTACCAAGTTTATAAAAAGCTAAATCTTCTAATGATGCTTCTACTAAAATAAATGCTTTATTTACTTTTTCCTTTAAAACATTTTCCAGTTCATAAAAATTGTTTTTTATCATTTTATTCTTATCATATTCAAAGTGTTTGCAAACGCCTTTTGTTCTTTAGTCATATTGTCTTTATCAAATACAACTACATCAAGTTTACTATCTAGCTCCATCATGAATTTCATACTTACATCTTGCGATAATTTAAGTGGGTTTTCCTTAGAGTATATTAATATATCTATATCACCACCTTTTTTATTATCGTTAACTCTACTACCAAATAAATATACCTTATCTTCTACTTCTTCAAGTGCTATTTCCAAAGCTATTTTTTCGTCAGGATAAAGTCTCATTAAAATAAAAATAGTTATACTTTTGTAGGGTCTTCTTTGTTTGTGTCTAGTTTATAAAGTTTAATAGCCTTAGCTATTATTTTCTTATCTACTAGTTCACCTTCATCTATTAGTGCTATTAGAGTTGTTAGCACAATATAATATCTATCAATCTCAAAAAAATGTCTTAATTGTTTTCTAGTATCACTTCTACCAAAACCATCAGTTCCTAAAACTTCATATCTTTTAGGAATGAATTTGCGCACTTGTTCACCATAAGCCTTAATATAATCAGTAGCAGCAATAACCGGTCCTTTAGTATCCTTTAAACACTTAGTTATATAAGGAATATTATTGTTACTGGTTAATTTATTTACTCTATCTATGCTTTGTGCTTCGCGAGCAAGTTCGTTAAAACTAGTTACACTATAAACAGTTGCTTTTATATTCCAATCTTTAGCTAATAATTCTGCTGCAAACTCTATTTCTCTTAAAATTGAACCACTGCCTAAAAGTTGAGCTTCTATATCACTATTACCTACTTGTTTTAATCTATATATTCCTTTTAATATACCTTCTTCTACACCTTTTGGCATTTCTGGATGAGAATAGATTTCATTCATAACAGTAATATAATAAAACTTATTTTCTTGTTTTTCATACATTCTTTTCAAACCATTATGCATAATAACAGCTAATTCATAAGAATAAGTTGGATCATAAGATACACAGTTTGGTATTGTTGCAGCAGCAATGTGTGAGTGACCATCTTGGTGCTGAAGACCTTCACCAGCAAGAGTTGTTCTACCTGCAGTTCCACCTAATAAAAACCCTCTAGCTTGCATATCAGCAGCAGCCCAAGCTAAATCCCCAATCCTTTGAAATCCAAACATTGAATAATAAATATAAAAAGGAATCATAGTTAAACTATGAGTAGAGTAAGAAGTTGCTGCAGCAATCCAATCAGCAAATGCACCTGCTTCATTTATACCCTCTTGTAAGATTTGTCCTTTAATGTCCTCTCTATACCAAATAACCTTATCAGAATCTTCAGGTTCATAAAGTTGTCCAGAAGAAGAATAAATGCCAAGCTGCCTAAATAATCCTTCCATACCAAATGTTCTAGCCTCATCAGGAATTATTGGAACTAACCTTTTACTAAGTGTTTTATTTCTAGTAAGCAATGATAATAACCGCACAAAAACCATAGTTGTTGACATTTTCCTATCAGCAGTTGACTTTAAAAGTGAGGCAAAAATATCTAAACTAGGAATTTCAAGTTTTTCAATTTTGTGCTTTCTACTAGGAATATAACCTCCTAAATTTTTGCGTTTATCTCTTAAATATTGAATTTCAGTACTGTTTTCTCCAGGGTTATAAAATTTAAGTTCATGAATATCATCATCAGTTACTGGAATATTAAATCTACCTCTAAATTTTTTAAGAGCTTTTTCACCAAGTTTTTTTTGTGAATGAGTGGTATTTTTACCTTCACCAGCTTCACCCATACCATAACCTTTTACTGTTTTTGCAAGAATTACCGTAGGTTGCCCTCGGTGTTTTTTAGCAGTTCTATAAGCACTATATACTTTAACAGCATCATGCCCTCCTCGTTTTAGGGCATATATTTCATCATCAGACATATCTTTTACTAATTCTAATAATTCAGGATACTTTCCAAAAAAATGCTCTCTAACATAAGCTCCATCTCTTGCTTTATATGCTTGATATTCGCCATCTACTACCTCTTCCATCCTTCTTTCTAACAAGCCGCTTTTATCTTTTGCTAATAGTTCATCCCATTGACTACCCCAAATAACTTTGATTACATTCCATCCAGCTCCACGAAACATACCTTCTAATTCTTGAATAATCTTTCCATTACCTCTAACTGGACCATCTAATCGTTGTAAATTACAATTTATCACAAAAATAAGATTATCTAATTTTTCTCGTCCAGCAAGTGAAATTGCCCCTAATGACTCAGGCTCATCCATTTCACCATCACCTAAATAAGCCCATACTGTGCGTTCATTTGTTTTTTTAAGCTCGCGGTGGTCAAGATATTTCATAAATCTTGCTTGATAAATAGCCATAATTGGACCAAGTCCCATTGAAACTGTTGGAAATTGCCAAAAATCTGGCATAAGCCATGGATGTGGATATGATGATAAGCCTTTTCTACCTATTTCTTGTCTAAAATTTAGAAGTTGTTCTTCAGTTAATCTACCTTCTAAATAAGCTCTAGAATAAATGCCAGGAGCACTATGCCCTTGAAAAAAAACTAAATCTCCACCTTGAGCAGAATCATTACCTAAATAAAAATAATTAAAGCCAATTTCATATAATAAAGCACTAGAAGCAAAACTAGCAATATGCCCACCTAACTCTGATGAGTTTATATTAGCTTTAACTACCATAACCATAGCATTCCAGCGAATAATTGCTAAAATTCTATTTTCAAGCTCAATATCAATATAAATATCATGCTCTTTATCAGCACTAATGCTATTTACATAAGCAGTATTTACACCTGAAGGTAATTCTAAACCATCTTTATGAGCAATATCTATTAATTTATTAAGTATAAATTTAGCCCTGTCTTTTCCCTCTACTCTAACAACTGATTGAAAAGCATCAAGCCATTCTTGAGTTTCTTGGGCATCTATGTCTTTACTATATTCAGTCATTTTAATAATCCTTATGCATTAATTTTAATATAAGATTTTTGTATTGTTACAGTATTTTGAATTGAGCCTATAAAAGTTAAAACTAAATATGCCAAAACTTTTTTTTACAGCTACACCATCTTTTATCAGGAATGCTACCGCCATTACCAGCTAAGATAATTTTCACCCATTTTATATGGCAGGTTAGATTTTACCAGCAAAGCTAATAGCAAATAAGATAACACCACTTGTAAAGATTCATAATTTAGTTGCCAAAAATTTAATTACTTATCACAGTAATTATTTTTATCACTTTTATTACCTCATATTAGGCGATTTATTAGTATCAACTAGTAGTATTTAGCATTGCTTTTCTTGGTGCAGCTTTTGTTATAATTACAACTTCTCAAAAATGAGGCTTAAATTATGAAAAATATATTATTTGTTTGCGTTGAAAATTCTTGCAGAAGCCAAATAGCTGAAGCTTTTGCAAAAATCTATGGAAAAGATGTTATTAAATCCTATAGCTCAGGTTCTAAACCATCTGGCATTGTTAATAAAAAAGCAATAGCTACAATGAAAGAAGTTGGCTATGATTTAACTAGCCATAACTCAAAATCACTAACAGAAATACCAGATGTAGAATATGAATATGCAATAACAATGGGCTGTGGTGATGAATGCCCTTATGTTAAAGCAAAATATAGAGATGACTGGAAAATTGATGACCCAAAACATATGAACGCAAAAGATTTTGCAAATATTAGAGATATAATAAAAGATAAAGTTATAAATCTTATCAATACTATTAAATAATCTTATCTAAATAAATCTACTAAATTAAGAAAGCTGCAAAACTTAATCATTTATCCTTATCCAAACCTCAACCAAATAATGACTAATGCAATTATCTTAAAGAATAGTATGTTAGCTTATTTAGCAAAAATCCCATTAATTATATTTTGCATATTAATTGCAGCATCATAAGGATTGTTAGCATTTTTGATAGGTCTGCCTACAACTATATAATCAGCTCCATTTTTAAATGCAGTTTTAACATCTACTACTCGTTTTTGGTCATCATCATTTTTTACTGGGCGAATGCCAGGTGTTACTGCTATTAATTTATTATTTACAAATTTTCTTAATTTTGGAACTTCTAACCCACTTGATATAACTCCATCGCAACCAGCCTCAAAAGCTCTTTTGGCTCTAGATAATACTAAATCTTCAACATCACATTTAAAGCCTAAATCAACTAAATCTCCTTCATCTAGGCTAGTAAGTGCAGTTACTGCTAAAATTTTAAGATTGTTTTTATTTTCTGCTGCTTTTTCCATTATCTTTTGATTACCGTGAATAGTGCAAAAATTAGCACCATATTCACTAAGGCGATGCACAGTTCTGCCTACGGTCTCAGGCACATCAAAAAATTTTAAATCAACAAATACTTTTTTATTTTTCTTAATCAGCCATTGCAAAAGCTCAAAATAACCGCCAGTCATCAATAATTCCATGCCAATTTTATAAAAATTAACACTATCAGCTAATTTAACTACTAGATTTTTTGCTTTTTCAATGCTATCAACATCTAAGGCAAAAATAAGCCTATCTTCTCTATTTATATTTTTCATATTTAATTTCTACCTATACTTATATATTTAATACCATAATTTTTAACATTATCTGGCTCATAAATATTTCTGCCATCAAAAATAACTGCTTGTTTTAACTTATTCTTAATATCCTTAAAATTAGGATTTCTAAATTCTTTCCATTCAGTCATAATAACTAAAGCATCTGCACCATCTAACACATCAAGTGGAGAGCTGCCATAAGTTAATTTCTCACTTGCAGGATAAATTCTTTTACACTCTGCAATTGCTTTTGGGTCATACGCCCTCACATTAGCACCAGCAGCCCATAAAGATTCCATTAATACCCTACTTGAGGCTTCACGCATATCGTCAGTATTAGGTTTAAATGCAAGACCCCAAATTGCAATTGTTTTGTCTTTTAAGTTAGTAAAATAATTTTGTAATTTATTAAACATAATTTGTTTTTGGTTTTTATTAACAGTTTCAACTGCATTTAACAAAATTGCATCGTAACCAATTTCATTAGCTGTTTTTTCTAATGCTTGCACATCTTTTGGAAAGCAAGAGCCGCCATAACCAACACCTGGATAAATAAAATGATAGCCAATCCTAGTATCAGAGCCGATACCATTACGCACTTTTTCAATATCAGCGCCTAATTTTTCAGCTAAGTTTGCAAGTTCATTCATAAAACTTATTTTTGTTGCTAACATTGCATTTGCGGCATATTTTGTGAGCTCAGCTGATTTAACATCCATCATAATAACCCTATCGTGATTGCGGTTAAAAGCAGCGTATAAATTATGCATAATATCTTTTGCTTTATCAGACTCTACTCCTATAATAATCCTATCTGGTTTCATAAAATCAGATATTGCATCTCCTTCTTTTAAAAATTCTGGGTTAGACACAACTTCAAAATCAATATTTTTTCTTCTTTTTTCTAAAATGCTTTTTACTTTATTCTCAACTTTATCAGCTGTGCCTACTGGAACAGTAGATTTATCTACAATAATTTTATAATCTTGCATATTATTAGCAATATTTTCTGCTACTTGTAAGACATATTGTAAATCTGCTGAACCATCTTCATCAGGAGGGGTACCAACAGCAATGATTTGAACTATGGCAAAATCTACGGTTTTTTTAACATCTGTAGTAAATGATAATCTGTTATTTTTTATGTTATTTTTAATAAGTTCTTTCAGTCCTGGCTCATAAATTGGCACACTTTCATTATTTAACAAATTAATCTTATTTTCATCAACATCCATACACATAACTTCATTACCCATTTCTGCTAAACAAGCTGCAGTAACAAGTCCTACATATCCTGAACCATAAATACTAACTTTCATTATTATTTTCCTTTAAATAAATTTCTATTAAACTTTTTGTTGAACTATTATTAATCTTTAGCTTATTATTTTGTAAGCCATTATATAAACTATTTGCCATTTTCTTTCCTAACTCAACCCCAAATTGATCAAAGGCATTTATTTGCCAAAGGACACTTTGAACAAATACTTTATGTTCATATAAAGCAATTAATTGTCCTAAAGTATTAGCAGATAACTTATTTAAAACTAAAGTGTTACTACTATTATTACCAGTATGATGCTTATGATTATTATTATCTTTATTACCAAATGCTAAGGCTTCACTTTGAGCAACTGCATTTAAAAATGTCATAAGATTTGCTTTTTTAGAACCAGTATCTTTGGCTATCAGTATAAACTCCATAATTGCATTATGCATACCTTGATGTAATAGCTGATAAAAAGCATGTTGGGCATTAGTGCCAACATCTCCAAAAAGTAATATTCCTGTTTGATAATCAATAAACTCGCCATTATTATTAGTTTTTTTACCTAAACTTTCCATTTCTAATTGTGCTAAATAATCAGGCAATTTAGCTAATGTATAAGAATAAGGCAGGATTATTTTGGCATTTTTTTTCAAAAAATTTATATTCCAAATTTCAATCAAAGCCATCAAGACCGGCATATTTTCAGCAAATCTAGCATTTTTAAAATGATTATCAATTTTTCTAGCTCCCGCTAATAAATTCATAAATTCATCAAATGATAAATAAATAGCAATTGAAAGACCAATAGCTGACCATAGGGAAAATCTACCTCCAACAAAGTCCCAAAAATTAAAAATATTTTTCTCTGCAAATTCTTTTTCTGCCAATAATCTATTCGCTGTTATCGCAACAAAATGTTTATTAAAATCTTTCTCTATGCCGCCATTTTGATAAAACCACTTCTTTGCTAATGCAAAATTTATCATAGTATCATCAGTTTTAAATGACTTTGAAGAAACAATAAATAAAGTAGTTGTATTATTTAAATTATTTAGAATAGCAGTTAATTGTTCACCATCCATTGTAGATGCAAAATGAACTTTTATTGGTTCTTCATATGCTAAATGAGATAAAGCTGAGCAGATAAAATTTGGTCCTAAATCAGAGCCCCCTACTCCAATATTCACTACATCAGTTATTTTCTTACCGCTAAATCCTAAGTGTTTTCCTGTTCTCAAATTTTCAGAAAAATCTTTTATTTTATTTAATTCTTTTTTAATATCTTTATCATTGACATCTCTAAGCCTTGTATGCCAAGCTTTTCTAGCTTCAGTAAAGTTAATATTGTCTCCTTTAAACATATTGTCAATATTAGCTTTTAAGTCCTGTTCTTTAGCTAAGGATAATAATAAATCTATAGTATTTTTAGCTATCAATTGCTTAGAGTAATCTAACAGCAAATCTTCGGTTTTAATAGAAAAATCATTAAATCTATTTTTATCTTTAAATAATGAAGCAATAGTTTGTTTTTTGATTACTTGGCTATGCTGTTTTAAAGCTTGATATGATTTAGTATTATTAAATTGCATTTTAGTTTTATAAAATAAATTCATTAGCTTTAATTTGTTTAAACTCTAATATAATTTTAGCTATTTGGATAAAATCTTGGTCATTGTGAAGCAAAATCAAATTATTCTCAATGGCGCATTGGACAATTAAACAATCAATACTTGAACGAATAGTAATACCAGCTTTACAACAATTAAAATAAATTTGTGCTGCTAATTGATAGCTTATTTTTTCATCTTTAAAACCATAAAAAGGTTGAGCTGATAAATAGCGTTGATAAGTATCAAACTTTTTCTGAGTGTTTGCACCTTGTAGCACTTCGGTGTATATAAGTCCATTAAGCCCTAAAGTGTCCGATGTTAATTGATTTAGAAATTTAACTGTTTTAGAGTTACCATTAATGGCTTTTATCCAAACAGATGCATCTAATAAATACACAATTATTTTAGCTTTGGTAAATCTCTATGGCGTAAAGCCTTGTGGTCATATTCCTTATCAATACCTCCTATACCAAATAAGTCATGAATATCTGGCTTTTTATGATTTTTAATAAACTCTTTTAGGGCGGTGTCAATTAAGGCGCGTTTGGTTTTTATTTTGCTTAATTTTAGTGCTTCTTGAACAATATTTTCATCTAAAACAATATTAGTTCTATGAACATTATTTTGCATTTTTAGACTCTAAATAATTAAAATGTGTATTTTATCATAAATTATGTGTATTAAAAGTGCTGCAAAAAAAACCACAAAAAATCCTTAGCAAAATTAGTTAGTAATCAACAGCCCCATTATGTTCAAAAACACCTGTAAATTTTATTTTCTTTATCATTAGTGAAAAATTTGGTACTCATAATATAAACTTTATTCTACAGTAACGGATTTTGCTAAATTACGCGGTTGGTCAATATCAGTACCTCTTATTAAAGCAACATAATATGACAATAATTGCAATGGTATTACAAATACTATAGGAGATAAAATATCACTTACTTTAGCTATATTTATAAGATGAAAATTATCAAAATCTTTTATTTGTTCTTTAGTGTATGCACTAGGGTCTGCAAATACAAATAGCTCCCCTCCTCTAGCTTTCACTTCTTGAATATTTGATTTTAATTTTTTTAATAAAGTATTATTTGGAGCAACTGCTATTACTGGCATCTTATCATCAATCAAAGCTAAGGGACCATGTTTTAATTCCCCTGCTGGGTAAGACTCAGCGTGGATATAAGATATCTCTTTAAGTTTTAATGCGCCTTCTAAGGCAATTGGGTATTCTAAACCTCTACCTAAAAATAATGCATTATCCTTACTTGCTATTTTTTCTGCTAAGTCCTCAACTTCAACTGATGCATTTAAGACATCTTCTATTAGCGCAGGAAGTCTATTTAACTCATCTATAAGTTTTTTTTCATTTTTTATTTTAATATTTTTTACTTTTGCTATAGTTAGTATAAGTAACATTAATGCAACTAATTGCGTGGTAAATGCCTTAGTTGAAGCAACACCTATTTCTTTACCTGCAAAGGTAAATAAAACTAAATCTGACATCCTAACTAAAGAACTTTCTGCTACATTACAAATTGTTAAACTATGGTATTTTGAACTTTTGCCTTTAATGCTTTTTAAAGCTGTTATAGTGTCAGCAGTTTCCCCTGATTGAGATATAGTTATCACTAAAGTATTATCTAAAATAACTGGATTACGGTAACGAAATTCACTAGCAATTTCCACTTGACATGGAATTTGTAATAAATCTTCAATCCAATATTTAGCAACTAATCCTGCATGATAACTTGTGCCACAAGCAATAATTTGGATTTGAGTAATTTTTTTTAAAATTTCATCATTTTTGTAGCCTAAAAGTCCACTATTAATGCCTTTTTTAGATAATCTGCCATCTAAAGTTTGCTCAATAACTTTCGGTTGTTCAAATATTTCTTTGAGCATATAGTGGCTAAAACCTTGTTTACTAATAGCACTTACATCTAAATCACTTTTAACTTCTTCTCTAGTTATCTTATTAGCATTTAAATCATATAGTTCATAACCATTATCTGAAATTATGGCAATATCGCCTTCTTTTAAAAAAACAAATCTATCACATACCCCAATTAATGCAGCAACATCAGATGCTACAAAGCAACAATTATTGTTTGATATTGCTAAAATCAAAGGGCTACCTTGCCTAGTGGCAACTAATTTTTTTGTTTTTTTATCTAATGCTACAAAAGCATAAGAGCCTTCAATATCGGCACAAGTTTTTAAAGTAGCTCTTAATAAATCTTTTTCTTCTAAGTATCTTAAATCAATTTGATGCACTAATGTTTCAGTATCAGTATCAGAGGTGAAACGATAGTTATTTTGACCACCGCGCAAATGCTCATAGTTTTCTACAATGCCATTATGCACTAAAGCTAATCTATCATTACAAATATGGGGGTGGGCATTTTTTGAACTTGGCTCTCCATGAGTAGCCCACCTAGTATGAGCAATACCTAAATTACCAGCAATTGGTTTACTTTTGCAAGTTTTTTTTAATACATCTACTTTACCAATTACTCTATGGCGTTTGAAACTATTTTTATCATCTAAAACTACTAAGCCTGCAGAATCATAGCCACGATACTCTAACCTATCTAAGCCTTGAATTAAAATTTCAACTATATTATCTTTTGCAATACCTGCAATAATGCCACACATAAATAAGTTAGCTTAAAATCAATTTATTTTACCTAAAACTGTTGTTAGCTTTTTAAAAACATCATTTGCCTTGATAAATTTAAGGCAGACATTATCAACACATGGAGTTTTGCGATGATTATTAGCGCTAACACATGGCGAGCAAGCAAGTCCTGCGTAAATTGCAGTGCTGTTACCAAGTGAGCCGTATAGCTTTGGAGTTTCAGGTCCAAAAAGAACAAAAGTTGGCATTTTAGTTATAGCTGAAAAATGCCCTGGGCCAGAATCATTAGTTAGCATTAAAGTTGAAATAGAATAAAGAATAGGTAAATCTAAAAACTCAACTGCCCCAGCAAAATTTATACATCTTTTATTATCTACTTTATCTTTTAATTTTTCTATTTCATCAAATTCAGATGGAGAACCTGTTATTAAGATAATTACATCTTCATAGTTATTTAAAATTTTATTAATAACTTTCTTAAAACTTGATTTTTGCCAGCGTCTTTGAGGTAGCAAATCACTAGCATTAGGGTTTATTAAAACTATTCTTTTATTTTCAATATTAGAATATTTATCTTTAATTAAATTAAAAACCCGCCTCTTTTCATCATCTCTATAATCAATAGTTTGTAATTTAATCTCACTATCAGCAATATAAGTTTTTGAATAAGGTAATTCATCAGCAGCGCTTAATGAATTTGCAAGTGCTATGAAATTTTTAGCCATATGAATATGGGGGTTGTAACTCACTTTATAATTTAGCATATCACCGCGATATAGCCCCTCATTATGAAAACTATAAAATCCTACTTTATTATTTGCTCCACTTACCCCAGTCATTATCGCTGTTACTCTTGAAAAGAGTTCTAAATCAATTACTGTATCAATATTTTTCTTGCGACACCAAATAATATACTTCAAAAAATCCATAACTAAACTCAATATATTATTCTCTCTTAATGTAAAAATATTTTCTTCCTTAACTGTATTAAGTAGATTAAGACTAAGTTTATTCTGCTTAAATATTACGAAATGCAAATTAGCATTATAAGTCTTTTTTAATTTTTGCATCATTGGGTCACATATTATTGTAGACCCCATCTCTGATAATTCTATTAATAAAATATTTTTAGCTTGGGTTTTTTTAGTTTTAATAAAAACTTGTTTTGTTTTTAATAAAACAGACAATACGAAAGTTATTGGAATTCCTAACCAATAATCAATTTTACGCATGGTATCTACTTTCATTATTTAGCTTTTTGGCGTTCCCAAGCTTTTATAACTTTTTCTATTTCTGCTGCTTGCTTAATGTTTGGGTCAATTGATAGTGCTTTTTTAAAATGTTTGACAGATAAACTCTTGTCATTTAAAAAATTCCATAAAATCACAGCTAAATTTTTATGAGTGTTAGCATCATTTTCATTAATATTCAATATTTTTAAAAATGTCTCTTTAATTTTTTTATAATCTTTATCTTTAGCTTTAAGATATTGCGCTGCCACACTCTTATAAATTGCAGGTAAATATTTCTTAACTACCTTATGTTTGGGCATATATTCGCTTAATCTTTCTAACATACTAAATGTTTTATTACCATCTTTAGTTAAAAGATAAATATTAATTAAACTTTCCATTGAAGGATAATGATAAGGGCGGGTTTTCAAAATAGCTAAAAATATCTTTTCAGCTTCTTTAAATTTTTTTAATTTTAAATAAGCATGCCCTAAAGTTAGATTATGTAAGTCTTGATTTGGATTATAAAATACAGCTTTTTTTGCTTGAGCTTCCATTTTTAAATTTTGGTTTTTTGATTGATATATTAAAGCATTACTGTAGTGGACTTGTGCTTTTAACCAGTTTTGATTTTTCATTATCAAAGACATAAATAAGACTGAAAAAATCACTCCTAAAACAAATAATACTAATTTATTTAAAGTTAATATTTGAACTGCTTTTTTTTGTGCCTCTTTTTGTGCAAGCTGCCACTCTAGTCCAGCTAATATACCTACAAATGTCATAATTAAAATAGGAGCTATTATTAATTTAAAGGGAAAAGTAAACAAACCATCTATAACTATGCCTATACCTGAAAGTGATATAGCTAAAATTAAAAATTGTAATTCGTCTTTAGAATGTTTTAATATCTTCAATATTGTTTTAATAATAATTGTGATGAGCCAAATGAGTAAAGAAAATCCTATAAGACCTAAACTTGACAATATTTCTAACCAATCATTATGCAGATGTTTATGCATTCTACTTTCAGTCATAATATAATCATGACTGATACTATTACTATATTTTGGATAATGAATCCTCCAATTACCAGCGCCAACGCCTAATATTGGATTATCTACTACCATATTAAAAGTGTTTAACCACATTGGTATTCTCTCATTTTGAGTTTCTTTATCAAAATCAACCTGTTTAACAATATAAATAAATTTATCAGCTATGTTAGCTATATTAGATTTAAAGCCTTTGTTTGTATAATTCATCAGCAGTAATACAAACATAAAAGGTATTAATATTATTATTATTTTTTGTTTGCTTAATACTTTAGGTTTTTTCTTTATTAATACATATGCAAAAACAACTATTTGCACTAAAAGGGCTAAAAAACCTGCTTTACTATCAGCATAAATAAAATATAGCAATAAAATTCCAGTAGTAGTTGCAAATAAAATACTTGATTTAAGATTTTTTGAATTAATAAATAAACTAACACTGATAGGCATTACTAATATTAAAAAATGCACCGCCATATTTTTATTACCAAAAGTTGCAGCAGGCTTAACTGCTTGAGCTATCCAATTAAAATCAAAAAGATGCTGGGCTATACCTATGATTGCTACAACTGCTGCTATTATTACTATAAAGCTAAGTAATTTAGTTATATCATTAAGGTTTTTAAAATTATTAGCTACAATAAAATATAACAAGCCAGCTTCAATCCAGACACTTAAAAGCACAAAACTTTCAAATTTATTGCTGCTCCAAATAACACTTATCAACGCCCATAGTAAGAACAAAGCAAGAGGAATATGTATTGAAGAATTTATAAAAAATGCATGTTTATGTTTCATACTATGGAAAAAATATATAGCAGTAATAATAATAATTCCCATTTCTAAATATGCCGCTCTATACAAATCCGGCATCATTGCACCGCCATACCCTAAAGGTGTTACTAAACCAGATAAAGATACAAAAAATATAATTAATTTATTTATTAAAGTCATTTGTTATTTTTCTTTGATTGTAAGTATGCATTTATAGCTTTTTTAGCCAAATTTGCTTGTGGATCATTTGGATTAAATTTTAGTGCATATTGCATTAAAGCAACTCCTTTTTCTTTATTATCTAAATAATAAAACCAAATAATACCTAAATTCATAATTGCCACATAATCTTTATTATTTTTACGAAATGCTTGTTCAAAAGCTAATCTTGCTTCATTATAAAATTTTAATTTAATAGCTGTGCTTCCTAAATTTGCATAATCAACTTTTTGTTTATATACATAGGATTTTACTTTTTTAAAGTGTTTTACTGCTAATTCTTTTTTACCTTTAAAAGCATACCAATCAGTTAAAATCAAATTGGCTTTTATATTTTCAGGATTTAATTTTAAGACCTTCTGCAAATATTGCACACCTTTTTTTTTATTATTTGAGTTGAAGTAAGCTGCTGATAAATTAAATAAAGCATTTAAATAATAAGGTCTTGTTTTAATGATTTTTTCATAATATTTAACTGCATTATTTAAATCATTTAACATAGCACTATTTCTTGCAAATAAAAACATACTTTTTTCATAAAACCTATCATACTTAAGTGCCTTTTTGACTTCTTCATTTGAATTGTGCCAATTATTATTTTGATGTGCAATTAAGGCTGTAGAGTAATAGTGTCTAGATAATGCATAATTATATAAAAAATATGTGGTTACAAATAGTATTACTAAAATAACAATTTTTAAAACTATATGACTGTATTGTGGAAGAATTAAATAAGAATTACCTTTTATTACTTTATTTACTGCCTTTTTAGCTAACTTGTCTTTATTAAAGTCTTTAGTTCTAAAATCATAATTTACAATTAATGCCACTAAAATCATCACTATAAACAAAGGGAAAAAAACTTTTGCTGGAAAAGAAAAAAAAGCGTTAACAGAAAAACCAATACAAGATAAAGAAATTGCAGCAAGTAAATATCTATCTTTAGTATTTTTAACTGTTAATAATCTATATGATTTTTTTATAAATAGGATTAAGACCCAGATAATAAAAGCAAATCCTATTATCCCTACATTAGCAAGTGTTTCTATATAATCATTATGAGCATGTTTTAATTTTGCTCTCTCACTAAATGTTATATCCCTACCTACTTTATTAAAATACTTTGGGTAATTTACAGTCCAATTACCAAAACCTAAACCATATAACCAAGCATTATTTTCCTTAATCATATAAAGAGTATTAAGCCATGGGTTTATTCTCTCATTGCCTTTATCAAAATCAGCATCATCTATTATTGAAACCAATCTTTTGCTAATTCTATCTCCTTGAAATTCAAAGCCTTTATTAGTAAGATTAGACATTACAAAAATAACTAGCGTTGATAGTAGAATAATTATAATTTTATTTTTATCTATTATTTTTATCGCTAATTTTTTATTTATAAATATAAAGTAAATAAATCCTATTATTAATTCTATAAATACTGCAAGCCATGTTGAGCGCGAATTAACAAATATTATAAAACTAGCAATTAAAATAAAGCTAATTGTATATTTAATAATGTCTTTATAATTTTTAGCAGCTAATAAAAATCCTAAGCTAAGGGGCAATACTAAAGTCATAAAATGTCCAGCAAGATTTTTATTACCAAAAGTTGAAGCTGGAGGCACAGCTTGACGAATAAGATTAAAATCTAATAAATGTTGAGCTATGCCAATAATAGCAACCACAGTTCCTGATGCTAATATTGTTAGTAAAATTTTTCTAAAGTCATTATTAGTTTTTATAGAATTTACAACTAATACAAAAGCTAAGGCAGCTATAAACCAATCTATCCACAATAATGCAGCATCATATAAACTTAAAGCCCAAGAAAAAGTAATTAATCCCCATAATAAAAATAAACTTATAGGCTTATAAAAATCTGAATTTACTAAGACAAGTTTTTGTCTTTTATCTTGATTAAACAGCCATAAAATAAAGGCTATAAAAATCCCTACTGTAGCTAAAATAAATTTATAAATTACTGGAGATATAATAAGTGAGCTTTTTAAAGTCCATGGTGCAAGCAGTGGGATTAAAAACACTAAAATCAATAAAAATCTATAATAAATAGCTTGCTTCATATATCATTAATATAATTTTATTTTCATATAACTTATATTTTAATTATGCAATTAAAAATTCATGTAGGACAGCTTAATTTTACTGTAGGTTCAATAGTTAGTAACAGTAAAAAAATTATTGATTGTGCAAATAAAGCCAAAATTAACAGTAATCCCGATTTATTAATTTTTCCAGAACTCGCTATATGCGGTTATCCTCCAGAAGATTTGCTTTTTAGAAATGATTTTGTAAAAAATATAACAAAGGAAATAAAAATATTAGCAAGCAAACTTCCAAATAATCAAATAGCAATAATAGGCTCTGTAACTTATGAAAAAAATAAACTTTTTAATAGTGCTATTGTTATTAAAAATAAAAAAATAATAGCTAAATATCATAAACAAAAACTTCCTAACTATGGTGTTTTTGACGAAAAAAGATATTTTTCTAAAGGCAATAAATCTTTGGTATTTAGCTATAAGAATACTAATATTGGAATAGTTATCTGCGAAGATGCATGGAGTAGGAAAACTATAACTAACACAACTAAAAAAGGAGCTGAGTTAATAATTGTTATCAATGCTTCACCATATCAAATAAACAAACATAAAAATAGAACTAAATTAATTAGCAAACGAGCAATAGAAAATAATGTAGCAATTGTTTATGTAAATAGTATTGGTGGTCAAGATGAACTTGTCTTTGATGGTGGATCTTTTATGGTTGATAATAAAGGTAAGATTGTTACTCAGATGCCATTTTTTGAAGAATGTTCTTTGACTATAAAAAATGAAAAACAAATTAGCTTTGATAATAATATTGAAAAACAAACTTACAAAGCAATTACCTTAGCAACAAGAGATTACATAATTAAAAATGGTTTTAAATCAGTTATATTAGGATTATCTGGCGGTATTGATTCTGCATTAACATTAGCTATAGCTGTTGATGCAATTGGCGGTGAGAATGTATATGCGCTAATGATGCCTTCACCTTTTACTACTGAGATCAGCATAAATGATGCTAAAAAACAGGCGAATGTCTTAAAAGTAAATTATTGTGAAATTGATATCAAACCAATATTTGATGAATTTAATAATTCTTTAAATCCAATTTTCCAAGACTTAGAGCAAGATATCACTGAAGAAAATATTCAAGCAAGAATAAGAGGTATTTTATTAATGGCTATTAGTAATAAATTTAATAGATTATTATTAGCTACTTCTAATAAATCTGAAACAGCGGTTGGATATGCAACAATTTATGGCGATATGTGTGGTGGATTTGCACCACTTAAAGATATTGCTAAAACATTAGTATACAGATTAGCAAATTATAGAAATACTATCAGTGAAATAATACCAAATAGAGTAATTGAAAGGCCACCATCAGCAGAGCTTAGACATAATCAATTAGATTCTGATAGCCTGCCTGATTATGAAACTTTAGATGCAATTATTGATTTATTTGTGGAACAAAAACTTGCAGTAACTGATATAGTAAAACATGGTTTTGACAAAGTTTTAGTAACAAGAATAACTAAATTAATATTAAGAAATGAATATAAAAGAAGACAAGCTCCTCCAGGACCTAAAATAACGAAAAATGCTTTTGGTAAGGAAAGACGCTATCCAATAACATCAGGTTATGCAAAAACAATAAAATAATAATGAATAAACATATTGATGATTATATTTTTTTTAGTTGTTGTAAATCATAGCAACAAAACGAGACCTTTTGCAAAAGGTCTTAGAGTGCTAAAAAATTAATTGAAGATATTAACAAAAGTATTTAGATGTTTTTATTAAAGGTGAAAATACTACTTAGAGGACTTTGATAAAATAGATATTTTTAAAAATAACTGGAGGAAAAATGAAATACCAAGGTAGTTGTCATTGTGGTGCAATAAAATTTTCTTTTGAGGAAGATGAAGTAACAAATGGACTGCGTTGTAATTGTTCAATATGTGCCCGTAAAGGAGCCGCTATGTCTTCTTTTACTAAATATAAGGATGAACTTAATATTAAAGTTGAGGATGACAATTTAGCTCTGTATCAATTTGATTCAAAAGTAGCTAAGCATTTTTTTTGTAAAAAATGTGGTATTTATCCATTTCACGAAACTATAAGATACCCTGGCAAATACCGGGTTAATTTAGGTTGCGTTAAAAACATAGATACTAATAATTTAGATATAACAATTTTTGATGGTAAAAATTTATTGTAGATGAGTGAAAAAATAATAATTTATACTGATGGTGGTTGCCGCGGTAATCCAGGTATTGGTGGTTGGGGAGCATATTTAAGTTATAAAGGTTCAGAAAAGAAAATATCAGGATTTGAGAAAAATACTACCAATAATCGTATGGAACTTACTGCTGCAATAAAGGCATTAGAAACTTTAAAAAAAAACATACCCATAGATTTATACACTGATTCTAAATATGTGATGCACGGTATTACGCAGTGGATAAAAAATTGGAAAAAAAGAGATTGGAAAAAAGTTAAAAATGTTGACTTATGGCAAAAGTTAGATTTGTTGAATCAAAAATATAAAATAAAATGGCATTGGGTAAAAGGACATAGCAATATTAAAGGGAACGAAATTGCCGATGAGTTGGTCAATATAGCTATGGATACATTAGAATTACAAGATTTTTAAGTTAAATTAGTTAAATCAGAGCATACTAAAGCAAAGATTACTAAAAAAAACCAACAAAGAAAACTAAAGCCAATCTTATTGTTTTACCAAAATTATTTATTTTGTCCAAAATGGAATAGTATGTAGTTCAATCTGAATAAGTATATAAAGAGTAATTAATAACTAGTTTATTAAATATTTTTCCTCAAATTCCATCTCCCAATATAGTTTTACAATGGTCTTTTTATATAACTATTTCTAAATATTATAATATTGTAATATATTTGCAATTTGGTTTGAAGTGTTATCTAATTGCAAAAATTATACTTATAGATATTTTATTGATATGATGCAAATTAGTAAAAATTTAATAATAGCATTAATGTTTTTATTCTTAATTCCATGCTATGCAGTAGGCACTACTCCTGATGAGGTTGCAAAAATTCTTGAAGAATATAACGATGGCGTTCCAGTGTTAGGAAAGGAACCTATTGAAGAAGAAATGCAACTAGTTAGAGATGGTGCTCAAGGTTATTGTGAAGAGAAAGAAGATGATGCTAGAGAAGAATGTGTGATGGATTATTATGCAGCACATAATTTAGATGAAGAACCAGATTGTGATTAATAAGTTTAAAATAAAAAGGAGAAAATAATATGAAAATTAGTTTTTTAATATCTTTAATATCAGCATTTATGCTTTTACTTAGTCAAAACATATATGCAAAACCAGTAGGAATAGCCAAAGGAATTATGGAAGTTGCTGGCATTTCTAGAGTTCAAGACAACAAAGCAACAGTTGACCCAGCATTTGCTAAAACATCGCGTCCTTGCCCTCCATTTTGTATTCAACCTATGAATCCATTTAAACCTGCACAGGTAGAAACTATTGGTGAAAGAGAAATTATTGATGCAGCAAAAAAAGTTGCTTCAGGTGATAAGTCTTTATTATTAGTAGATTCTCGCACTCCGGGCTGGGTGAAAAGAGGTACAATCCCTCATTCAATAAATGTTCCATTTACTAAACTTAATGCAAAAGCTGTTGCAAAAGACCCTGATGCCGTAGCAGAAATATTAACTGATACTTTTGGAGCAAGCGAGCAAGATGGTATATGGAATTTCAATAATGCTAAAACTTTATACCTTTTCTGTAATGGTATGTGGTGTGGTCAATCACCTGCTTCTATTAGAGCATTATTAGCAGTTGGTTATCCAGAACACAAAATTAAATACTATCGCGGTGGTATGCAGGATTGGAAGATCTTAGGTTTGAGTACTAAATAACATAAAATAAAGGAAAAAAATGAAACTATTAAATATAACATTTTTAACTTTTATAGCTGCTTCTTTTGTAAATGCTGCAGAGCTTAGAGATAGCAGCTATAATTGGAATAAGTCTTCCAGTAGTAGTTCTGGCAAAGTGGCTTTGTATAAAGGTGTGCACAGTGTTGCTGGCATTTCTCGTAATCAAAATACAAAAGCAACAATTGACCCAGCATTTGCTAAAACATCACGCCCTTGTCCACCGTTTTGTATTCAACCAATGCATCCATTTAAGCCTGCACAAGTAGAAACTATTGGTGAAAGAGAAATTATTGATGCAGCAGCAAGAGTTGCTTCTGGTGATAAGTCTTTATTATTAGTAGATTCTCGCACTCCAGGTTGGGTGAAAAGAGGCACAATCCCTCATTCAATAAATGTTCCATTTACTAAACTTAATGCAAAAGCTGTGGCAAAAGACCCTGATGCAGTAGCAGAAATATTAATTGAGACTTTTGGAGCAAGCGAGCAAGATGGTATATGGAATTTCAATAATGCTAAAACTTTATACCTTTTCTGTAATGGTATGTGGTGTGGTCAATCACCTGCTTCTATTAGAGCATTATTAGCAGTTGGCTACCCAGAGCAAAAAATCAAATACTATCGTGGTGGTATGCAAGATTGGAAAATCTTAGGATTAACTACAAAATAGTATATAAGTGATTAATTACTTTAAAAGGGTGCATAAAAAGCATCCTTTTTATTTTTTAATATTTATTATTTTTTATTAAGAAAATGCCATATTTAAGACTATTAATTATTTTGCTAATATCTAATATAACTACAAGTCAAGCCGTAATTCCAAACTTTCCAAGTACTATAAGAAATATGATGGATGATATAACAGCTAATGTTATTGAGCCAGATTTTAGAAGAGAAGGAATATTAATAACTGAAATTGAAGATTCAATTATGGATGGTGAAGTTCAGTGGTTAGATTTATTTACTGGTGAAAAAATATTTAGTATCTACACTGAAACAGAAGCAGATGAAGTTAATGGAGGTGCGATAGTTTTACATAATAGAGGCTATCATGCAAATTGGGAAAGCGTAATAAAACCACTTAGAATAGACCTTACAAATTATGGATGGAATACTTTAGCAGTGCAAATGCCAGTATTAAATAAAAAAGCTAAATATTATGATTATGTACCTATATTTCCTTATACATATACTAGAATTAAAGCAGCAATTGATTATCTTAAATCTCAAGGATTAAAAAAGATAGTCATCATAGGGCATGGCTGTGGCGTTCATATGGCAATGAGTTATATTGATATATTTTCTGATAATGAAATTGATGCTTTTGTTGGTATAGGTATGGGTGCAACTGATTTTAGACAAAAAATGGTAAAACCATTTCCATTTTTTAAAATGCAAGCTCCTATATTAGATGTTTTTGGAGAATTTGATTTTCCTGGAGTAAGAAGATTAGCAAATCAAAGAAAAATTGAATTTGATGCTATAAATAATCCCAAAAATCAGCAAATCGTAATTAAAAATGCAGGACATTATTTTAAAGAAGAAGGCACAGAAAAAGATTTATTGACTAAAATCAGCTCATGGCTGAGCAAAATTTAAAACTACTTTTTATAGTAAATCAAGCAGAATTTTTTATATCACACCGCCTACCAATAGCAATAGCTGCTAAAAATAATGGTTATGAAGTGCATATTGCCTGTGCAGATAGCCCAAAGATACAATGTTTAACTGATTTAGGTTTTAAAGTACATAAATTAAAATTAAAGAGAAGTAGCATATTAAGTGTCTTCTTTGAGTTTTTTGAAATATATAATTTATTAAAAACCATAAAATTTGATATATTACATTTAGTAACTATAAAACCTGTCCTAATAGGCGGTATAGCAGCAAGATTAGTTAATGTAAAGGCAGTAGTATATGCAATAACAGGATTAGGATTTATTTTTATAACTACTGGTTTTGTTGCAAGTGTTAAACGCTTTATTATTAAATTATTTTATAAAGTAGCTCTTAAACATAAGAATTCTTATATTATTTTCCAAAATCAAGATGATGTAAATTTATTTAGCTCTAATAATTTAATAAATAGTAAACAGGCAGTAATAATAAAAGGCTCTGGTGTTGATTTAGAGAAATTTAAGCCAATAACAAAAAAAAGTAACAATGATGAAGTAACAGTTATCTTAGCAGCAAGAATGTTAAGAGATAAAGGAGTTTATGAGTTTAATCAAGCAGCTAATATTTTATTAGCAAAAAATATAAATGCTAAATTTATATTAGCAGGAGGTTTAGATGAAGCTGGTAACCCAACTAGAATACCAAAATCAGAGCTATTAAGTTTTAAAAATATTAATTGGATAGACCACCAAAATGATATGGTAACTGTGTTAAATAGCGCTGATATTATCTGTTTACCTTCGTATCGTGAAGGATTGCCAAAAGTGCTTTGTGAAGCCTGTGCTTGCGGCTTGCCTATTGTTACTACTGATACTCCAGGATGTAAAGATGTGGTTGAAGATGGTAAAAATGGTTATTTAGTACCTATAAAAGATGTAAATAAATTAAGTGATGCTTTAGAGAAATTAATTATTAATAAAGACCTCAGAGAGAAATTTGGCAAATATTCATATAAAAAAGCATTACAAGAATTTAACATAAATAAAGTAATTTCAAGCACTCTTAATATTTATAAAAAACTTTTAAAATAAAGCTAACCATTTATATAATTTAACTCTCTTATCTTAAATCCAGCTTGTTTTCTTGCTTCAATATTAACAGGTGGTTTTAGTTTTTCTCCTATATGTTTTTTAATAAGTGCAATAAATGTATCTTCATTATTTAAATTACGCTTTTTACAAATATAATCAAACCAATAACTTCCTATTTTTACATGCCCTATTTCATCTTTTAAGATAATGTCTAATAAATCAGGCATTTTTACATACCTTGAATTTATAAATTTTTTTTTAATTAATGGATTAACATCTAAACCTCTTGCTTCTAAAAGTCTTGGCACTAAAGCCATTCTTTCTAATATATCACTGTCAGTTTTAAGAGCCATTTCCCAAAGACCATTATGAGCATCAAAATCACCATATTTATATCCTATTTCTTTTAAGTAATTTTGCACCAAAGAAAAATGGTAGCATTCTTCTTTAGCTACTTGTAACCAATCATAATAATATTCCTCAGGCAGGTCTTGAAAGCGATATACAGCATCTAATGCTAAATTAATAGCGTTAAATTCTATATGGCATATTGCGTGAATAGTGTGTATTAAACCAATATCACCTTTTTTTCTATTTGGAACATCTTTGAAATCAACTAATTTTGGCTTTTTAGGTCTTCCTGGAATTGTTATTCTTGTTATTTTTATTTTATCTAAATTAAATTTAGTAAAATTTTCATATAAGTTTTTTATTGCTAAACATTTTTCTAAAGGCTCTGTAATTTTTATTGCTTTATAAACATTTGTAAATAAATTATCCATATAATTCTTTAGCTCTATTTATAAATGCATCTAATTGAGAATTAGCAATCTGACTGAATACTGGAGCAATTGTAAAGTCCATTAATTTATTATTAAAACTAAAAGTTAACTTTAAACTCACTTTACATTTACTATCATTAATTTTATTGAAACTCCATTCTCCAAATAAAGTTTTAAATGGTCCATCTTTTAGGTTCATAGTAATTTTTTGATACTTTTCTAAATTATTTATTGTGGTAAAAGTTTGTCTAAATTTTGATTTATTAATACTTAAAGATGCAATAATTTGTACATCGCTTTGCATTATAATTTTACTTTTCTCACACCAATTTAAGAATAAAGGGTAATCTTTAATATTATTAACTAAATAATACATTTTTTCTTGAGAATAAGGGACAATTTGAGTTTTAAAGATTTTATGCATAACAAAAATTAATGGCTAAAAGTAAAAAACAAAATGATAACTTAATTGCTGTAAATAAAAAAGCAAGACATGATTATTTTATAGAACAAAACTTAGAGGCAGGTGTTAGTTTACAAGGTTGGGAAGTAAAGAGTCTAAAAGAAAAGAAAGTCCAACTAAAAGAAAGCTATGTTATTTTAAAAGATAATGAAATGTGGTTGTTTGGTGCTCATATATCACCTCTAAAAACCACATCATCACATATTAATGCTGATCCAATTCGCACAAGAAAACTTTTATTACACAGAATTGAAATTAATAAAATTAAAAATAAAATCAATCAAAAAGGTTCTACAGCAGTTCCTTTAAAGCTATATTGGTCTAGAGGTAAGGTTAAATTAGAAATTGGTATAGCAAAAGGTAAAAAATCTTATGATAAACGCCAAACAATAAAAGAGCGAGATTGGTCAAGAGATAAAGATAGACTTTTAAAACAAAATAGATAAACTTAGGTAAAATTTATTTTTCTTTTTATTCGGAGCAAGTTAACATGGAACGCACATTATCAATAGTAAAGCCAAATGCAGTAGCAAAAAACATAATAGGTAAAATTTATATGCGGTTTGAACAATCAGGTCTTAAAATTATTGCAGCAAAAATGCTGCATCTTAATAAAACTGAAGCTGAAGGTTTTTATGCTGTGCATAAGGAAAGGCCTTTTTATAATGATTTAGTTAAATTTATGACTTCTGCTCCAGTGATGGTTCAAGTATTAGAAGGTAAAAATGCTGTTAGTAAAAATAGAGAAATTATGGGTGCAACTAATCCTAAAGATGCAGCACCCGGCACAATTCGTGCTGATTTTGCTGATAGCTTAGAAGCAAATGCTGTGCATGGCTCTGATTCATTAGAAAATGCAAAAATTGAAATAGACTATTTTTTCAAAGCAGATGAGATTTGTCCTCGCTAATATTTAAATGACAAATAAAATTAATCTAATTGGTATGCCTAAATGCCAATTAGATGATTTATTTTCTAAACTTGGAGAAAAACCATATCGTAGTATTCAATTAATGAAATGGATATACCACAATGCCATTTATGATTTTGATGCTATGTCAAATATAAGTAAAAATTTAAGAGAAGTATTAAAAAATAACTTTACTCTTAATTTACTTAAAATAGTTAAAATAGTTAAAGCAAAAGATGAAACAATTAAATTTGTCTTAGCTTTAGATAGTAATAATCACATTGAAACAGTATATATTCCAGAAAATGATAGAGGTACACTTTGTATTTCCTCTCAAGTTGGTTGTGCTTTAGAGTGTTCTTTTTGTGCTACTGGCAAACAAGGTTTTAATCGCAATTTATCAGCCCATGAAATAATAGCTCAAGTGTTAATTGTTAGAGATTATTTAAGTGAGCAAAATAAAAAAATAACAAATATTGTGTTTATGGGCATGGGTGAGCCTTTATTAAATGAAGAAAATGTTTTTAATGCGATTGAGGTTTTAGTAGATGATAATGCTTTTGGCCTTTCAAGAAGAAAAGTCACTATAAGCACAGCAGGCGTAGTGCCAGCAATATATCGCTTTAGTGATAGATTGCAAATTAGCTTGGCTATATCACTTCATAGTGCAGATAATAACATTAGAGATATTTTAGTTCCAATAAATAAAAAATATAATATTAATGAACTTATGAAAGCATGTAGATATTACATAAATAAAGGCAAGCAAAAACGGCACATATTATTTGAGTATGTTATGTTAAAAGATATAAATGATAGTGTTGAAGATGCAAATAAACTAGTTAAATTATTAAAAAATATAAGAGCAAAAGTCAATTTAATTCCATTTAATACATTTCCTAAAACTAATTATAAAAAACCAAGTTTAGGTACAATTAATAAATTTCAAGATATTTTGCATAATAATAAAATAAGAATAACAACTAGAAGAACAAGAGGAGATGATATTATCGCTGCATGTGGTCAGCTAAGATGTCAATTAGATGATAAAACTAAAAGAAATATTTAATAAACCTCCAACATTGCCAAATAAATCTAAAACTTGGCGTAAGAAGAAAAAATATAAAAAAATTATTATATTTTTAATTTTTCTTGTTTTAGCTTTTTTAATTTTTATTGCTTATAAACTAACAACAAATAAAACTAGTGCTAAAAAAAGTTTGATTGTATTAGATAGAGGGGTAGAAGAAATTGAGATTATTAGAGAAGCTAAAAATGAAGAACAAGCAGCTAAAATTAAAAATGTAGAGAAAAAAAGTGAAAAAGAAAGCCCAGAAGAATTATTAGATGAAGTATATGAACGATTTATTAATAAAAACCAATGAAAATAATACACAACATTAACAGAAGAAAATCAAAAAAAATATTCGTAAGAAATGTTGCTATTGGAGGTAATGCCCCAATTAGTGTGCAAAGTATGACTAATACTAATACCTGCGATATAAAAAGCACTATAGAACAAATAAAAAATATTGAAAAAGCAGGAGCAGATTTAGTTAGAATATCAGTTCCTACTATAGCTGCTGTTAAAGCTTACGCTAAGATTAAAAATGAGGTAGATATACCAATAGTTGCTGATGTGCATTTTGATTATAGAATTGCCTTAGACTTAATTAAAAATGATGTTGATTGTTTAAGAATTAATCCAGGAAATATTGGTAAAGAAGATAGAATTAAAAGTGTAATAAATGCAGCAAAAGATAAAAACATACCTATAAGAATAGGTGTTAATGCAGGCTCTTTGGAAAAAGATTTACAAAAAAAATACAAAGAACCAAACCCAAAAGCTATGGTTGAATCAGCATTTAGGCATATTGATATTTTAGATAAATTAGATTTTCAAAATTTTAAAGTAAGTCTAAAAGCATCAGATGTTTTTATGACAGTTCTAGCTTATAGAGACCTAGCAAATCAAATTGATAATCCGTTGCATTTAGGCATTACAGAAGCAGGGAGTTTTAGACCTGGCACAGTAAAATCAGCTATTGGTTTGGGCATGTTATTGGCAGAAGGCATAGGCGATACCATAAGAGTATCATTAGCAGCAGACCCAGTTGAAGAGGTAAAGGTTGGCTTTGATATTTTAAAAAGTCTACATATCCGCTCTAAAGGTGTTAATTTAATAGCTTGTCCTAGTTGCTCAAGACAAAAATTTAATGTTATCAAAGTAGTAAATGAACTAGAAAATCGCTTAGAAGATATAATAAAACCTATAGATGTTGCAATTATAGGTTGTGTTGTCAATGGTCCAGGTGAGGCTAAAGAAGTGGATGTTGGAGTAACAGGTGGTAAACCAAACTTATTGTATATAGATGGTAAAAAATTAGCTAAAGTAACTAATGATAATTTGGTTGATGAATTAGAAAAACAAATAAAAGCTATTATTTGAGCTGAATCAAAATAAGTAAATGAGCCTGTAAGCTAATTATCTAGCTAGTTCATACTTATCTCTTACTCTTATTTTTTAATTTTTTGCGTTTATAAAAAATCCATCTATAAGCTAATTGAATAGCCCAATATCCTACAAACGAACTTACAGCAGCACTTATAAAGCAGCCTAATAAAAATGGTTGCCATATTTGTGCAAAAGCTGATAATAAATAATCAAAAGAAAAAATAAATTCTTTAACTTCTGTTCCTAAAATTAAAGCACCTAATTTATAAGTACCATAAAAAATAGGTGGCATAGTTATTGGATTTGTTATCCAAACTAAGGCTATTGATAATGCTAAATTAGAAGAAAAAATAACAGCACCAATAGCTGCTAAAACCATTTGAAAAGGCACAGGTATAAAAGCACAAAATAAACCAACTGCAAAAGCCTTAGATATTGACTTGCGATTAAAATACCACAAACTCGGGCTATGAATATGATCTCCTAACCATTGTAAGTGTTTATGCTCTTTTATTTTTTTATGGTCTGGTGTGTATCGTTTTAATGTCTTTTTCATTATGAGTATATAATAACCTTTTTTTATTAAAAAAAAATTAATTTATTTTATGATTTATCCTAAAAAACTAACAGAGCAATCTAGTTTTGTTAAACAATCATTAATGATGTTAACAGATGCTTTTTTACTGATGTTAGCCTTATATTTAGCAGTTAGTTTACGCTCAGGAGAGTGGTTTTTAATTGATGCTAAAGTAATAGTATTATTTTTGGTGATACCAATAATAACCATTCCTGTTTTTAAACTTTCTGGTTTATATCGGGCAGTTATTAGATATATTGGTTATGATGCTTTATTGTTAGTTATTAAGACAGTATCTTTAGTAATATTGCTTTGGACAGTTATATTAGTGTTACAAGAAGATAGATTAGTGCCAAGGTCAGTGGTTTTTATTTTTTGGCTTATAGCTATTACTTTTGTGGGAGGTATAAGAATAGCTATGCGTAATTATTTCCGTTCTAACACTAAAGAAAATTATAAAAGTAAAGAGAATATTGCAATCTTTGGTGCTGGTAACGCTGCTAGGCAATTAGTAGCTTCACTGCAAGCTGGTGTTGAGTTTAAACCTATGTTATTAATTGATGATAATTCTGATTTAAGAAATCGCACAATTTCTGGTTTAAAAGTTTATTCTAGAGATGAGTTTTTAAAATTTTGGGAAAAAAATAAAAAATATAATAAACATAATTTTTCTGATTTTATTTTATATATGAAAGAATTATTAATACCTTCAAATAATATTAATCAGATATTTATTGCAATTCCATCAGCAACAAGTGCACAAATATATAACATTTCTAAGTATTTAGAACAGTTTTCTCTTCCTATAAAAATTCTACCCCCAGTAACAGAAATAATAAAAGGTAGAGTAGATTTTAAAAGTCTTAGAAGAGTTTCTATTAATGATTTATTGGATAGACAGGTTGTTGCACCAGATGAAAAATTGCTTGCAAAGAATATTAATAAGAAAAGCATATTAGTTACTGGAGCAGGGGGTTCAATTGGCTCAGAGCTTTGCAGGCAGATAATAAAATTAAAACCAAAAATATTAATTTTATATGAAATAAATGAATTTTTTTTATATCAAATTAAAAAGGATTTGACTAATTCTAAATTAGAAGTAATTCCAATATTAGCAAATATTTTAGATAAAAAAAGACTGGAATTAATAGTGTCTAAATATAAAATCAATACAATTTTTCATGCTGCTGCTTATAAGCATGTGCCATTAGCTGAGAGTAATCCGCTTGAGACTATTAATAACAATGTTTTTGGTAGCCTTAATATTGTTGAAGTTGCTGATAAATATAATGTTGAGAATTGTGTATTAATATCAACTGATAAAGCTGTTAGACCTACAAATATTATGGGTGCAAGCAAAAGGATTGCCGAGCTTTTATTTCAAGCATTTGACGAGATAAGTAAAAACACCACTTACTCTATGGTTCGCTTTGGTAACGTATTAGGCTCATCAGGTTCTGTTATACCTTTATTTGAAGAACAAATTGAAAAAGGTGGACCAGTTACAGTTACTCATAAGGATATAATACGCTATTTCATGACTATTCCTGAAGCAGCACAATTAGTGATACAAGCATCGTCTATGGCTAAAGGTGGGGATGTTTTTTTACTTGATATGGGTAAACCTGTAAAAATCATTGAGCTTGCTAACAGGATGATAGCCTTAAGTGGCAGAAAAATAAATATTGAAATAACTGGATTAAGACCAGGAGAAAAGCTATATGAAGAGTTGCTAATTGGGAATGAAAACGAAAAAACTAAACATCCTAAAATTATGCGAGCTAAAGAAATTAAACTTTCTTTTAGAGAATTAAATAACTATCTTAAAAAATATAAAAAATATCTTAAAAATCAAGATTTAGATAATATTAAAGGATTATTAAAAAATATGAGTAAAGTCATTGCTTATAAATCGGCTTTGTATAAGTAATTTTTGGCAATCAAGAGGTTTGAGTAAATGATTAAGATTATTGCAAAGCAGCTTATTGGGGGTGGAGTTTGAAAAAAGGAGAGATGTTGTTTCTTAACTTATTGATTTTGCTCCTCTTTATCATACAAATAAAGATTAAGCATAAGAAAAAAATGTCTTATGCTTAATCTCTACCCAAGTTGCTCATTTGAGAAAGGAAAGCTATATCAATAGGTTACAAAATTTAACCATTTTATCCTTCTCTAAACCCTAACCAAGTATTGTTTAATGCAGTGTTTTCAAGTTTGGATAAAGATGTTGTAAAATGTGTTTCTTACATTTTGCAACACTCTTAATTTGTTAGACCGCCTGTGGCGGCTTGCCTAACAAATGGATGAAGCGGACAGTACTATGATAAAATCAGAATTTTATAATTTAGACTACTGCTTATCCGCAGACTCATTATGTTTAATGATTGGATAGACTAATATAATTATGGGAAAATTATAAATGCAAAATTTTTTAACAATCAAAGATGCAAGCGTGTGGGCTTCAAGACACCTTGGTAAAAAAGTTACACCATCAAATATATCATATTTAATCCAGTATGGAAGAATACGCAAAAATGGTGATAATGGAAATGCAATTATTAATAAACATGATTTGGAACAATATTATAATTCACATTATAAAATAAAAGAGAGTTGCTGGAAAAAACAACTTGGTAATGATTTAAACTGGAATTTATCATTTTCTGAATATAAAGAATCTGAAACCACCAAACATGTCCACAGATTACATCCATACAAAGGAAAATTTATTCCACAATTAGTTGAATATTTTCTTGACCAGCACACTGATAATTTTAAAAAGGAGGTGTTTTTTAGCGAAGGTGATATTATTTTAGACCCTTTTTGTGGAAGCGGAACAACTCTTGTGCAGGCAAGTGAATTAAATTTGCATACAATCGGAATTGATGTTTCTGCCTTTAATGCATTTATAAGTAATATTAAGGTTGGTAAATATGATGTCAATGACATAAGAAATACTGCTGATAGAATTACAAAAAAACTTAAAGAATTTCAGAAAGAAAAAAATAATGTGATTTTTGAAAAGGAATTGTTGACAGAGTTAAAAAAATTTAATGATAAATATTTTCCTTCTCCGCAGTTTAAGTATGATGTCAGGCAAAAGAAAATAGATGATAAGTTATATGGAACACATCATGTAAATGAATTTTTAAAGATTTATGAAGCTTTATTAAATAAATACAAAATCCCATTGAAACAGAAAAAAAACTCTTCATTTCTGGATAAATGGTTTTTAAAAATTATTAGAGACGAAATAGACTTTGTTTTTGAACAAATAAAATCTATAGATAATACTGAAACAAAAAAAATACTTGGATTGATATTGAGTAGGACAATCCGTTCATGCCGTGCAACCACTCATGCTGATTTAGCGACATTAAAAGAACCGGTAACAGCAACATATTATTGTAAAAAGCACGGGAAAATATGTAAACCTTTATTTTCAATTATAAGTTGGTGGCAAAGATATGTTCAAGATACTATTAAACGAATTATTCAATTTGATACACTAAGAAATGATACCTACCAAAAATGTTTAGTTGGAGACAGTAGAATCGTAAACATTTTTCAAGAAATAAAGAAAAAACATCATGACTTAGGTAAGTTGCTTGAAAATAAGAAAATTGATGGAATTTTTTCCAGCCCTCCTTATATAGGGCTAATAAATTATCATGAACAACATGCTTATGCTTATGATTTATTAGGTTTTAAAAGAGCTGATAATCTAGAAATTGGACCTTTATTCAGAGGACAAGGAGTAGAAGCTCGCAAATCTTATATTAAAGGAATTTCTGATGTTTTAAATAATTGTAAAAAATTTTTAAAAAACAATTATGATGTGTTTTTAGTAGCTAATGATAAATATGGCTTATACCCTCAAATTGCTTTAGCTTCTAATATGAAAATCGTTAATGAATATAAAAGACCAGTCTTAAATCGTGTTGAAAAAAATAAGTCAGCTTATTCTGAGATTATATTCCACATGAAGGAAAAATAATGGCATTATCAAATAATCAAAAGCATAAAATTAAAGAATTATTAGCGAAAAAGATAGAAAATAAATTAAAATCATATGGTCGAGAAACGACGTCGATGCCGTTTTTAGCAAGACTAATCCAGGATAATGAGAAAATTGCGGCTTATTCATTTATACATTCTATGGCAACAACTCTTGGGATGAGTATTTATGAAGATGTTTCTGTAATAATAGCATCTGAAATAGCTGATGAAACTTTTAGAAATTATGGAGTCGGTGGAGCAATTTCAAAAGGGCAAAAAACAGTAATTTCTAACATTGTTGCAGAACTTAGGAATGGTAATCGAATTGCTGAAATTGATAAAGAAGTAAAAGAAGTTTTAGAGGCACCTATTGAAAATGGAGAATTTCAAAAATCAGGCAACATTGCTGATTTTTATATGAAAAAAGATGGGACAGAATATTATTTTGAGATAAAAACAGTAAAGCCTAATATAGATGTGTTTGAGAAAAGTAAAACTAAATTATTAGAATGGATTGCCAGGAGAAGAAAACACATCAAAGTATATCTTGCATTTCCATATAATCCATACCATCCTAAACCATATCATCGTTTTACAGAGGTCGGTATGATGAATCCGCCAAATGATTTTTTAGTTGGCAATGAATATTGGAATTTTATAGGAGGAGAGAATACTTTCCCTGAATTGCTAAAAACATTTGATGAAGTAGGCAAGGATTTTAAAGACCAATTAAATAAAAAATTCAGAGAAATAGCTAAAGAAAAGTTGGATTCATATTAGATAGCATATAAAAATAATTAATTTAATAATCTAGGTAACCACTGCATTAAACAGACAAGGTTGGGGTTTGGGGAAGGATAAAATGATTAAATTTTGTAACCTATTGATATAGCTTTCTTTTCCCAAATAAACGACTTGGGTAAAGATTGCTACATAAGGCGTTTTCTGCCTTATGCAGTAGTCTTTTTAGTTATAAAACTAATAGCATTATCAATATTTATTTCAGCTTTTTCTTTTTCTACTCTATTTTTATATTCAACAGTGTTATTATCCACATGACTATCACTTATTACTAAGCGATGAGGTATGCCAATTAGTTCAGCATCATTAAACATAACCCCTACTCTTTCTTTTCTATCGTCTAATAACACCTCAATACCAGCATTAATACACTTTTGATATAAGTCGTCAGCTAAGTTTTTAACTCTTATAGATTTATGATAATTGATAGGTAATATTATTAACTGAAATGGAGCTATAGTTTTTGGGAAAATAATCCCATGTTCATCATGATTTTGTTCAATAACTGCGGCAACTATTCTACTAACACCTATACCATAACAGCCCATAGTAAGTGTAGTAGCCTTACCATTTTGGCCAATAACATTAGCATTTAAAGCCTTAGAGTACTTTGTCCCTAATTGAAATATATGCCCAACCTCAATACCTCTTTTTAGTAATATTTTTCCTTTACCATCTGGACTTTCATCTCCTTTTACTATATTTCTTAAATCAGATGTTGTGAAGTCTTGAACATCTCTTATCCAGTTTACCCCCGTTAAATGTTTGTCATTTTCGTTAGCACCACATACAAAGTCTATTAAAGCTGCTGCGGCATAATCTACAATTATTGGCATTTTTAAATCAACCACACCAATTGACCCTATATCACAGCCTAGTTTTCTACTAATTTCATCATCAGTTGCAAAGTTTATAGGGCTAGCAATATCTTTGTGATTAACTGCTTTAATTTCATTTATGTTATGATCTCCTCTGCATATTAAAGCTACTAATGAATCTTTTTTGGAACCATGAACTACTAAAGTTTTTATGGTTTTTTTAGGGCTTATCTTTAATAAATTGCAAACATCTGCAATAGTTTTTGCATTTGGAGTATCAATAACTTTTACTTCTTCTTTAAAATCAGTTTTAATCTCTTGTTTTTTGGTTTTGGCTAATTCAATATTGGCAGCATAATCTGATTTATCAGAAAAGGCGATTAAATCCTCACCAGAATCAGATAATACATGAAACTCATGCGAATGACTTCCCCCAATAGAACCAGTATCAGCTAAAACAGCCCGATATTTAAGACCAATTCTATCAAATATATTTGAATAAGTTTGATACATTAAATCGTAGGTTTGTTGTAAACTTTCAGCATCTAAGTGAAATGAATAAGCATCTTTCATTATAAATTCTCTAGAACGCATAACTCCAAAACGAGGTCTTATTTCATCTCTAAATTTTGTTTGAATTTGATATAAATTCAAAGGTAATTGTTTATAGCTTTTAATATATTGACTAGCTATATTTGTTATAACTTCCTCATGGGTAGGACCTAAACAAAAATCTCTATTATGTCTATCTTGAAAACGCAGTAGTGCTGAGCCGTATAAATCCCATCTTTTTGATTGCTGCCATAATTCTGCGGGTTGTGCAACTGGCATTAATACTTCTTGAGCTCCTGATTTGTTCATTTCTTCGCGCACAATATTTTCTACTTTTTGTAATACTTTAAGACCTAAAGGTAGCCAAGAATATAACCCAGAAGCTAATTTATGTATCATTCCAGAACGAATCATTAATTTATGGCTTATAATTTCAGCATCATTTGGTGTTTCTTTTTGGGTTGCTAGTAAAAAATTTGTTGTTTTCATAAAATAAACTAATTTCTATATTATTTTAAAAGATTAGTTATTTTAACAATTTATATCAAAGTCAAATATATAAATTTATCTTTAAGAATTTTTAATTTTAAACTTAGGTAAAATTATTAGCTTATAATAAATTTTGTAACATTTTTATGCATTCGCTTAGTGTAATACAGCAATTTTCAGTTTGGATAATCCCAGTTTTATTTGCTATTACTGTTCACGAAACAGCACATGGCTATATTGCAAGTAAATTAGGTGATAATAGTGCTAAGATGATGGGTCGCTTAACTCTTAATCCTTTAAAACATATTGACCCAGTTGGCACTATTTTGGTTCCAGCAGCAATGTTTTTTTTAAGTGGATTTGTTTTTGGCTGGGCTAAACCTGTTCCAGTAAATTTTTCAGCTCTTAAAAGCCCAAGAAGAGATATGGCTTTGGTTGCTATTGCTGGTCCAGCATCTAATTTTTTAATGGCAATCGCCTGGACACTTATTTTAAAGTTAATTATATTTATTAGTTATGATTCCTATATTTTAGTTTGGCTTATGTACAGCTGCTATGCTGGCATTAGTATAAATTTAATTTTAGGTCTATTAAATCTATTACCAATACTTCCTTTAGATGGTGGCAGGATAGTTAATTCATTTTTACCACCAAGGCTATCAATCAAATATGAAAAATCAGAACCTTATGGTTTTTTTATTTTAATAGGACTTTTGGTTTTAGGTTGGCTGGGTATAATTATTGGTCCTATTCTACATAGCTTACAATCTTTTCTGTTTTCCTTGTAATTAACACATTTTATATTAACTTGTTACAATACTATTTTTTGGAGAGATGTCTGAGCGGTCGAAAGAGCACGCTTGGAAAGCGTGTGTACCTCAATGGTACCGAGGGTTCAAATCCCTCTCTCTCCGCCATTTAGTTTTATTATTTTAAATCAATAACTTATACAAAGTACTAATATACTTTAGCATCGCAATATTGTTTAAAAATTTGGATTTTGATAAAATGATGAGCATATAAAAAAACTTATTTTTAACATCTATAACCTGCTAGGTAGCTTATAAAGTATTAGGTTTTGAGCAATACTATTTGATTGTTAGAAAATGATTTTTCAGATAATTTAAATTTTAATGCCTTATAAGACTACTACATTTTGGCATAACAACATTGTAATATTATGTGTTTCCAGTGCGTATTACACTTATGTGTTCGTTTAGCTGAAACAAAACCTAAGTTTTTTATCTGCCCAATCATCTGCATAATCTATACCTATCCTTTTTGTTTTAATTATTTTTTTAGCATTGGTTTTTTTATAAGATTCAATCCATAAATCTTTACTAGCGGTTAAGTCAACTGCATTAAGATTTTTGTCAATAGCTAATGCTTGACAAATCTTACCAGGGCCATTGGTGAGATTTTTTATATTATTTATACCACGATTTTTAAGCATAATATCAATACCTTGATACGGTATTAATGAACGAATTAAAACTGCTGTGCCATGATTTTCAGTCTCAGTAACAATATTAAAACAAAAGTATTTACCATAAATAAAATATATATAACTATGCCCTCCTTCAAGCCACATCGGATATGTTCTATTAGTTTTTTTATTATTATAAGTATGGCAAGCCTTATCTTTAACACCTAAATAAGCTTCTGTCTCGCAGATTATTCCACTCAAAATAATATTATTTTTAAGCTTTCTAACTAATAATTTACCTAATAATTCTTTGGCAACTTTTTTAGTATCATTATAAAAGAACTCTTTTGTAAGTCTCATTTTCCTATACAAAATGAAGAAAAAATTTCACCTAATAAATCATCACTACTAAACTCTCCAGTGATTAAATTTAATTGCTTTTGGGTTTGTCTTAAATCTTCAGCAGCTAATTCAATAGCTTCATTTTTTAATTGTAAATAAGCGTTACTAATAAAACTATATGCTTTTTTAAGGTGGATAATATGGCGTTTTCTTGCCATAATAGTGTCTTCTCCAACTATATTTGCTCCTGCTATTTTTTTTATTTCTGTTTTTAGTTTTTCAATATTTTTATTTTTTTTAGCGGAAATACTCACTTCAGCTAAAACTTTATTTTTAATTTTTGTTTTAAACTTAATATCTTCATCTAACAAATCAATTTTATTTTTCACCAGTAAGATATGTTTGTCATTAGGGACTAAATTTAAATCTGGTTTTTCTCTTGCATCATATACTAATAGCACAACATCGGCTTTTTTAATCTCTACCTTAGTTTTTTTAATACCTTGTTTTTCTACCTCATCATAACTTTTACGCAGCCCTGCGCTATCAATAATATTAATTGGGATACCATCAATTAATATTCTTTCTTTTAAAATATCTCTAGTAGTTCCTGCAATAGCAGTTACTATTGCACTCTCTTGTTTAGTCAGAACATTTAAGATACTGGATTTACCTACATTTGGTTTACCTGTTATTATTATGTAAATACCATCTCTTAAAATAGCTCCTTGTTCGCTATTAGCTATTATTTCTTTTAACTTAGTTTTTATTTTTTTAAGTTTTGTCTCAATCTGCTTTAATTCTAAAAATGTTATTTCCTCATCTGAAAAATCAATACTTGCTTCTATAAACTTTCTTATATTTATAATTTTTTTAACTAAATTAGCTACTTTTTTAGAGAAATCTCCACTTAATGACCTTAGGGCACTTATGGCTGCTTGTTTAGAGTTAGCAGCAATTAAATCTGCTATAGCCTCTGCTTGAGTTAAATCAATCTTACCATTTAAAAAAGCTCTTTTAGAAAATTCTCCTGCATCAGCAACTTTAGCACCAAAATTTATACATGCATTTAACACCATATCAATTACTACTATACCTCCATGACCTTGGAGTTCTAAAATATCTTCACCAGTGAATGAATTTGGTGATTTATAAAAAATAGCAATGCCTTTATCTATTTCATTACCTTTGTTATCAAAAAATGGCACATAATATGCATATCTTGGTTTTGGATTAAACTTTAGAATTTTTTTTGCTATGCTAAGGGATTTATCTCCTGATATTCTTACCACTCCTATACCAGCTTGACCCATAGCTGTTGCTTTAGCACATATTGTTGTATTACTCATAAGACATATTAAGAAAAATGGTATGAAATCATATTTTACAATATCTTTAAAATATTATTTATTTGAGGAAAGAAAACTAAGTCAATAAATATAAAACTTAAAAAGATCTATTTTATCTCAACGCTTGAATTCAGCCACCGCGTTAGCGGTCAGGTTAAATGACTTGTTATGGTTTTTTTTATAATTACTCATCAATACAATCCTATACCTTCTTTTATTTCTAAAATGAGATTTGCTATTTTCACATCATGTGACTTTGATTCAGAAAGACCCATATTTTCAGTTGTGACCACATTCAAATAATTTGCTATTGGCTCTGGTTTTTCGTTTTCTAGTGCGAGCTTAAATACTTGAGGAAGATATGATTGATATTCATCTCTTGCCCAGTTACCTTCTGATATACCGATTGGGTCCCATTTATAGAAAAGAATCTCATCTATCCTTTTATAAAACTCTATTTGTTGAGGTGGTAATTTCTTTCCCATTTTTATCCATAACTATTAATTAGTCCAACCTGAATAATTCACAACTTATTGATTTAAGTAAATAAAATAT
>CAZDRI010000011.1:0-47313 GCA_964508055.1 uncultured Thiotrichales bacterium
GATATTTTATTTACTTAAATCAATAAGTTGTGAATTATTCAGGTTGGACTATTTACTCTGGTAAAGTCAATATTGAGTTAATATTATTACAAAAAAACAAAAATAGCATAAAACCTAAGTTTTCACTAAACTTACAAGCATGTAATAAAACCCAATGTCTTAGTCCAGAGATAGTTGAATTTTCTAATTTTTAACTTTTATTAGCGTATAGTAATCTAACTTTATTAAATAAAATCTAAGTTTAATCACCTAGTGCATAGTGAGTTAGGTAATTAACACTAACATCATTTTCTAGCTTATAACTATCTGCTATTGGATTATAAGTGATACCAACTATATCTTTTAATTTAAGACCAGCATCTCTAGCGTAGTTATCTAATTCAGAAGGTTTGATAAATTTGCTATGTTCGTGGGTCCCTTTGGGTAGTAGATTTAAGACATATTCAGCAGCTATTATTGCAAATAAATAAGATTTAAGATTGCGATTTATAGTTGAGAAAAATATACTGCCATTAGATTTTAGCAATTTAGCAGCAGATTGAATAATAGAGTGTGGGTCTGGAACATGTTCTAATATTTCAAGGCATGCGATAATGTCATATTTTTTATTAGAATTTCGTGCTAAATCTTCAACAGTTGTTTTTTGATAATCTATTTTAAATTTTGATTTTTTTAGATGCAATTTAGCTACTTCTAATGAGGCATCGGCCATATCTATAGCTTTTACTTTTGCACCTTTTGATGCCATTGCTTCGCTCAATATACCACCGCCACAACCAATATCTAATACACTTTTATTTTTAATATCTATAACATTTTTAATTATATAATCAAGGCGCAATGGGTTGATATCATGCAGAGTTTTAAAATCACCAGTTTTATCCCACCATTTATCCGCTAATTTAGCGAACTTATTAATCTCATTTTCATCAATATTTATATTTTCTGTACTAAAACCCATAGCGAATAATTATAAACTTTTAGTGTGTAATGGTGCTATAAAATGCAAATAAATAAAAACACTAAATCTATTTATATAGCTTGTCATTATAAACATAGCTGTAAAATAATATTGTTTGTAAAGAGGATTAAGGACTAAAATTTTACTTTTTGTATTCAACTTCTACTTTAGTATATATACCACCTCTTATGTTAAAGTTAGCTTTTAATACAGCATATCTAGGATTAATTGTAGCCACAATATCATCTAAGATTTTATTAGTAACTGCCTCATGAAATGCTCCTTCATCACGATAAGACCAGATATATAATTTTAAAGATTTTAATTCTATGCATAATTTATCAGCAATATATTCTAAATGTAGAGTTGCAAAATCTGGTTGTCCAGTCATAGGACAAAGACATGTAAACTCAGGAATATCAATACAAATTTTATAATCTCTTTCTGGATTAGGGTTTTTAAATGTTTCAATAATTTTGCTTGGTTTAGTACTCACATATATGTCCTTTTAAAATTTTATAATTTAGAGTGCTTTTATGTCTTGTGAAAAAATTTAAGTTTATCAAGATAATTTTTTTGTCTATTATTATAAAGAAAATAAATAAAAACTACCATTAGCAAATGAACCCACCATAAGCCAATATATGCAGGTATTTCTGATTTTTCTAATGATGATTTTGCAATAATAAGTAAGTTATTATAAAGAATATAAATTAATAATCCTAAAAACAACCCCATTCCTGAGCCTTGTCTTGGTGATGATTTGGAAAATAATATTGCAATTAATGATAATAAAAAAGCCGACAATGGCTGAGATATACGCCATTGGAGCTCTGCCTTTTCATTATTTTTATCAGAAAAAATTAAATCAATACTAGGGATTGCTCTAATATTATATTCAATTTTTTCTCTATTGACTTTCCTTTGATTATGTATCAGTACATTATAAGAATTAAAGTTTATTATCTTTTTAGAGCCACTATTTGGAAAATTATGATAGCGCTTACCTTCTTGTAAATGTAAGTAGATATTAGCAGTTTTTTCATCTATTTTTTGTTCTGCCCTCTTAGCAATTATAACTATGTCTTCATTGCCTTTAGTGTTTATAAAAACATCTTTCATTTTAAGCCTGTCGTCTGATACCTCTCCTGCATAAAACACCATTTTGCTATTATTAAATTCATGAAATTTACCTGCAGTAACTAATGATAATTGTGAGGAGTTTTTAATCTTTTCTAATATTATTGTTGATTGTAATTTAGACCACGGCATAATTATAAGTGCTAATATTGATACAATAATAATAACCGCTATTACGATAGGTTGTATTAATAACATAAAGTGTTTTTCATTTAAACCTGCAGTGTTTAAAACTATTGCTTCACTATCTCTATAAAGCCTACCCACAGCTATAATAATTGCTAAAAATAGTGCTAAAGGTAGTAGTGGCACAAAATCACGAATAACCTTTAGACTTATAAGAGGCAGTAAATCTTCTGGAGGTATGCCAGTTTCATATGCTTTTTTTAGAAAATTTATAAATTGATTCCCTACTAAGACTAAAAATAAAACTAAAATTACAGCCAACAGCATTAAAAATACTTCTTTATTCAAATACTTAACAATAACCTTGTTTTGATAATAATTAAACAAATTAATATAACTTAAAGCCTTTTTTAATTTATTGAACAAAATTACTCCCAATCTAATAAATCTGGATGAGCTATTATAGCTTTAGCACTCCATAATACAACTTCTTCACCTGCATAAGGATATGAGTTATTATTTATTTTATAATCTTTATCTAACTTAATTTTAGGATTACGATATACAACTAAAAAGCCATTTTTATTATCTTTAGCCCATTTTAATGCTTGGTCTTTTCTTTTTACTATTATTAATGGCTCTTCTAATCTACCGCTAAATTGAAACTGTGAATGATAATTTACTGTATGGGCTATCTTGTGTCCTTGAGATTGTTTTTCATAAATCAATTGAGCCATAGGTCCTACATCATAGTCTTTATTTAAAACTGAAATAAATATTAAGTGGATAGCTATTAATAATCCAAAACTAGTAACAGTAAATAAATAAATATTATTTTTAAACTTAACAAAATAACTGGCAAATATTATTAATAAAAGCATAATTCCAAATATATTTAAATTATCAATCCAAATTGGTAAATCATAATAAGCACCCAAATACGGACTAATAATAAACAAAATTGTAATAGTAAAAATTACAAATGCCATCAGATAATTTTTACTATAATATACTTTATTATTATTTACTAATATTGAAATAAGTATTGCCAATGCAGGAAATTCAGGTAATAAATAAAACATTTGTTTACCTTTAATAAATGAAAATAAAATAAGTGGTAATAAAAACCAAACAAATAGAAAAATTACCTCAGGTTTTTTATAATTAATGATATTTTTAATGCTAAATTTATAAAAATTAAATTTAAAACTAAAAGGAAATAAACTTAATAATAACATTGGTAAATACCACCAAAAAGGCATACTATGAACATTAACAGAAGGTTTGCCAATACTTGATATTCTCTCTAAAGATTGTTTTAAAAATATAGCATTGGCATATTGTTCTCCACCATAAATAGCAGCAGGTACAGCCCATAAAAACGCTAACCCTACTCCTAATATTGTGCTAAGTAATAAAGGCAAATACCAACGATTATTCTTTTTTATCTTAAATATAAAAGGGATAAAAATAGCTAAAGGTAATAGATGTAATAATATTACTGGACCTTTAGCAAGCCCTCCTAAAGCTAAAGCTAAAGAAAACACAAGCCACATTTTTTGCTTTTCATATAACCATATTGCCAATAAACTCCATACACCCAATAAAGTAAAGAATACTACCAGCATATCCATCTTAGCTATTGTGCTACTAAAAGCCCAAAAAACACTAGCTGTTAAAACCCAAGTAGAGTTACAAGCTATTTGGGTCTTACTTGGAAATAGTTGTTTTGCTATAAGATAAGTAAATATTAGGCTTAATAATGCAAAAAAAGGGGCTACTAACCTTGCTATAAATTCATTAACTCCAAATATAGCCCACACAATATTTACTAGCCAAAAATATAACGGTGGTTTATCAGTATAAAATTCGCCATTTTTATGAGGGATAAGATAATCACCACTTAAATACATCTCCCAAGCAACACTTAAATATCTTGTTTCATCAATAGGAGTTAATGGTCTTACAAATAAGATAATTAATAAAAATAACAGCCATAAACTTATATTAAACCAAAGTTGGTTTGAATTACTCATTTCTTATAAATAAAGTATAAATTTCTTAAATAAACAAACAACCCAAAAGATTGGCCTAAAATAAAGACTGGGTCTTTTTTGTAAATAGCGTAAGAAAGTAAGGTAACTCCACCAAATATGCTTAAATACCAAAATGAAATAGGAATAATACTTTCTTTTTTTGATTCACTTTTTATCCACTGCACTAAAAATCTTGCACCAAATAATGCTTGTCCAGAAAATCCAATAATAAGCCATATTGTTTCTGTAGAAAGTGGCATTACTTTTGCTTCATAGAAGCAAAAAATTCAGTATTTGTTTTAGTAAGTTTTAATTTTTCAATTAAAAATTCTGCTGCTTCTAAAGTGTCCATAGGATGCAGTATTTTTCTCAAAACCCACATTTTTTGTAACTCAGATTTATCAGTGATTAATTCTTCTCTACGAGTACCAGAAGAATTTATATCAATAGCAGGGAATACCCTTTTTTCAGACATTCTTCTACTCAAATGTAGTTCCATATTCCCAGTGCCTTTAAATTCTTGATATATCACCTCATCCATTTTTGAGCCGGTATCAATTAAAGCAGTTGCAATGATTGTTACACTACCTCCCTCTTCTAAGTTTCTTGCAGCTCCAAAAAATCTTTTTGGTTTTTGTAGGGCATTTGCATCTACCCCACCAGTAAGAACTTTACCAGATGAAGGAGCAACAGTATTATAAGCTCTAGCTAGTCTAGTTATTGAATCAAGTAATATTACTACATCTTTTTTTTGTTCAGCCTTTCTTTTTGCTTTTTGAATCACCATTTCTGCAACTTGTACATGTCTTTTTGCAGGTTCATCAAAGGTAGATGAAACCACCTCACCTCTAACAGTTCTACGCATTTCTGTGACTTCTTCTGGTCTTTCATCAATTAATAGGACTATTAGTTCACATTCAGGATAATTATAAGTAATAGAACTAGCAATATTTTGCATAATCATAGTTTTACCAGCTTTAGGTGGTGCTACTAAAAGACCTCTTTGCCCCTTACCAAATGGTGCTACTAAATCTATCATCCTTGCAGTAATATCTTCTGTACCTCCATTGCCTATCTCCATTTTTAATCTAAAATCAGGGTGTAGAGGTGTTAAATTTTCAAATGCTATTTTGTTCCTGTTATCTTCTGGATTATTACTATTTATTTCTAATACTTTTACTAAAGCAAAATATCTTTCACCCTTTTTAGGAGCTCTAATTTTTCCTGAAACAACATCACCTGTGCTTAAATTAAAGCGTCTAATTTGGTTAGGGGATACATAAATGTCATCAGCACCGGCTACATAAGAATCATCAGCAGAGCGTAAAAATCCATAGCCTTCTTCTAAAATATCTAATACACCATCTCCAAACACTTCTTCGTTTTCTTTATTTTTTGCTTTTAAAATTGAAAAAATTAAATTTTGTTTTCTAGCGCGAGAAATGTTTTCTATTCCAAGGTTTTCAGCCATTTCCATAAGTTCTTTGGGCTGTTTTTGTTTTAATTCTGATAAATACATAAGGAGAAATCCAAATAAATGAAAGAAATCAGCTTATAAATAAGCTGTGTTATAAGAATAAAATCCACAAAGTGAATTTAAATATTAGAGTCTAAAAAAGCACTAAGTTCTGCTTTAGATAGAGCTCCCACTTTAGTTGCCTCAACTTCACCATTTTTAAAAAGTAGCATAGTTGGTATGCCTCTAATACCATATTTCGGAGGCGTATTTGGGTTATCATCAATATTTAATTTAGCAATGGTTACCCGTCCATCATATTCATCAGCTAACTCATCTAAAATCGGAGATATAGCTTTACAGGGAGCACACCATTCTGCCCAAAAATCAACCAAAATTGCATAATTAGAATTTATAACATCATCGTCAAATGAAGCATCTGTTACTGTTTTAATTTTGTCATTCATTATAAATTTAAATTTATTTAAAAAATAGAAAATAGAAAAAAGGATAAATTTAAAGAGTTTTCAGTAATTATATCAAGTCAAATTTAAAACTCAAATATTTTGTGTGTGCTTAATGCATATTATACTTATCTTTATAAATATTTCAGTTCATGTTTATTTTAATATATTTTTAATCTAATGCTGGACTGTTTATTACTAAAAAATCTGCCAAAAAGAGTTTAATTTATAGTATCCGCTTTAGTATTTTATCATTAACTCCTTTATTATTATCAACAACTGACTTAGCTTTAAGACCTAAATTCTTTCTCATAACTTCATCATTTAGTAAATTAAAAATTTTATTTTCTAATTCAGATTTTGATTCTAGTTGTATTATTGCATCTTTATCTAAAAACTTATTAATAACATCAGTAAAATTACTAGTGTATCTTCCAATTATAATCGGTAGCGAAAATAATGCAGGTTCAACAACATTGTGACCTCCATAATTTTCAAAACTTCCACCCATAATAGCTATATCAGAAAGTGCATAAAAAGCTGTAAGATCACCAAATGTATCCAGCAAATAAACTTCAGTATTATTATTAAAGTCTTTTTTTGAATGCCTTGATAAGACAATATTTTTAGCTGAACATATTTTATTAACCACTTTAAACTGAGGTGTATGTCTTGGAGCAATAATTAATACTAGGTTTTTAATCTTAGTTTTAAGGTTTTTATAAGTGTTTATTATAAACTCTTCTTCTCTTTCTCTAATACTTCCAGCTATCAAAACAGAATATTTATCATAAAAATTAAATTCAGTTTTTAATTTTGTTATTTTTTCTTTTAGCTCATTAGTAATACTAACTTCAAACTTCATATTAGTTAATACCGTTAATTTTTTACTATCAACTCCTAATCCTGAAAATTTAATTGAATCTTCTACACTTTGACAATAAATGTGAGAAATTTTATTTATAGTTTTTTTGCTAAAATAAAAAAAATGTTCTCGAAAATATTTATAAGTCCTGTTTGATAATCTAGCATTTATTAAATAAACTGGAACTCCCTTATTTTTGCATTCTCCTATAAGGTTAGCCCAAATCTCTGTTTCTATAAGAATTAACATATTTGGATTCAACTTTGATATCGCTTTGTTGATTAAGAATTTAAAATCCAAAGGTTGATAATAAAAACTAATATTAGCTATTTTTTTAGCCTCTAAATAACCTGTTTTAGTAAAAACTGATAAAACAATATCAATATTTGGTTTTTTTATTTTTAATTTTTCTATAAAAGGTATTGCTGCTTTTACTTCGCCTACAGAAGAACAATGTATCCAAATACAATTATTATGTTTATTAAAGCTTGCAAATCTTCTAAGAAATGATGTTGGAAAGCGAAAAAAAACTAATAAACTATAAATAAATAATAAAAATGTATAAATACTGTTCAAAGCAAACTTATAGATTAGGTGAGTTTTTCCCTTATGATTTTACTTACTTCAGACATATCTGCTTTTCCTACTAACTGTGGCTTTAATACGCCCATCAACCTACCCATATCTTTTAATGAATCAATTTTATTGTCATCAATAGCTTTAGCCACAATTTTAGCAACCTTTTCCCTGCTAAGTTGTTTTGGCATATATTTTTGCAAAACACTTATTTCAAAAGCTTCAATTTCTGCAAGTTCTTCTCTGCCTGCACTTTCAAATTGCTGTTTAGAGTCTTTTCTTTGTTTAATCATTTTTTGAACAACAGCAATAATTTGTTCATCATTTAGCGTTATTCTTTCGTCTATTTCCTTCTGCTTTACTGCTGCTAAAAGCATTCTTATAGTTTTTAATGATTGCTTATCACCTGATTTCATCATAACTTTCATATCTTGAGTTATGATGTCTTTTAATTGTGTCATGTTTTATTTATTAATAAAGTCTTTTACGATGTATTCGATTTCTTGAAATTTCTCTGTGCAATCTTTTTACTGCAGCAGCTTTTTTTCTCTTTCTTTCCCAAGTTGGCTTTTCATAAAATTCTTTTTTTCTAATATCAGTAATAACGCCTGCCTTTTCGCACGAACGACGAAAACGACGCAAAGCTATATCAAAATTTTCATTATCTTTTATTTTAACTACCGGCATATTATTTTATTCCTTTTTATCTTATTTTGTTGTTTTAGCTTTTTTATCTACTGCTTCCTTATCAGTTTTACTTTCTTTACTAGACTTTTTAATATTTTTAGCTGTATTCTTTTCTTCTTTTTCCTTAGTTTCAAAATCTACTAACTGCATTATCGCCATTGGTGCTTTATCATTAGTGCGAAAACCGCATTTTAAAATCCTTGTATATCCGCCTTGTCTTTTTAAAAAAAATGGACCTATATCAGTAAATAATTTGGCAACTGTTGCTTTATCTCTAAGTTTACTAAAAACATAGCGTCTATTAGCAACGCTATCAACTTTTGATTTAGTTATAAGAGGCTCAATTACCTTACGCAATTCTTTTGCCTTAGGTAGAGTAGTGCGAATAAAATCGTGCGTAATAAGAGAGTTACTCATATTTCTAAACATAGATTTTCTATGAGAAGAATTACGATTTAATTTACGCCCTGTTTTTCTATGCCTCATTTTTATTACCTTATACTATTCTGCCATCAAATCAACAGGTGGCCAATTTTCAATTTTTAAACCTAATTCTAAGTTTTTCTCTTTTAGAACTTCTTTAATCTCATTTAAAGATTTTCTTCCTAAGTTTGGTGTTCTTAATAAATCTTGTTCTGTTTTCTGCACTAAGTCACCAATATAGTATATTTCCTCTGCTTTTAAACAGTTTGCAGAGCGCACAGTTAATTCTAGCTCATCTACTGCACTTAATAATATTGGATCAAAATCTTCTGAAGTAGGTTGCGGCTCTTCTTCTTCAACTAATTCTAATTCAACAAATGAAGATAATTGATCTTGTAAAATAGTTGCAGCTCTTTTGATTGCCTCTTCTGCATCAATAGAGCCATTAGTTTCAATGTGAATAATTAATTTATCCATATCTACTTTTTGTCCTACTCGTGCACCTTCTACAATAAAAGAAACTTTATCTATAGGGGAGTAATTTGCATCAATTTGCAATCCTCCTACATAATTTGATTCAGTAATTCTATATTCTGCAGCATCATAGCCAACACCTGTTGAAATTTTAAGTGTCATTCTAATTTTTGCATTTTCATTTAAAGTTGCAATCACCTTATCTGGGTTAAATACTTCAATATTTTGTGAAGAATCAGCTATATCCTTAACTGTTAATTCACAAGGACCTTGTTTTTCTATCACTACCTCAGCAGAATCAGAAGTAGTAATTGATACTGTTGCTTCTTTTAAATTAAGCAAGATATCTAAAACATCTTCTTTTACTCCTTCTATAGTAGAATATTCATGCAATACTCCATCTATAGCAACTTCTGTTACCGCACTTCCTACAATAGAAGATAACAAAATTCTTCTAAGAGCATTACCTAATGTATACCCAAAACCTCTTTCTAATGGTTCTAATACAATTTTATAATTATTAGTTGAAGTCTCAACTAACTCTACTAAACGGGGTTTTAAAAAATCTCTAGCACTACCTTGCATAATTATTAATCCTTATTTTGAATAAAGTTCTACAATTAAATGTTCTTGAATATCAGGAGATAAATCTGAACGCTCAGGAATATTCTTAAATACTCCTTTATACTTGTCGACATTAACTTCAACCCACTCTGGCAAGCCTATTTTTTCCGCCAAGCTTAGAGATAATTTAATTCTTTCTTGTTTTTTTGCTTTATCTCTTATTTCTATCTCATCATCTTCTGATACTTGATAAGAAGGTATATTTACAACTTTATTATTTATTAAAATAGCCTTATGGCTAACAAGTTGTCTTGCTTCTGCTCTAGTAGATGCAAAACCCATGCGATATACAACATTATCTAATCTTGATTCTAAAAAAGTAAGTAGGTTTTCTCCAGTTGATCCTTTTTTTGCATTAGCTTTTTTGTAGTAATTTCTAAACTGTCTTTCTAACACACCATACATACGGCGTACTTTTTGTTTTTCTCTTAGCTGAAGACCATAATCACTATCCTTACCTCTTCTTCCTGTAGCTCCATGCATACCAGGCAATTGATTAAGTTTACATTTGCTATCTAAAGAGCGTAAATTGCTCTTTAATGATAAATCTGTGCCTTCTCTACGTGCTAATTTACATGTTGGACCAGTATATTTTGCCATTTATACTCTCCTCTTCTTTGGGGGTCTACAACCATTATGAGGAATTGGTGTAACATCCGTAATACTTTGAATTCTTAAACCTGTAGCATTTAACGCCCTAATAGATGAATCTCTTCCTGGTCCAGGACCTTTGACTCTTACATCAATGCTTTTCATACCAAACTCTTTTGCTGTTAGTCCGCAACTATTAGCAGCGACTTGTGCTGCGAATGGGGTGCTTTTTCTTGAACCCCTAAAACCACTTCCACCAGCAGTAGTCCAGCAAATTGCATTACCATATCTATCTGTAATCATAATTATTGTATTGTTAAATGATGCATGTATATGGGCTATACCTTCTGTTATTATTTTCTTTGTTTTTTTCTTAGTTACTGTTTTTTTACCTTTAGCCATATAGTTTATTAACCTTAAATAATTATTTAATTAATCTGCGAGGACCTTTTCTAGTCCTTGCATTTGTTTTTGTTCTTTGACCTCTTACTGGTAAAGATCTTCTATGGCGTATCCCTCTATAGCAACCTAAATCCATTAAGCGTTTTATATTCATTGATACTTCTCGTCTTAAGTCTCCCTCCACTTCAAAGTTTGCAATCTTAGCTCTTATTACATCTAGCTGATTTTCATCAAGCTCTGATACCTTTGTAGCTTCAGCAATATTAGCTTGCTTACAAATTAATTTTGATAATGAAGGACCAATACCGTAAATCGCTCTCAAACCTATTACAATATGCTTATTTGGTGCTATGTTTATTCCTGCTATACGTGCCATTTAATCTACTTTTTAAAAACTCAAAAAAACTAATAAATTATATCTGTTTTATTTCTTGTGTCAATCAACCTTGCCTTTGTTTATGCCTAGTTTCTTTGCAAATAACCCTAACAACTCCATGCCTTTTTACAATTTTACAATTCTTACAAATTTTCTTAACCGATGCTCTTACTTTCATTTTAAACTCCAACAATTTACCTTAAATTAGCTTTTTTCATTAAACCTTCGTATTTATGTGACATCATATGCGATTGAAATTGTGCCATAAAGTCCATTATAACAACTACAATAATTAATAAACTAGTACCGCCAAAATAAAAAGGTACATCCCAATTTAAAATCAAAAATTCTGGCAATAAACACACTGCAGTAATATACAATGCTCCAGTAGCAGTTAATCTACTCATAACACTATCTACATACTTTGCAGTATTTTGTCCTGGTCTTATTCCAGGAATAAATCCGCCTGATTTCCTTAAATTATCTGCTGTATCCTTAGAATTAAATACCAAAGCAGTGTAGAAAAATGCAAAAAATATAATAGCTAGGGCATATAGTAATACATATAAAGGTTGTCCAGGAGAAATGCTTGCAGCTATATCTTGTAACCAACCCATGCCTTCGCTTTGAGAAAACCAACCACCAAGAGTTGCAGGAAATAAAATAATACTAGAAGCAAATATTGGAGGTATTACTCCAGCCATATTTATTTTTAGTGGTAAATAACTGCTTTGCCCCCCATACATTTTGCGCCCTTGCTGTCTTTTAGCATAATTAACAGTTATTCTTCTTTGACCTCTTTCCATAAAAGTTACAAATCCAGTAACAGCTAAAGCAATAGCAAAAATTATAACTACTACTATAACAGTTAACTCTCCAGAGCTTACTAAAGATAATGTAGAGCCAAAAGCTCCAGGTAATCCAGATACAATACCAGCAAATATAATCATAGAAATGCCATTACCAATTCCTTTTTCAGTAATTTGTTCGCCTAACCACATCAAAAATAATGTGCCTGTAGTTAGAGTTATAATAGTTACAAAACTAAATCCTAGCCCAACATTAGTAACCAGTGCAACACCTCCAGCGCTTTGGCTTTGTAATGCAATTGATATTCCATAAGATTGAAACACAGCTAAAACTACAGTTCCATAACGAGTGTACTGAGTTATTTTTCTTCTGCCCGCTTCGCCTTCTTTTTTTAATTGCTCTAAACTAGGAACAACAGCTGATAACAGCTGGGTAATAATTGAAGATGATATATAAGGCATAATACCTAAAGTAAAAATAGATAATCTTTCTAATGCTCCTCCTGAGAACATATTAAACATATCCAAAATTGTTCCTTGCTGGTCTTCTACCAGTGATGCTAGTGCTTCTGGATTAATAAATGGAATGGTAATATGAGTGCCTAATCTAAATATTACTAACGACACTAATAAAAACAATATGCGTTTTTTTAAATCAGGAGTTATTGCAAATTGAGGTATTTCCATATTATTCCTCAATAGTGCCTTTTAACTTCTCTATTTGCACCCTAGCTCCTTTAGTAGCTTTTATACCCGTTATAGTTAATGCCTTAGTTAGCTCACCACTTGCAATAATTTTAGCTCTTTGAATGTTTTTATTAATTAAATTATATTTTTTTAAGACATCTAAATTAATTTCTGTTTCATTAATTTTATCTAGTTCTTTTAAGGTTACTTCAGAAGTAACTCTTGATATTCTTGAGCTGAATCCTGATTTAGGAAGTCTTCTTTGTAGCGGCATTTGACCACCTTCAAAACCTATTTTGCTAAATCCACCTGAACGGCTTTTTTGCCCTTTATGCCCACGACCACAAGTTTTACCAAAGCCGCTACCCATGCCTCTACCAACTCGCTTTTTTGTTTTTCTATTTTCATTATTTAAAGTGTTTAAAAACATTTTTTATCCTTTAATATTTAATAGATAAGATACTTTGTCAATCATACCTCTAACGCTTGGAGTATCTTCTACCTCAACAGTTTGATTAATTTTTCTAAGACCTAAACCTTTAATAGTTGCTCTATGCTTAGGCAATCTGCCATAAGCACTTTTAACTAAAGTAATATTTATTTTCTTTTTGTTAGGCATTGGCTTTTTTTCCTAAAATTTCTGTTAAATTTTTGCCTCTTTTTAAAGCAATGTCTTCAGGACTTGACATACTTCTAAGCCCAAATATTGTTGCTCTTACAACACTTATTGGATTTCTAGTCCCTATACATTTTGCTAAAACATCATGAACCCCTACTGCCTCAAAAACAGCACGCATTGGACCGCCTGCAATTACTCCTGTTCCTTCTGATGCTGGTTGCATATATACTTTTGCAGCACCTACTGATGTTTTAACTGGATAGTATAAGGTTTTTTTATTTAAAGCTACCTTAAACATAGACCTTCTTGCAGCTTCCATAGCTTTTTGAATAGCTGCTGGAACTTCTCTTGCTTTACCAGTGCCGTAACTAATTTTACCATTACCATCACCTACAACTACTAAAGCTGAAAAGCTAAATATGCGTCCACCTTTAACAACTTTTACTACCCTACGAACATTTACTAGTTTTTCAATAAACTCTGTTCCATGGTTTTCATAAATATTATTTTCTTTTGTCACAATAACCCCTAAAATATTAAACCATTACTTCTAGCAGCTTCAGCTAAAGCCTTAACCCTGCCATGATATTTAAATCCTGAACGGTCAAATGAAACTTTTTCAATCTTAGCCTTTTTAGCTGCTTTAGCTATAAGTTCGCCAACTTTTTTTGCAGCTTCAATATTACCGCCATTTTTAATTTTTGCAGATAATGAAGACACACTAGCTAATGTTTCTGCACCACAACCTGATGTGATTTGTGCATAAATATGTGCAGATGTCCTATGCACACATAAACGAGTAGCATTTAGTTCTTTATTTTTTGCTCTAAATTTCCTAATTCTTCTAAGTCTATTTTCTTTCTTCAAATTAAATTTTGTCATAATATATTCTCAAAATTATATAATTATTTATTTTTTCTTAGCATCTTTACGAACAACATATTCATCTTCATAACGAATACCTTTTCCTTTATAAGGCTCAGGTGGTCTAAAACTTCTGATTTCTGCTGCAACTTGCCCAACTTTTTGTTTATCAATGCCTTTTATTATCACCTCTGTTTGAGAAGGTGTTTCAATATTAACTGCTGTATCTCCTTCAGGTATGTTATAAAGCACTGGGTTAGAAAATCCTAAATTTAAATTAAGTATTTTTCCTTGTACTTGGGCTCTATAACCAACTCCTATTAAAGTTAATTTTTTCTGGAAACCTTCGCATACACCAATAATACAATTGTTTACTAATGCTCTTTGGGTGCCTGCATTAGCCCATGCTAATTTAGCATCTTTTTTATTAGTATCAATAATATCAAAACTAATAACATTGTCTTTGTTAGCTATTTTAACTGCTGGATTAACTGCTATCTTCAATTCTCCTAATTTACCTTTTACTATAATATTTTTACCTTCTTCTTTTACTTCAACGCCTGAAGGTATATTTATTGGTGATTTTGCAACTCTTGACATAATTTATATCCTAAATTAATAAACGCTACACAGAATTTCGCCACCGACACCTTGAGTTTTTGCATTTTTACCTGTCATAACTCCTTTAGGTGTGGAAACAATAACTATCCCTAAGCCTCCAATTACTTCAGGAATATCATCCTTAGTAGTGTAATTTCTTAAACTAGGCTTACTCTCTCTTTTCATAGATTCTATAACACCTTTATTATTATAGTATTTTAGCTCTATAGTCATATCAGGTACTTTTGAGTCATTTTTAGAAACTGAATTAATATACCCTTCTTCTTTTAATACATTTGCAATTGCAATTTTTATTTTAGAAGCTGGCATTGTCACTTGCTTTTTATGCACCGCTTGAGCGTTGCGAATGCGTGTTAACATATCAGATATAGGGTCAGACATACTCATAATTGCACCTCTTACCAACTTGCTTTAACTAAACCAGGCACTTCTGCATTCATCGCTCTTTCTCTTAGTTTATTTCTTGATAAGCTAAATTTACGATAAACGCCGTGTGGACGACCTGTTAAACCACAGCGATTCCTCATCCTAACTGGAGATGCGTTTCTAGGTAATGCTTGTAATTTCACAATAGCATTGAATCTTTCTTCATCTGACGAATGGACACTTTTTATAATATTTTTTAATTCTAAACGTTTTTTCTGATATTTCAAAACCGTTTTTTCTCTCTTTATATCTCTATAAATCATTGATTTTTTTGCCATAATACCTATCCTTTAAAGGGGAAATTAAACTCTGTTAATAATTTTCTAGCACCTTCATCATCTTTTGCTGATGTTACTATGCAAATATCCATACCTCTTAATTTATCTATCTTCTCATAGTCAATTTCTGGAAATACTATTTGTTCTTGAATGCCTAAATTATAATTACCTTGAGAATCAAAAGATTTTACAGAAAACCCTCTAAAATCTCTTACTCTTGGAATTGCAATATTTATAAGTCTGTCTAAAAATTCATACATCTTACCTTTTCTTAGAGTTACTTTACATCCTACTGGCCAGCCTTCTCTAAGTTTAAAACTTGCTACTGATTTTTTAGCATTACATACAATAGGCTTTTGACCTGAAATTAAAGCCATATCATTCATAGCATGTTCTAACACTTTTTTATTACCAATTGCATCACCTAATCCCATGTTAATAACTATTTTTTCAATATAAGGCACAGCCATAATATTTTTAATTTCTAAATCTTTTTGTAATTTAGGAATTACTGTTTTTTTATAATATTCTTTTAATCTTGCCACTTTTATTAACCTACTACTTTATTATTTGATTTAAAAAATCTTTCCTTATTGTTATCTTTATCTTTATTAATGCGAAAACCAATTCTACCTGCTTTCTTAGTCTCTGGATTGTATAAGGCAACATTTGAAATATGAATTGGCATTTCTTTATCAACAACACCGCCTTCTACTCCAGTGTTAGGATTTGGTTTTACATGTTTTTTTGCAACATTTACTCCATTTACTATTACTTTATTCTCCAATACAGAACTTACATTACCAATTGCACCTTTATCTTTACCAGCAATTACAATAACTTCATCATTTAATCTTATTCTATTCATAAAACCTCACAAAACTTCAGGAGCTAAAGATACAATCTTCATAAATTGTGCTCCTCTTAATTCTCTAGCAATAGGTCCAAAAATACGAGTTCCAACTGGTTCTAACTTAGGATTTAAAAGAACTACTGCATTAGAATCAAATTTTAATAAAGAACCATCTGGTCGTCTTACACCTTTTGCGCTTCTAACAACCACAGCATCATATATATCACCTTTTTTAACTTTACCTCTTGGAGTTGCTTCTTTTATACTTACTTTTATAACATCTCCAATATTTGCATATCTGCGTTTAGAGCCTCCTAAAACTTTAATACACATAGCTCTTACACCACCACTATTATCTGCAACTTGTAAACCTGTTTGTACCTGAATCATAATCTACTCTCTTATATATTAACTGCTTTTTCAACAACCTCTATAAATGACCAGTATTTGGTTTTTGAAACCGGTTTTGTTTCCTTAATCTTTACAATATCATTTAGTTCACATTCATTTTTCTCATCATGAGCATGAACTTTTGTACTTTTTTTAATATATTTTTTGTATACAGGGTGTTTTACTTTTCTTTCAATTAAAACAGCAATAGTCTTATCTCTGTTATTACTTATAACCTTTCCTATTATCATTCTTTCTGTTTTTTTATCACTCATTATTGTTTCTCTTTAATAATTGTTTTTACTCTTGCTACAGATTTTTTAACTTTAGCAAGTTTGCTAGAATCTGATAACTGACCACTTTTGTGCTGCATACGCAATTCAAAATGCTCTTTTAATAAATCAGTCAGATTTCCTTCTAACTCTTTTACATCCATTTTTCTTAAATCTGCAGGATTTTTTATTTCGCTCATTTACATTACCGTCCGTTTAATTATTGATGTTTTTACTGGAAGCTTTGCTGATGCTAGATTAAATGCTTGTCTTGCTGTATCCTCATCAACACCTTGCATTTCAAATAATACAGTTCCAGGTTTAATTTGAGCTACCCAATATTCAACACTTCCTTTACCTTTACCCATACGAACTTCTAAAGGCTTTTTAGTGATTGGTTTATCTGGAAATACTCTAATCCATATCTTACCTGTTCTTTTTACATAACGAGTCATAGCTCTTCGTGCAGCCTCTATTTGCCTTGATGTCATTCTTCCTCTTTCAAGAGCTTGCAGTCCTATTTCTCCAAAACTTACACTATTACCTACCTGAGCAAGACCACGATTGCGTAGCTTCATTTGCTTTCTGTATTTTGTTCTTTTTGGTAATAGCATTTAAATATCCTTATTTTTTATTTAATTCATTGCGTTTGCTTACTTCTGCCAGTGTTCCTTTTTTATGGTCAAGGATTTCGCCTTTAAATATCCACACTTTAACACCTATAACTCCATATTGAGTATGTGCTTCATAAGTTCCATAATCAATATCAGCTCTAAAAGTATGTAATGGCACTCTTCCTTCTCTATACCATTCACTTCTTGCTATCTCAACGCCATTTAGTCTGCCTCCGACCATAATCTTGACACCTAAAGCACCTAACCTTGTAGCATTTGTCATTGCTCTTTTAACAGCTCTACGATAAGCAACCCTTTTTTCTAATTGTTGAGCAATATTTTCTGCAACTATTCTTGCATCTAACTCTGGTTTTTTAATCTCTTCAATAGAAATATGAACTGGCAAGTCCATTTTTTTAGAAATAGTTTCTTTTAATTTATCTATATCTTCACCTTTTCTACCTATTACTATGCCCGGTCTTGCAGTATGAATAATAATTTTAACATTACTTGCTAGACGCTCAATCATAATGCGACTTATTGAGGCTTCTTTTAATTTATTAAATAAATAATCCCTAATTTCAATATCTGAAAGTAAATATTTCGCATAGTTCTTACTATTTGAATACCACTTAGAATCCCAGTCTTTAACTATGCCTAATCTAATGCCTTTAGGGTTTACTTTTTGTCCCATTATTATCCTTTAATATTTACACCAACTACTATGTGGCTACTTCTTTTAAAAATTCTGTTAACACGGCCTTTTGCTCTTGCTCTAGTTCTTTTCATTGTAGGAGCCTCATTTACAAAAGCACTACTAACTATTAACTCATCTATATTAAGACCTTCATTATGTTCTGCATTTGATATTGCTGAACTAAGAACTTTTTTCACTAATACTGCTGCTTTTTTATTGCTAAAATTTAGAATATTAATTGCCTCCTCTACAGGCTTTTTGTTAATTTGCCTAGTAACTAATCTTGCCTTAAAAGGTGATATTCTTGCGTACTTATGTTTTGCTCTAATTTCTTTTTCCATAATTAACTCTTAGCTGTTTTTCTGTCACCAGAATGTAATTTAAAAGTTCTTGTTAATGCAAATTCACCTAATTTATGCCCAACCATATTTTCATTTACTAAAATAGGTACATGTTGTCTGCCATTATGAACAGCAATAGTAAGTCCAACCATTTCTGGGACTATCATAGAACGCCTTGACCAGGTTTTAATAGGTTTTCTGTCTCTTTTTTCTTGAGCAACCAGCACTTTTTTAATCAAATGTTCATCTACAAAAGGTCCTTTTCTTAAAGATCTTGACATAATAGGCTCCTTATTTCCTTCTACGAACAATCATTTTATTTGTTCTCTTATTACTACGAGTTTTAAATCCTTTAGTAGGTGTACCCCATGGGGACACAGGATGTCTGCCTCCACTAGTTTTACCTTCTCCTCCGCCATGAGGATGGTCAATAGGATTCATCGCTACCCCTCTAACTGTTGGTCTTACCCCTCTCCATCTAGAAGCTCCAGCTTTACCTAATTTACGAAGATTATGCTCTTGATTTCCAACCTCTCCTATTGTAGCCCTACAATCAGCTAAAACTTTACGCACCTCTCCTGAACGCAGCTTTATAGTAACATAATTTCCTTCTTTTGCAGCAAGTTGCACGCTAGCACCAGCACTTCTTGCAAGTTGTGCTCCTTTTTTAGGTTTTAACTCTATACAATGAATTAAAGTACCTAATGGTATATTTTTAAGTGGCATTGTGTTACCTTTGCTGATTGCCACATTTTCTCCTGAAATTATTTTATCACCAGCTTTTAAACCTTTTGGTTGCAATATATATCTTCTTTCACCATCTTTATATAGAACTAAAGCAATATTAGCACTTCTATTTGGGTCGTATTCTAATCGTTCAATTACTGCAGGAATATCATCTTTATTGCGTTTAAAATCAATTATTCTATATTTTCTTTTATGAGAACCACCTCTATGTCTAACAGTGATTCTACCGCTGTTATTTCTACCATCAATTTTATTTTTCTTCTCAGTTAATTTATGAAAAGACTTATTTTTGTGCAAATCTTTATTTACTACATTAATAACAAATCTTCTTCCTGGTGAGGTTGGTTTTCTTTTAATTACTATTGACATAATATCTACTATCCTTAAGATGTTGAAACATCAATCATTTGACCTTCAGCTACTTTAACCAAAGCTTTTTTCCAACCACTTCTACGCCCTATTCTACGACCATAATTTTTCTGCTTGCCTTTTACATTCATAGTTGTAACTTTTTCAACATTTACTCCAAATAGCATTTCAACTGCAGATTTAATTTCTCTTTTAGTAGCATTTTTAATTACTTTAAAAGCATATTGATTATATGCCGAAATCATAGTTGTTTTTTCAGATACAACAGGAGCAAGTATTATTGTTAGCAATCGGTTTTGATTCATAACATTTCTCCAATTTTAGTTAACGCTGCCTCTGTCATAATTATATTTTTATAGCCAATTAAAACAACTGGATTTACAGAAGTAATATCACATGTACCTATATGGTATAAATTTCTAGTAGCTAAATATAAATTCTCATCTAATTCTTCAGTTACTATTAAAACATCATCTATTTTTAGTTTTTCTAAAATTGTAAGAACTTCTTTGGTTTTTGGTTTATCAATTTTAAAATCTTTTACAATTGTTAAGCGTTTAGACCTTATTAGCTCAGATATAATCACGCTCAGTGCGCCTTTATACATTTTTTTATTTACTTTTTTAGAGTAATCTTTAGGCTTTGCAGCAAAGGTTACTCCCCCGCCACGCCAAATAGGGTTTCTTGAAGTTCCAGCACGAGATCTACCTGTTCCTTTTTGTGAATATGGTTTTTTTCCGCCTCCACTAACAGCTGAGCGATTCTTTTGGGTTCTAGAGCCACTTCTACTTCCAGCCATATAAGATGTAACCACTTGATGTACCAAAGATTCATTTAAGTCTTTAGCAAATATAAGGTCTTCTACTTCTATATTTTTGCGTTTGTTATCACTTATATTAACTACTGCTAACTTCATTACTATCCTTTATTTTTTGCTTCTTTTTCAGCTTTTGCTTTCGCTTTAGACTCTAATATTTTTTTTTGAACTTCTTTATAAATTTTTTCATTATGCTGCTTTTTCTTATTTGATAATGTTAATTTTACAAACCCATTTTTTGCTCCAGGAATTGAGCCTTTAATTAAAATTATGTTTTTATCATTATCAATATTTATAACTTCAAGACTTTCTTGCGTTACTCTTTCAGCACCCATATGCCCGGCCATTTTCTTTCCTTTAAAAACTCTACCTGGAGTTTGGCACTGACCTGTAGACCCTAATGCCCTATGAGAAAGTGAGTTACCATGAGTTGCATCTTGCATTCTAAAATTATGTCTTTTTACTCCACCTTGAAAACCTTTACCTTTACTTATTCCAGCAACATTTAAAAACTGTCCTTTGCTAAATAACTTTAAGTCTAATTCCTTTTTATTATCTTGATAATCTTCTTCAACAGTAAGTTCCCACAATCCTAAACCTATATCTTGTTTAACTTTTGCATAATGCCCTTTGATAGCCTTACTTACTCTGCGAACCTTTGCTTTATTTTTCTTATTTACCTTATTACCAATTGTTACTTGCAAGGCTGAATAGCCATCATTTTTAGATGTTTTTATTTGAACAATACGATTAGGTTCAACTTTAACAACACTCACAGGTATGTTTCTACCTTCTTCGGTGAAAAACCTAGTCATGCCCAATTTTTGTCCTATTAATCCTAATGCCATAACACCACCTAATTTAATTTAATTTGGACATCTACCCCAGCCGCTAAATCTAATTTCATTAATGCATCAACTGTTTTATCAGTAGGACTAATAACATCCATTAATCTAGAATAAGTCCTAATTTCGTATTGGTCTCTAGCATCTTTGTTAACATGTGGAGAAATTAAAATAGTAAATCTTTCTTTCTTGGTTGGAAGAGGCACAGGTCCTCTAACACTAGCACCTGTTCTTTTAGCTGTTTCAACTATCTCCATTGCTGATTTATCAATCAAACGATGGTCAAATGCTTTAAGTTTTATTCTAATATTTTGATTACTCATCAGATGCCAATATAAAATTAAAAAAATTCATTAATTATATCAGCTGATTGAGCATTAGCAATATATTTAGCAAAATATTTTTATGTCTCTTTACAGAAAAAAATGTTGTTATTAATGTAAAACACTAAGAAAATTAAAAAAACTTTATTTCTTTTCCATCAATACTTATAGAATTTCTATCTTTCCAGTATTGTTTAATACCTTTTTCGCCTTTTTTTATTGCCCACTTATTCAAACCATCTCTCTCACCAACATAATCATAATATGGCACAGCTGTGCCACATGATGATTGAACTAATTCAACACGCAAATCAAAAATTTGTCTGACACCAGGAAGAGGGTTGAAAAAAGAATATAATTCATCCCAATCTTTAGTGTTTTTATGTATTACTTTTGCTCTACCGTAAATACGCAATATCAAAGGTTTTTTTTCAAACGCATTAAACATTAAAGTCATTCTTCCATCTTCTTGGATATGGTGAGAAGTTTCATTACCACTACCTGTGACATTTAGCCAAATAATACGGTTTTCATCTAATATTCTAAGGCTATCCATACCTTTAGGTGATAAATTAATTCTACTATCTTGGGTAGCTGTAGCTACAAAAAATATTTTTTGTGCTTTAATAAAATTAATTAAATTCTCAGGAATATTTGAGTATTTTCTAGACATATATAAGCATTAATAGATTTTATCTTACAAGTAAAAAAATAATTTTATTAGCGCAGTTCCTTATATAGAAAACATCTAATGATTTACTGATTATTTTTAACTATTTCATCAGCCATATTGCCTGGAACTTCTGCGTATTTAGCAAATTCCATAGAATAGCTAGCTCTACCTTGTGATATAGAGCGTAAATCAGTAGCATATCCAAACATTTCTGCTAATGGAACTTCTGCTCTAATAGATTTGCCAGTTGGAGTATCTTCCATATTTTGCACTATTCCTCGCCTACGGTTTAAATCTCCCATAACATCTCCCATATAATCCTCAGGAGTTGACACTTCTACTTTCATTATTGGCTCTAATATAACTGGGCTTGCTAATTTTGCTCCTTCTTTAAGACACATACTAGCTGCAATTTTAAAAGCAATTTCACTAGAATCAACATCATGGTAAGAACCATCATAAACCGTTGCTTTCATATCTACTAATGGATAACCTGCAATAACGCCATTTTGCATTTGCTCTTGCACACCTTTATCTACTGCAGGTATATATTCTTTAGGAATAACACCACCAACAATTTCACTTATAAACTCATAACCAGAACCTGGCTCTTTTGGCTCAATACGCAAATAAACATGTCCATACTGACCACGACCACCTGATTGTTTAGCAAATTTATATTCATGTTTAATTTGTTTACGAATCGTTTCTCTATATGCAACTTGTGGAGCCCCTACATTACATTCAACATCAAATTCACGACGCATACGGTCAACAATAATATCTAAATGTAATTCACCCATACCAGAAATAATAGTTTGACCTGATTCTTCATCTGTTGATACTCTAAACGATGGATCTTCATGAGCTAACTTTCCTAAAGCTATACTCATTTTTTCTTGGTCGCCTTTAGTTTTCGGTTCAACAGCAACAGATATTACTGGCTCAGGAAATTCCATCTTTTCTAAGATAACTCTATTTTTTAAGTCACAAAGAGTATCGCCTGTTGTTATATTTTTTAAACCGATAGCTGCAGCAATATCACCAGCACGAACTTCTTTTATTTCTTCTCTATCATTAGAGTGCATTTGCACAATACGACCTACCCTTTCTTTTTTAGAACTAGCGCTATTTAATATTGAATCTCCAGAATTTAATACACCTGAATAAACCCTAAAGAAAGTCAAGTTTCCAACATAAGGGTCTGTAGCTATTTTAAAAGCAAGTGCGGCAAAAGGCTCACTATCATCAGAATTTCTTATAACTTCTGTATCTTTTCCATCATCAGCAATACCAGTAACTGGAGGAACATCTATTGGAGCTGGCATATACTCAATCATCGCATCTAATACTGCTTGCACTCCCTTGTTTTTAAAAGCAGAACCACAAAACATAGGAATAATTTTATTATCAATAGTTTGAATTCTAATACCTTTTCTAATTTCATCATCACTAAGTGTGCCACTTTCTAAATAGTTTTCTGTTAACTCTTCACTAGCATCAGCTGCTGCTTCAATCATAATTTCTCTTTGAGTTTCTGCTAAATCTTTTAAATCACCTGGAATATCTTTTGTTTCATAACTAGCACCTTGATCAGCTTCATTCCAATAAATTGCTTTCATACTGATAAGATCAACTATACCTTCAAAGTCTTTTTCAGCACCAATAGCTATTTGCATTGGAACTGGATTAGCGCCTAATCTTTCTTTAACTTGATTAACAACTCTAAGAAAATCAGCACCATCACGGTCCATTTTATTAACAAATCCCATACGCGGGACTTTATATTTATTTGCCTGACGCCATACTGTTTCTGATTGTGGCTCTACTCCACCAACAGCACAAAATACTGCAACTGCTCCATCTAATACTTTTAATGACCTTTCAACCTCAATTGTAAAATCCACATGTCCAGGAGTATCAATAATATTAATACGGTGTTCTTTATATTGTTTATCCATTCCAGACCAAAAACAAGTTGTAGCTGCTGAGGTAATAGTAATACCTCTTTCTTGTTCTTGTTCCATCCAGTCCATTGTTGCTGCACCATCATGCACTTCACCAATTTTGTATGTTCTACCTGTATATAATAAAATTCTTTCAGTTGTTGTTGTTTTTCCTGCATCAATATGAGCCATAATACCAACATTACGATATCTTTCGATAGGTGTTTTTCTAGCCATAATTATTTAAATAAAGAAATATAAAATTACCATCTAAAATGTGCAAAAGCTCTATTTGCTTCAGCCATTTTATGCACATCTTCTTTTTTCTTAAATGCTGAACCACGACTTTCAGATGAATCTATTAACTCTCCTGCTAGTCTTAATTGCATTCCTTTTTCGCCTCTTTTTCGTGCTGCATCAATTATCCAACGCATTGCTAAAGTAACTCTTCTATCAGTTTTAACTTCAACAGGAACTTGATATGTGGAGCCTCCAACACGACGAGATTTAACTTCTACACTAGGACCTATGTTTGCTAATGCTTTTTCAAAAACTTCAACTGGGTCCTTATTTGTTTTTTCTTTAATAGTATCCAATGCTCTATAAGTAATCTTTTCAGCAACTGATTTTTTACCATCAAACATTAATATATTTATAAATTTTGCTACTACCAAATCTCCAAATTTTGGATCTGGAAGGATTTTTCTTTTATTTGCTGCTCTTCTTCTTGACATTAATAATCCTTAGTTTTTAACCTTTTGGTTTTTTAGTTCCATATTTTGAACGCCCTCTTTTTCTATTTTCTACCCCAGTAGTATCTAGCGCTCCTCTAATAGTGTGATATCTAATACCAGGTAAGTCTTTAACTCTGCCACCGCGAATTAAAATTACCGAGTGCTCTTGCAAATTATGACCTTCGCCACCAATATAGGTTGTAACCTCAGCTGAATTAGTAAGACGAACACGGGCTACTTTTCTAAGTGCAGAATTTGGTTTTTTAGGTGTTGTGGTATAAACCCTAGTGCATACTCCTCTTTTTTGAGGACAACCATTTAGAGCTGGTACATCATTTTTTACTACCTTTTTCTTGCGCCCTTTACGTACTAATTGGTTTATTGTTGCCATTAAAAAACTTCTCCTAAAAAATATTATAATAAAAAACTTTCTGATTATACCTAACAATAAAATTCTCTGTCAAATTATTGTGTGTGTCTGATATACATTGCACTTTTATCTTAAACATTTGTTATGTTTTTTAAATATAATTTATGACCTTATTTAATAATATTTTAAAAATTCCTTATGGATTCAATAACCCAATTTACCTTAGGAGCAGCGGTAGGATTATCTTGCGTTAAAAAAGAGCCAAGAAAAATAGCAATGACTTCAGGTATATTAGCAACTTTGCCAGATTTAGATGTTTTTTTTAAATATAGTGACCCCTTAACTGCTGCTGTAAATCATAGAGGTTTTAGCCATTCAATTTTATTTTTAACATTACTAGCATTTTTTCTAGCTTATATTTTTCATAAAACTAAATTCTTAAAATTAAATATTAATTTTATGAGATGGTTTTTGCTCATTTTTCTGGTATTTATAACTCATATTTTTTTAGATGCTTTAACTATTTATGGTACTAAACTATTTTGGCCATTAGATATACCAAATGTTATGATAGGCTCTATATTTATTATTGATTTAATTTATACTGCACCTCTATTAATAACATTTGTTATGGTGATGGTAAAAAATAAAATCATTACTTATAAAAAATACTCTATAAATAGTTTAGCTATTATTGTAACTACAAGTTATTTATTATTAGCTTTCGGTCTCAAAACTTATGTAAACCAACAAATAACAAAGCCAGATTTAGTTGGAAGTTATAGTTCATTTTCAACGCCAATACCTTTAAATATATTGGTCTGGAGGGTTGTTATGATAGATGATGTTTATTACTATGAGACTTATTACAATATTATAACTGGACAGATGAAGTGGCAAAAAACCAAACATTTAAAAAATGAATTTAAAATAGATAATGACCAAGCTATAAAAAAATATGCTAAGTTTAGTCGTGGCTTTTATAAACTTAGCAAAATAAATGATAAACTTATAATTTCTGATTTAAGAATGGGTTCATATAATAATTTAGTTTTTAATTTTCATATTGCTAAAAAAGTAAACAATTATTTTCAAGCTATAAAACCAAGCAGAGAAAAAATTGCAAAATTAAGATTTAAAAACCTATTTAATTATGAAACAAAATGAAAACTTTTAAAATTAAATTCTATTCATACTTTATTATTACTATTTTACTATCTGTATTATTCAGTCAGTCCTTGTACTTTACAACTCAAGGCTCATTAAATGCTTTATTAATCAGCATACTTTTATTTGTGATTTTTATTGCATTATATATTTTTATTCGCCGTGATTTTTTAACTCCACTACAAAATTTACAAAATTGGGCTCAAAGGTATAAGATAAACAATTCAGATAATATTACGGCGGATAAAAAAACTATCTTTGAGCCTATTGCAAAATCTATTAATCATCTTATAGAAGAACATCAAAAACTTTATGATGATATGGAACTAATAGCTCAAAAACAAATCCAGCGCTTAGCAAGTAAAACTGCACAACTTGAAACTTTATATGAAATATCTTCAAAACTTAATCAAATAAGAGACACTGATAGTCTAGTAGATTTTTTTCTAAACACCCTTATCAACATGACAAATGCTTCTGCTGGTATAGTGAGATTATTAACAAAAGGAGGTAATCTTCAATTAACCTCAGAAAAAGGAAAAGTATATAAAAAAGGTCAAAAGGAAAATGTACTTAGTGCTGATTGTTTTTGTGGTGATATAGCATTAGCAAATAACTCCACAGTACAATTTAGTGTCCATACTTGTGAAAAATGTATAGGTGTTAAAGGCAAAGCAAAAGCTCAAGTTGGCACAATATTTATCCCACTTCGTTACCAAAATATAACTTTGGGTATATGTAATTTGTTTTTCAGTGAAGAACCAACTTTAGATATTGACACTAGAGAACTATTAACAGCTATAGGTAATCATGTGGCATTAGTATTAAACAGAGCGAAATTTGAAGATGAAAGACAAAGAATTAATTTATCTCAAGAAAGAATTAGTTTATCTCAAGAAATACATGACTCATTAGCACAAACTTTAGTAAGTCTAAAGCTGCAAACTAAAGTTTTAGCAGATATGATAAAAATAAATGATAAAAAGAATTTAAAATCTAAGGTGGACGAATTAGAACAAAATATAAGTCAAGCAAATAAAGAACTTAGAGTTTTAATGAAGGATTTTAGAATGCCTTTGGATAGAAGAGGCTTGATTGTCTCACTACATAATTTAATTAATAAATTTAAAAATGAAACAGGGATTTTTGTTTACTTTCAGCCCCAAAGCGAAGTTAAACTTAGACCAAAAATTGAATTACAGGTTTTTCGCATTGTCCAAGAAGCACTTACAAATATTAAAAAACATTCTAATGCTAAATTTGTTAGAGTGTTATTTTCTTGTGATAGTAATAAATGCAACTTACTAATTGAGGATGATGGTATTGGTATTAGCACAAAATACACTAATGACAATTTAGGTGTTAGAATAATGAAAGAAAGAGCAAGGAAAATTGGTGCTGATTTAAGCATTGAAAGCGAAAAAGACGAAGGCACAAGGATACAATTAGTATTCAAACTTAAGGATTTAAAATGAAAGTATTAATAATTGATGACCATACTTTATTTCGTGATGGGATAGCTGCTTTGTTAAAAAGCAGGTCTGTTAAAGTTGTGATGGCAGCTGATGGCGAAAAAGGTTTGGATATTTTAAGAAAAGATAAAACTATTGATATTACTCTCTTAGATTTAAGTATGCCAAAAATTCACGGAATAGATGTATTAAAAAAAATAAAAACAGAAAATATTAAAACGCCAGTAGTAATCCTAACAACAAGTAGTGAAGAAAAAGATTTAGTTGATTGCTTAAAAATAGGAGCGCAAGCATATTTATTAAAGGACATGGACCCTGATGAATTAGTAACAGCATTAAATGATGTTATGCAAGGTTCAATAATTGTAGTAAAAGAATTAACCCATATTCTAGCAAAAGTATTAAAAGGTGAACTAGACGAGAAACAGACTTCTTTTAATCAATTAACTCCAAGAGAAAAAGAAGTTCTGTGCTTTATAGCTAAAGGATATAGCAACAAAGTAATAGGAAGAGAACTTGATATATCAGATGGCACAGTAAAATTACATGTTAAATCTATCTTAAAGAAACTAAGTTTAAGTTCAAGAGTTGAAGCAGCAGTAATGGCAACACAGGAAAGTTTTTGTGATAATTAAAACATATAAAACATTAATTGCTGATGCCTTAAATACAGTTAAAGAAATCTCTCCTTGGGATTTAGAATATAAAATAAACAATAAAAATAAATTGATTTTACTAGATATTAGAGAACCAAAAGAATATAGAAAAATGCGCATTAAAGGTTCTATTAATACCCCAAGAGGAGTGCTAGAACAAGCTCTAGAATGGGGTTATGATGAAACTGAACCTCATCTTATTGAAGCTAAAGACAAAGAAATAATAGTAATTTGTCGCTCTGGCAATAGAAGTGTCTTAGCTGCTTATACTATGTGTCAATTAGGTTATAAAAATGTTAAATCTTTAAAATTAGGCATAAAGGGCTGGAATGACAGCGATTTTCCGTTAATAAATAACAAAAATAACAATATTGACAATGATGATGCTGATTTGGTTTTATCCAAGCCGGTAACTAAAGACAAGTTAAAACCATCTTTAACATATAATTTAAGACCTTTGTAATAATCTGTAAAAGATATATCATTCTTAACTTGGCTCAGAATCTATGAAAGACTTATAAGATACAAGTATGACGACAAGATAGCAAATTAAATGAAAAACGCAAAAGGTCTTAAAATAAGTTAAAAAAAGAGGCAGTAACTACTATCTTTTTTATACTAATGCTGAATAATAAAATTAATATTTATAGCTATTTGATTTATATGGACCATCAATATGGATATTTATATATTTCGCTTGTTCTTTTGTCATTTTAGTTATAACTCCACCGAAACCTTCAACCATACCCTTAGCTACTTCTTCATCAAGTTTTTTTGGTAACACTTCTACAGTTATATTATCTTCTTTAGCACCTTTAGGTAGATTTGCAAATTTTCTATCATAAAGATATATTTGGGCTAATACTTGATTAGCAAAAGAACCATCCATTATTCTTGATGGATGTCCAGTGGCATTGCCAAGATTAACTAATCTACCTTCAGATAGTAAAATTAAGTAATCATCAGTGTTTTTATCTCTAAATATACGATGAACTTGTGGTTTTACTTCTTCCCAATACCAGTTATCACGCATAAACTTAGTATCAATTTCATTGTCAAAATGACCTATATTACAAATCACTGCACCACTTTTTAAACTTTGTAACATTGCAGCATCACAAACATTAAAATTACCAGTAGCAGTAACTACTAAATCAGTGTTTTGTAGTAAGTTTCTATTAATATGGTCAGTAGAACCAGTATTAATACCATTAATGTATGGTGACACAATTTCAAAACCATCCATACATGCCTGCATAGCACATATAGGGTCTATTTCTGATATCTTAACAATCATACCTTCTTGACGAAGGCTTTGAGCAGAGCCTTTTCCTACATCTCCATAACCTATAACTAAAGCTTTTTTACCAGACATAAGCATATCAGTGCCTCGTTTGATAGCATCATTTAATGAATGCCTACAGCCATATTTATTATCATTTTTTGATTTAGTAATTGAGTCATTAACATTAATTGCTGGAACTTTTAATTTGCCTTTCTCCAACATTTCTAATAAGCGATGAACACCAGTTGTTGTTTCTTCTGATATACCATGAATATTGTCAAGCATTTTTGGGTACTTATTATGTAGCATCATTGTTAAATCACCACCGTCATCTAATATCATATTTGCATCCCAAGGCTTATTATCAGATAAAATAGTTTGCTCTATACACCATAAAAACTCTTCTTCAGTTTCACCTTTCCAAGCATAAACTGGTATCCCAACAGCCACCATTGCTGCTGCTGCATGGTCTTGGGTTGAAAATATATTACAGCTTGACCAACGCATTTTTGCACCTAAAAACTTTAAAGTTTCCATCAATACTGCTGTTTGCACAGTCATATGGATGCAACCTAATATTTTTGCACCTTTTAAAGGTTTTTCATTACTATATTTAGCTCTTAGGTTCATAAGAGCAGGCATTTCCCTCTCAGCTAATTCAATTTCCTTGCGTCCAAAAGTAGCTAAATTAATATCTGCAATTTTATAATCAGCTTTATTAATAGTTTCATTACTCATTTTTTATCTCCTTAATAACATTAACACAATGAGCGTCGTTATTTATTGCCAAGCCTGATGATAGGTTCACCGCAACGCCCCTTGGCTGTGTAAGTGTTATAAAATAAAATACATTTATCAATACTCTTACTTTATGCCTGTATGACAAAAGAAGTAAACTTAACAAGTTACATAGTGATTAATAATATTATTTTGTAACAATCTTATGATTTTTATTTTAGCAAGTTTACTTTATCTGTTTTTTCCCAACTTATTACATCTTCTTCGCGCCCAAAATGCCCATAACTTGCAACTTGTTCGTAAATTGGTCTTTTCAAATCAAGCATAGTGATTAACCCCTTTGGTCTTAAATCAAAATGCTCTTTTACTAAGTTCTCTATTTTATCAACACTTACTTTTTCAGTGCCAAAAGTATCTATATTAATACTTGTTGGTTTTGCGACACCTATAGCATAAGATATTTGTATTTCGCACTTATCAGCTAAGTCTGCTGCAACAATATTTTTTGCAACATATCTAGTTGCGTAGGCAGCAGATCTATCTACTTTAGAAGGGTCTTTCCCAGAAAATGCTCCACCACCATGGCGTGCCATACCACCATAAGTATCAACTATGATTTTTCTGCCAGTAAGACCACAATCACCAACGGGACCACCAATTACAAAGTGACCGGTAGGGTTAATATGGTACTTAGTATCTTTAGTTAAAAGTCCACTTGGCTCTAATATAGGCTTTATTATTTTATCAATAACAGTTTTACTTATCTCATTATGACTTATCCCATCATCATGCTGGGTTGATAAAACTACCGCATCAATAGCTGTAACTTTACCATTATTATAAATACAAGATACCTGTGATTTTGCATCAGGTCTAAGCCATTCAATTTGTTTGTTTAACATTAATTCAGATTGTTTTTTTACTAAACGATGAGCATAAATAATAGGGGCTGGCATAAAAACATCAGTCTCATTACAAGCATAGCCAAACATTAATCCTTGGTCTCCAGCACCTTGCTCATGTTCTTCATATTCATCTACACCTTGAGCTATATCTTGAGATTGTTTACCTAAGTAATTTTCTATTGTGCAATTTTCATTATCAAAACCGTAATCTTCATTATCATAGCCAATTTTTTTAATAGTATTTCTTACCACTTGTTCATAATTAATTTTAGCATTAGTAGTTATCTCCCCAGCTAATACTACTCTATTGTCTTTTACTAATGTTTCACAAGCTACTCTTGAATTTTTATCTTGCTCTAAAGCAGCATCTAAAATAGCATCAGAGATTTGGTCACAAACCTTATCAGGATGACCAGCTGAGACAGATTCTGAGGTGAAAATCATTTATACTCTCCTTAATTTTGTTAAGTTTTAATTAATAAAAAATGCTATATTTTACATTTTTAAAATTAAAATCATACAAAATAAAAATAAATTATTTTGTTTAAAATGCAATATATTTTTAGTGTGAATTTGAGGATTTTGAATTTATGAATTATATTCATCGTATAAACCTAATTTAAAACTTCAGGAATTGTTTAAATTTTAAACTTCCAAATCTTAGCAATAATATCTACCCAATCCTTGTCTTTCAGCAAATATTTTTATACATAGTTAGTGTATAAAAAGTGATCTATTTCATTGCTAAAAAGTTTAAATAAAACACTACTATTGTGCCAGCTTAATGGTCTTGTTAAAAAAGTTTTAAAATTTAGATTTAAACAAATATTCAGTGGGTATTTGTGTATTGAGCCATATGAAATTTATTTGACATGTTAAAAGCATTAACTATAATGAGGCTACAAAATGATGTTACAAAATAAAAAACTACAACTACATTTGTAGTTTTTATTATTTTTAGCATTTAATAAAAAATGTATACAGTAAGGGGGAAGTGTGGAAAGTATTATTAATTACATCGTCGTTAATAAATCTACAATACTATTTTTAACAATTGAACATTTATATTTGGTTTCTATATCTGTAGGAGTTGCAATATTAACAGGTGTGCCAATAGGTATTTTTATTACTAAAAGCCAAAAACTTGCAGATAAAGTTTTATATATTGCTTCAATAATAATTACAATCCCTTCTATTGCTTTATTTGGTCTTATGATACCTGTGTTGTCAGTTTTCAATGCTGGTATTGGTTTTTGGCCTGCTGCTATAGCTATATTTCTTTATTCTCAACTGCCAATAATTAGAAACACATACACTGCTATTAATAATGTTGACGAAGCATTAAGAGAAGCTGCAGTAGGTATGGGTATGAACACTAAACAAAGATTATTTCAAGTAGAGATACCTTTGGCAATCCCAGTGATAATGGCTGGCGTTAGAATGGCGGTAGTAATGAATATTGCAGTTGCAACCATTGCGGTATATATTGGTGCTGGTGGTCTTGGGACTATAATAAATGAAGGAATTACTGGAACTGATAGTACTAAATTAATTGTAGGGGCATTAGCTGTTTCTCTATTAGCAATTATTGCTGACTACTTATTTTTGTTTATTCAAAAATTAGTAACGCCTAAAGGGCTACTCGTAAAATAAAAGGATAAAAGTATGATTAAGTTAGAAAATTTGACAAAACATTTTGATGTTCCTGGAGGACAACCAGTTATAGCTGCAAGCAATGTCAATATGGAAGTTGCAAAAGGTGATATTTGTGTTTTCTTAGGACCTAGTGGTTGTGGTAAAACTACGGCTTTAAAAATGGTAAATAGACTTATCCCAAAAACTTTGGGCAAAATATATATTGATGGCAAAGATACTGATGAGCTTGATGCCATTGAATTAAGAAGAGGAATAGGCTATGTTATCCAACAAATAGGTTTGTTCCCGAATATGACCATAGAAGACAATATCTGTGTTGTACCAGATTTATTAAAAATGGATAGAAATAAATCAAGAAAAAGAGCAGTTGAATTATTAGATATGGTTAATCTTGAACCTAAAGCTTTCCTAAACAGATACCCTAATGAACTATCAGGCGGACAACAACAAAGAATTGGTGTGATTAGAGGTTTAGCAGCAAATCCACCAGTTATGTTAATGGACGAGCCTTTTGGTGCTATTGACCCTATTAATAGAGCAGTTATTCAAGATGAGTTTTTAAAATTAAATAAAGAACTTGGTAAAACTGTATTGTTTGTTAGTCACGATATTGATGAGGCTATAAAAATGGGAGACCAAATTGCTATATTTAGAGAGGGAATCTTAGAGCAATGTGCAGAGCCTGATGAAATTTTAGCTAATCCAGCAAATGATTTTGTTAAAGATTTTGTTGGTATTGATATGGCATTGAAACGTCTTAAGTTATTAAGTGTTAAGCAAGCTATCTTACCAATTTTTGTTGATGTTAAAGCTGAAGATAAAATAGACACTGCTCTTCGTAAAATGGAAGATTCTGATACTGATATTATCGTTATGACTGGACCTAGAGGTAGGGTTAGAGGATTTGTTAATAAACATTTATGTAAAGAAGAAAAAGGTTTAGTTGGTCAGCATGCACTAGGTGTGCAGGCTAAAATTAATATTAATGAAAATTTACATGTTGCTGTAGCTAATATGTATGCCACAGGAGTAGATTGGTTAGCAGTTGTTGATGATGATGGTAAATACAAAGGCTATTTAGACCAACACTTAATATCTTCTTTAATTGGTGAAACTACTAAAAAAGTCGGTTCAAGACCTTCTTAATAATTACCATGTCAGACAATTTATTAATAACAACAGTCCTAAACAAATTAAAATACCTTCGCTATTATCTTTTATTAGCAATAGTATTTATATTAGGCGTTTATGCTCAATCAAACAACTTAATTGCTGATTTTAATAATAGCTTTGAAGACTGGATTTATTTATTACAAGAGAATATATTTATAATTTTCGTTACTGGAATATTAGCAATTGTTGTGGGGGTTGGGTTTGGCATCTTAATGACTAGACCTAAATTAGTTAAATTCTCAGAATTTATTTTCCAAGGATTTAATATTATGGCTGCAATTCCTACTTTAGCAGTATTAGCAATAACTATGACTTTTATTGGCATAGGTTTTAAAGCTGCATTTTTAGGTTTAGTGATAGTAACAATTCTGCCTATAGTAAGAAATACATATCAAGGTATTTTAGAAGTGCCTGATTACTTAATAGAAGCTGCTTACGGTCAAGGAATGACTGATAACCAAATTTTATTTCAAGTGCAAATTCCTAATGCTCTTTTTGTCATTATAGCTGGCATAAGAACAGGATTTGCTCTTAATGTTGGCACTAGCCCGTTAATTACCCTAATTGCCGCTGATAGTTTAGGTGAGTTTATTTTTACAGGGATTGACCTTAATGATTTTAACTCACTGCTTATTGGTTCAATATCTGTTGGTATTATGGCAATTATTGTGGACTTTATTTGGTTACAAGTCCAATACTGGATTATCCCTAAAGGGGTAAATCCTCTTAGAAACTAAAAAAGGAGATATATATTATGTATATGAAAAAATTTATTTTTAAACTTCTACCAGCTTTAATGGTTATGTTTGTTGCTGTTAGTGCTAATGCAATTAATGTAGGAGGTAAGAATTTCACAGAGCAATTACTACTAACTGAAATAACTGCACAGTTACTTAAAAGCAAAGGTTATGAAGTTGATTCAAAATCAGGTATGGGCTCATCGTTAGTAAGAAAAGCAATTGAAAACAAACAAATTGATTTATATTGGGAATATACTGGAACAACATTCTTTTATCATAAAATGCCTTTTAAACAACAAAGTGGTGAAGAAATTTATCAAGCAGTAAAAGCTAAAGATGCAAAAGAAAATATTGTTTGGATGAATAAATCAAGAGCAAATAATACTTATGCCTTAGCTGTAAGAGCTGAAGATGCTAAAAGTAAAGGGCTTAATACATTAGAAGACTTAGCAACTAAAGTTAACGCTGGCGAAGGTTTGACATTTGGCTGTAACATTGAATTTTATAAAAGAGATGATGGTTTAAAACCTTTACAAGAAGCCTATGGCTTTAAATTCCCTCGCTCTAATGTAAAGCGTATGGACTCAGGTTTAGTATATAAAGCTTTAAAAGAAAAAAATGTTGATGTTGGTTTAGTATTTGCAACAGACGGTAGAATTCCAGCATTTAACTTTTCAGTCCTAAGAGATACTAAGGGTTATTTTCCAGCTTATGCTATTACACCTGTTGTAAGAAAAGAAACCTTAGATGCTAATCCAAAACTTGGTGCATTATTAAATGAATTATCTGCAGTATTTAGTGATACTATTATGTCTGAATTAAACGCTCAGGTTGATGTTGATAAGAAATCAGTGCAAGAAGTAGCAACTAATTTCTTAAAAAGAAATGGATTTATTTAATTTTAAAACAAAATATATAAATAATATTTAGGCATAAGTAAATGCAAATAAAGCCTTAGTAAGATTTTTACTAAGGCTTTACTTATTTTATTACACATTAATAATAATTATGAGAATAGCATTAGCACAAATAAAATCTAATACTTGCTCTATAACCGAGAACATTGAAAAACATATTGAATACATCAGTAAAGCTAAAAAGATTAATGCTGATGTGATTTTATTTCCAGAATTATCCTTACACGGGCATTTTGGTGGCAGATTAATTACAAATTTTAGACATGACCTTTTAAACAATAATGCAATTAACCTAATAAAGAATGAATGTGAAAATATAGTAGTGATTGCAAGTGCCGTTGAGCTTACTAATTCTGGGTTAGCTTATAACTCTACTTATGTTATTGAAAATAAAAAAATAATATTCAAACATAGAAAAATTAATGTCCCTCATTACGGAAACTTAGATGAAGGAGACTATATCGCAAAATCTGATAGAATTTCAACTTTCTATCCTAATGAAAACAAATTATCTAAATCAGTAATTCTAACCTGTGCTGATTCTTGGAATCCAGCATTAGTATATCTTGCTGCTATTAAAGGAATAAATCTTGTATTTGCACCAGTTTCATCGGCAGTTAATGCTAAAGCTAATAGCGATATGGACAATCCAACGGGATGGGATATAAATACTATGCACACCGCTATAACCTACGGCGTATATGTAATTAAAGCTAACAGAATAGGTGAAGAAGAAAAATTAAAATTTTATGGTGGCTCTAGCATTACTGACCCAGTTGGTAATATTATTAAAAAAGCTGGAAGTGGTGAAGAAATGCTAACTGTTGATATAGATTTTAATAAAATACTAAAAGCAAAACTTACCTTACCTACCTTAAGAGATGCTGCACCAAGATTGATTAGTCGCTTAATCAATGAATATCTAAATAATGAGCATATAAATAATTAATATATAAAAGTAAGTGGGTGATATTTCAAACTTTATTGCTAAAATGAATTGGGATAAAATCCCGATTGAAGTGCAATCAATGGTTAAAAAATGTCTAATTGACACTTTAGGCGTTGCCTTATCCGCTCATAGAACTACCGCAGCTAAAATAGCGAAAGAAGTGGCTGAGGAACAATTTGGAGCAAGCAAATTTAGCAATTCTAAATTCTTAGCTTTTTCTGGCAACGCTTCAGTTACAGGTGCAGCAATGGCAGGAGCATTTTTAATTGATTCAGTAGATGCTCACGATGGGCATAGCTTAGCAAAAGGTCATGCCGGTGCTACTATTGTGCCAGCTTTAATTGCATTTGCCAATAATATTTATCATCAAGGTGGGAAAGTATCAGGTAAGTTTTTTTTAGAGGCATTATTAATAGGTTATGAAGTTTCTTTAAGAAATGGCATTATCATGCATACCACTAGCTCAGAATACCATTCATCAGGCTCTTGGACTGCTGTAGGAACAGCAGCAATGGGATCATATTTATATAAATTATCAGCAAAAAAAACTAAACACTCATTAGGAATTGCTGAATACCACGGACCTAAAAGTCCAATGATGCGCTGTATTGATTACCCTACTATGCTTAAAGATGGTGCTGGCTTTGGGGCTTTAGCAGGAACTAGTGCTGTTTTTTTTGCTAAAAAAGGCTTTAGTGGTGAGCCTGCAATATTAATTAAAAATGCTAATGAAAAAGATTATTTTGTAAGATATGAAACCTTAAAACAATACTTTAAACCATGGCCTGTGTGCCGTTGGGCACAACCTGCAATTCAAGCTGTAAGTGATTTAAAAGAAGACTACAATATAAATTATGAAAATATAAAAAAAGTGATAATAACTACTTTTCATAATGCATTAAGATTAAACAACAACAAAATTACTAGCACAGAACAAGCTCAATATTCTATTGGTTATCCTGTAGCTGTTATGCTGATTTTTGGAAAATTAACTGTAACTGAGATTAGTAATAACTTATCATCTGATAATAGAATACAAAAGCTACAAAATAAAATAAAAATTATTGAAAATAGCAAGTACAATAACGCCTTTCCTAAAAAAAGATACGCAAGCGTAGAGATCATAATGAATAATGGTGTATCTTATAAAAAATCAGATATCCAAGCTAAAGGAGATTATGATTATGCGCCTTTAACTGATAAAGAAATTGATGATAAATTTTATTTTTATAGCAAAGATTACCTGTCAAAAACTAAGGCAGAAGAGTTAAATAAAACCATAAAAAATTTAGAAAATTATCCTGATATAAGTATGCTTCTTGATATGGTTTGCGGCACAAGTAAAATTTAGTTTTGAGTATTGTGAAATAATCTATAGCTGTAAAGAGTTTTGGAAAAATAAGTGAATAAAAAATTAAAATTTTCTTCTATTAGCTATTCAATACAGTAGTATTGTAGTGCTTTTATTCCAACAGCCTTACCTGAAAACTCTGTCATAGCATCTAAAAGGCAATTCCACATATATAAAGCAGAAGCACTATCAGATAATATATAAAACATCTCTTCATTGCCAATACTACTTCTAACAACTATTGAATTTAATCTTGCCACAGAAGTTTGTGCTACATTATGAATTGGGAATGCTGATAGTTCTAAATCAACTGCACATAATTTAGCTAACATATTACTAGCATATCTACCAGTTACTGCAAACAGGCTATGACTATGATCTCTTAGTAATTTATAGCATAAAAAACCTTTATTAAACTGCCAAGAATCATTTAAATAGTTACAGGTTTTTGCATTGTGAGTTAAACTATCCAAGAATAAAAATTCATTACTAGATAATCTTACCACCAAAGTATCATCTGCTAATAGCTTAGCAGTATTAGGCTTTTTAGGTTTATCTATATTTAATGATTTTAGCCAGTTACAAGTATCAACACCTTTAAACCCAATCCTATTAATTAATGTCAAATCAGCAATGGCTAACTTTGATATGAATTTATGTTCATCTTCATTATCAGTATAACTATTAACAATACTACCATTATTGATAGCAGCAAAAATAGTATTGCTACTATAATTTATATGCTCTCTATAAATTATAGACCTTTTTATTTTTTCACTTGGATTAGCGTTCATGGTCTTATAACTCCTGTCTTTTATTTTCTGGATCATAAAAAGGCATAGCAATAATTTTAACATCTACATAAGTTTTATTATCACAACGAATTTGTAACAAATCTCCTTCTTTGTAAGTATTTGCCTTGATATATGCCATGCCTATAGTTTTTTTAAGTATTGGTGAATAACTGCAAGAGGTTATTCTTCCCACTAACTGTTTTTTATCATTAAATACTAAATTACTATCCTTTATCTCTTCTTTAGCATGTTTTGAAACTTCAAAGCCAGTCAATATTCTTTCTTGTTTTTTAGCGTTTAGTATTTCAATACTTTTTTTACCAACAAAAAATGGCTTATTTTGTGATACTGCCCAAGATAAATCTACCTCTTGTGGATAAGTCATAGCATCAGTATCTTGACCTATAATAATATGCCCTTTTTGTAACCTTAGCACTCTTTGTGCTTCAATTCCAAAAGGCTTTATATTAAATTCTTGTCCTGCAGCAATTAATAAATCCCATAAAAACTCACCACAATGCTGTGGAACATGAACTTCAAACCCTAACTCGCCAACAAAGCCAACTCGCAGTATTCTTGCATCAACTCCAGAAATTTTAGCTTCTTTTACAGCCATATAAGGAAATGCACTTGGTGATAAATCAATATCACAAATTTTAGTTAAGACTTTTCTAGAATTTGGACCTGCAATATTAACTCCACACCATGCGGATGTTACATTAGCAATATCAATTTTCAACCGCCATTGAGCGTTCCATTTTAGTAGTTGTAAATAAACATTATTTACCCCAGATGTTGTTGCTGTTACATAATAATGCTCTTCACTTAAACGGCAAGCAACACCATCATCAACTACTACTCCAGCCTCATTAGTAAGCACTGCATATCTTGCCTTGCCAATTGGCTGTTTAACATAACCCCAAGTATATACTCTATTCAAAAATTCAGCAGCATCAGGACCTCGTATCTCTAAACCACCTAATGTAGAAACATCTACTATTCCTACATTATTATGGACATTTAATACTTCATCAGCAATATGTCTGTCCATATTTTTTTTATCACCATAATAGGCAGGTCTAAGCCAAAGACCAGCTATTAACATTTGGGCACCTAATTCAATATGTCTATTATGAATACTGCTATGACTTTGTGGAAAAAAACTCCTCCCTGCCATATGCCCTATTCTTTCAACATCATAAGGTGGTCTAGCAGTAGTAATTCCAATTTTGCCTAAATGTTTTTTTTGTTTGTCAATACTAGAGACTAAAAAAGCTCCGTTAAATGCAGTATATCTACCTTGCGATGGTCCCATTCCAAAAGTAGAAAAGCGTTTTACCATCTGGATATCCTCATAACCTTCTCTTACAGAATTTACAATATCGCAAATCTTTAAATCTTCATCAAAATCAATAAATTCATCGCCTTTTGGATGTTCAAATATCGGCATAATAAATTCACTATTAACCTTATCGTCATTAGGCGTAGCGTTAGAAGGATTATCATTAATTAGCCCTAATGAATTAAGAGCATTATTAGCAATATAATTAGCTTGTTTGATTACAGTATCAACATCTCTTGCCTGATTAATGCCACCTGCTAAATGACAATCTTTGCTAATATTTTCAATAACAAATGCATTTTTCTTATTATCAAAATTAAGTTTGGCACCCAAATAACAAGGCAGCTGAAAAGCTGGCATATAATAACCGCTCATAGCTAATAAATCGCATTCTATTACCTCACCCTTATCATTTGTGCATTTGTTTTCATTATTCAAAGCTCTAATTTCAACTGCATGTAAAAATTTATCTTTATTAGATATAGCGCTATAAACAGCATAGTGATTTAATACTCTTATCTTGTGTGCTTTTAATGCTTTTGTTATTTTATTAGCTAAAACTTTATGTCTTATATCAACTATAGCTGCAACTTCAACACCGCCATCAATTAAATCTAATGCTACACTATAACCATTATCATCTACTGTTAGAATTACCGCTTTTTGTCCTGGTTTAACACCATATAAATACATTAATCTTTGTGCTGCTGAACCTAACATAATGCCAGGTAAATCATTATTACGAAATATTAAAGGTTGTTCAAAGCCTCCACTACAGAGCATAAGCTGCTTTGCTCTTACTTTATATAATCTGTTAGCACAAATTAAAGCTAACCAATTATCGCTATAAACTCCATTACAGCTTGTTTTAGTCATAACATTTACACTACTGTCATTAATAAGTTTAGTGTATTTCTTTTTTAGTTTTAAAGCAAGCTTGCCATCTTGATCTAAACGACTATAATTTAGTGCTCCTCCTAAATTATGGTTTTCATCAACTAATAATACTTTAGCTCCTTTGCTATCTAATTCTAAAGCAGTATGCATACCTGCTAAACCACCACCTACTACTACGGCATCATAAAAAAGATATTGTTTATCATAATGTCTATTGCTATCTGTGGTAGTAATATCACCTAAGCCGGTAAACTTACGAAAGAATTTATGCCATATTTTATCCCAGCTATTATTTTTATAAAAAGCCTTATAATAAAAGCCAACTGGTAAAAACCGCTTTAAAAACCTAAGTTTTGATAACTTATCATTATTTAGACTGCCACTATAGTTCTGTCCTATAACTTTTAAATTTTCAGTTATAGGATATTTATCAGCAGAAATGTTGCTAATCCCTAATTCTGGTAAGCTAACAAAAGTATTACCATCTTGACCTGTTAAGCTAAAAATCCCTCTAGCTCTATGATATTTAAAAGAACGAGATAATATTTTTTGTTTATTTGCCCATAATGCACTGGCAATACTATCGCCAACATAACCTTGGTAGTTTTTACCTTCAAAATTAAAGTTAACTGTTTTATTAAAATTAATTAATTTGGCAAATGGTTTTGAAATTAGTCTTTTTCTAGTCATAATAAAATATCATGCAAAATCCACACGCTCTGAAAATAACTCATCTGGCGGATATGTTTTGATAATCTCATCGCTTATAGTGTTTCTTTCAGCGATAAACCAATAACTACTAGCACTATGACACCACCATTCCTTAACAACTCCTGCTTGGTTTTTATGATAATAAATATATTTCCCCCATTCTTTAGAATTAGCTTCATCTAAATCAGGCATAAACTCTACCTCACCGCCATATATAAATTCAGAAATGTTTCTAACTCCGTTAAGTGGACAATGCATTTGTTTCATATGAACTCCAATTAACTCCAAGGAAAAGGGCTATTACTTAATGGATGTAGTTTTCCTTCAGCATATCTACTAAAACGAAATGGCTCTAATAACCTATTTTTATTCCCACTTGTTAGCTCGGATGCAACTAATTCTCCAACTCCAATCATTTTATAACCGTGATTTGCATCAGCAATAATATAGACATTATCTCTAAATTTATCAAAAATCGGAAAACTGTCAGTTGTGAAGCATCCTAATCCACCAGAAGGAACTCTACGATATTTAACATGAGCACCTTCAAATCTTTTCTGACAAAAAGCAAGTGCTGAACACCATTGGTCAATAAACTCATCGCCAACTAAGAAATAATCAGATTTTTCACCATATGGATCAATTTTTACATCCTCAGTTTTTTCTTCAATTGGGAATGGAGCAAAACCTCCTTGAATACCATTAAAATATTCATGCGGTTTGTAATAAATTCCCCAAGGTTCACCTTCTATTAGCGTTTTGCCAGTAATATCTGACATTAATGGAGCATCTGTATCCACATGTAAAACTGGCGGGACTTTACCATCATTAGTTCTTTGTTTTTTTGGGTCAATATCTAAAGTACCTTCTTGCAACATCCAATAATGCCACATTTCTCTTTCATGTAATTTACCATCTTTGCCCTTTATTTTCACAATATTTGGCAATTCTAATTTATCCCAGAAAAACTTAACCCAAGGTCCAGGGGCAACAATTATTTGCTCAGCATAAATATCTCCTTGAGAGGTTTTCACACCACGCATAGCTTCACTATCACTTGATGTTATAAAGTCTTTAACCTCAACTGAGCCCATAAATTCAGCACCTGCATCTTCTGCTAGTTTTAGCAAGCCCATCATTGAAACCATATTATCAGCATATCCTCCTTTTTTTTCATGAAGAATTGAAGTGATATTTTTTGCTTGCCAATCATGAAAAAGATTTTTCATATAATCCATACTTTCTCTTTCACCTTCAATAAATACTGATTCATAACCTATGTTTTTTTGTTCATTATAAATTTGACGAACATCTTCATGCATACCTTCAAAACTAATTTGCATATAACCAACTGGATAGTAATGAAGTTGTTTTTGATATTTCTCCCAAATACTAACAGAATGTGCCATAAGCTCTCTCATTGCTGGTTGAAAATAATTATTTCTAATAACTCCACAAGCAATTCCTGATGCTCCTGCACCTACATTTTTGTCTTTATCAATTATCAATATTTTCTTATTTTTAGTAGTTTTTGCTAAATGTAACGCTGTTGATAAACCATGAACTCCAGCTCCTATTACTAAATAATCTACTGATTTTGATATTGATTCATTCATAATAATTCCCCTTTAAATAATAATAGATTATCTCTTAGTGCCCAGCAGCAGTTGCTCCTGCCTCGTTTACTAAATTAAAATTGCAAAACCTTTCTAATGCAAAAGGCTCTATCAGCTTTGGTATTTTTCCACTAGCAATAAATTTAGCCATTGTTTTACCAACTATAGGTGTTGCTTTAAAACCCCAAGTACCCCAACCTGCATTTAAATAGTAATTATCAACAGGGCTTGTGCCCATTATTGGGCTATAATCTGGTGTCATATCTGTTATACCTGCCCATTGGCGCATTAAGTGCAAGTCTTTAAAAAACGGGAATAACTCCACTGCTGCACTTGCTAAAGATTCTTTTAACTCTAAACTTGAGCGCGTGTTGTATAAAGGGTATGGGTCTGAACCTCCACCTAATACCATTTCACCGCGACTAGTCTGCTGTATATATAAATGATGCTGTGGTGAACTTACTAACGGAGTTATTAGTTTTTTATAAGGTTGAGTTACCATAGCTTGTAATGGATAACTATGAATTGGAAGTTCAATACCTGCCATTTTTGCAACTACTGAACTATAACCAGCAACAGCCTGAACTACAATATTGCAATCAATTTTGCCTCTGTTAGTTATAACTGATTTAACTTTATTATTTTTAATTTTAATATCCTTAACTTCAGTCTTTTGATGTAATTCAGCACCATTTTCACATGCGCCTTTAGCAAAACCCCATACTACTGCATCATGCCTAGCAGTGCCTCCATCTTCATGCCATAATCCTGCTAAAACTGGATAACGAGTATCAACAGATGTATTTAATAATGGCACTAATTTTTTAACCTCTGCTAAATCAATCATCTCTGATTTAACTCCAAACTCTTTATTCATTTCCGCGCGCCAACGAAAATTTCTAATAGCAGCGTCAGTATGTGCTAAGGTTAATTGCCCTCTATTTTCTAAAAGAATGTTATACTCCAACTCATTACTTAGATTTTGATAGAGCTTTAGAGATTCTCTATAAAATTTAATACCTTCTTCAGTTAAATAATTAGAACGCAAAACAGCAGTATTTCTACCAATATTACCACTACCCAAATAATTTTTTTCTAAGATGGCAACATTTGTTATTTTGTGTTGTTTTGCAAGATAATAAGCAATAGCAGCTCCGTGACCACCGCCGCCGATAATAACAATATCATATTTATTTTTAAGTTCACTTCCAAGAGGAGTAAAGTGACTTGTGACATCATAATATTTATCACTTAATCCGTATTTTAATAAATTAAAAGGCACATTAAATCCTTTTTAGATGTAAAAATAACTTTTCTTATTTTTATTCATACTCCCCCAAAATAATATATTGTAATATTATTTACTTTTATCCTTTTTCAAAAAAGCAGGTAATTTTATACCAAAACACACTTAAAAAAACTAAAAATTATTTTATTTTTTATAACATTTTATCCTTGTATTTATATACATAATAAAATCAGATAATATTTAATCTTCTAACTCTGCCACTCTCTTTTTCATATAATCTAACAAGGCTTCATCAATAGCAGCATCAATAGGCGGAGCTTCATATTCTTTTAGCATTTTTTGATATTTAGCCTCTGCTCTTTTTGCCATATCCAAGCTGCCTTCATCTTTCCATTGTTCATAGCTATTATTATCAGCAATATCTGATTGATAAAAAGCTGTTTTGAAATTCTTTTCAGTATGAGCACAGCCTAAAAAGTGCTCTCCTGGGTTGACTTGTTTATATGCTTCCATAGCTTGTCCATTTTCACTCATATCAACACCTTCTGCAAAAACTCGTGCCATACCTGCTTGGTCAGCATCCATAATGAATTTTTCATAACCTGTAGCTAAACCGCCTTCTAACCATCCTATAGCCTGCATACTAAAATTAACTCCAGATAAAATTGTTTGTTGTAAGGTATTTGCAGCCTCATAGCCAGCCTGGGCATCAGGTATTTTTGAGGTAGTGAAGCCACCTCCACTTCTAAATGGCACACCTAATCTCCTTGACAATGCAGCGCTTATATTCATAGCATGAGCAGCTTCAGGGGTACCAAAAGTAGGACCACCATTTTGCATAGACATTGAGGTAGCAAAACTGCCATAAACTACTGGAGCACCTGGTCTTACTAATTGAGTATATGCCATAGCCACCATAGCTTCTGCTAAACTCTGGGCAGCAACAGAAGCAGCAGTTACTGGTCCCATAGCACCAGAGATAATAAAAGGAGTTATAATTGATGCTTGGTTATTTTCAGCATATACACGGGCAGAATCTAACATGGCAATATCCCAACGCAATGGTGAATTAGAATTCATAATGCCTATCAACGCACAATTATTATCAAAAAACTCTTCACCCCAGACAATTTTTGCCATGTTCATACTATCTTGTGCTCTACTTGGTGCACTAAAAGAGCCCATAATAGCTTTATCACTATATCTAATATGACTATAAACCATATTTAAATGTCTATAACTAACTTTTAAATCCATAGGTTCAACTATATTGCCGCCAGAATGATGTATATTGTCAGACATATAAGCTAATTTAACAAAATTTTCAAAATCAGAAATTTGAGCATAACGCCGCCCTTCTTTTAAACTTTGCACAAATGGAGGACCTCCTACTGGCACTAAAACAATATTATTACCTCCAATAACTATATTTTTTGCTTGATTTCTAGCATATTGAACAAATTCACTTGGAGCAGTTTTTTGTATTATTTCTCTTAACATACCTTTAGGAAATTTAACCAAATCCCCTTCAGCTTTAGCACCTGCTTCTGTTAGCAAATCAATAGCATGGGTGCAGTTTTCTAAAATAATGCCAACTTCTGCTAAGATAGTATCAGCATTATTTTCAATAATGGTAAGAGCATCATCATTTAAAATTTCATAAATTGGAATTTTGCGCTTAATATAAGGAGACGCTTTAATTATTGCTGGTGCTTTAGTTATTTGTCTTCTTCTTGAAGTTCTATTTCTTGGCATTTTATTCCTTATTATATTTTTATTTAAGTAGAATAAATTTAGATTTTGCGAATGTTATCCTATTCTATTTTAATATTCAAATATTTATATGCATTTAGATAGACATTATTTAAATTAAGCAATATTAAATAAGACCATTGCAAAATAGCTTATTGGGGATGGAGTTTGAGGAAGGGGATATACATTGTTTCTTAACTTATTGATTTTACTCCCCTTCCTCATACAAACAACTTGGGTAAAGATGTTGTGAAATGTACTTTTTACATTTTGCAACACTCTTTAAATGTAATTTATTTCTTAACTTAGACAATAATTTTTAAGAAAAATAACTCAATATAAACTTTCATATCAATATAAACTTATAATATAAAATTAACTTTTTAAAAAGTAATGTGAATTCGCATAATAAGTGCACCACTTATTTTTAATTGCAAAGATGTATTT
>CAZDRI010000012.1:0-47114 GCA_964508055.1 uncultured Thiotrichales bacterium
TATAAAATTTTATTAGAATTTTTTAAAAATGAACCGCTTAAGTTGTCATGACCCTATTTTAATTTATTTTGATATATTTGTTAATTGACAATAGCAGTTAGAATATATTTTTTTACATTTTTTTGAATAAGTGAATAAACGAGCGACTAATTATTAATTTAGCATTTGTATCTTTGATAGTGATTGTTAATTTATCGTTTTGGTTTTTGCTAATTTTATCTATAAAGTTAAGGTTAACAATACTAGATCTGTGTATTTGCCAAAAAATATTTGGGTCTAATTGTGTTGTCAGTTCTTTAATGGGTGTGCTGATTAGGTATTCTTTGCCTTTAGTCAGCACCGAGGTGTATTTTTGCTGAGATTGAAAATAATAAACATCTTTAACATTGATTAGGTATGTGCCTTTGCTATCAGAGGCTTTAATCCAATGTAGATATTTATCTTTATTATAATTTACTAATGTTAGTTTTTTTTTAATAACCTCAAGGTCTTCAATGCTCTTAGAGTAATTTAAGTATAACCAAAATATAATAGTGCCTAATAAACTAAAAAATATGCCTGTATAAAGTAATAATTCAAAATGTATTTTTATTTGGAACAGCATTTGATGCAATACAAATCCAACAAGTAGCCCAATAAAAAAGCCAACAGTACTATGCAATATAATTATAATTGGGTTTTTTAATTGCTTATTTGGAATAAAAATATTTGCTAATAAAACACTTAAGCCAATACAATGAGAGAGTAATAAAATTTCTAAAAAACTAGTATTGCTAATTAAAAAATACAACAATACTGCAACTGCGGTATTAAATAATAAAACATAAAATATTATTTTTTTCTTAATATGACTATGGAGCATATAACTGTTGGTGGTAATAGAAATTGTATTAGTCTAATAATAACATTAAAAAAAGTTATATAAAAGACTTATACTAAATTTATTACTATAAGGAAAATAACTCTCATATTCACTATCTTTTTTTCCAGTAGTATGTGAAAAAATAGTAATAAACTCAAGATTATCACCAATATCATAATGAAATTTCACTCTATTTAAAGCTGATAAATCTTGCCCTATATTACAGCTAAAACCAAATTTGTAGTTATCAAATGTTTTCTCTAATCTAATAAAACTATAATACTGTCTAAGTCCAGCTTTATCATTTGCTAAAGATAAATCCCAAGCGAGGTTAGCATCGGCTGGTGCGTTTAGCATTTTATGATTATTTACCAAAGCTTTGTATGTATCCCACTCAGCATTATCCATACCCCTTTTGTCATAGCTAATTTCAGCAATTACATCTAAATTATTGCCCGTAGTAAACTGGAGTCCTAACATTGCTCTCGGGTAATATTTGTCATCGTCTTTCCTGTGTTCACCAATTGGGTTATTAGTAGCAATTAAATTTTTGTTATTATTTAGCACACCAAGATGAGTTGCTTTGGTAGTTCCTTGGCGTATGAAAAAAGAACCGTAAGTTTGTAAGTTATCATTAACAATTGTGCGTATTCCTGACCCAAAACCAGTCTTCTTGTTTTTTTTTTTGTGTGCTACCAGAGTTAAATCACTTTCAGCAGTTAAAACATAATTAAAACGAATGGCACTAGCGTGGTAGCCATATCCTTTAACAGGGTCATAGTCATGATTATCATAATTTTTATAAAAATTTATGCTATTGCCTGTATCAAAAACATAATTGATAGAAAAAGCATTTATGCCCATTTGATTTTGTGGCAGACCATCTAAGGTACTTTGGTTATAATATGGGTCTGTAACAGCAAGGGGATTAAAAGAGTTACCAATTTGCCAATTTTCAATAAACTTACCAATTTTAATGCTTAGATTATCATTAATATCAAACTCTGTGAATAAGGTATTTAATTTTAGTTTTTTATCAGTTTTTTTATATGAAAGACTATATTCAAATTTTAATAAATTACCGCTTAAATCAATGGAATAATCTTGTGTATTATCTTTAGGTAAAATATCATTCATCGCACTGTGCTGCCAGACTCCATCACGATTATATATTTTATTATTAACTAAAACATATGCATCATTAAGTAATTGGGCATTTATTTGCAAAGAAATTAAACAACAAATAAATATACTATACTTTTGCATTTAATCAATTCTGCCACGCATACCATTACTAGTAAAAAGACGATTAGGTATTTTCTTTTCTATGATGCTATCAAACTGCATAATTGTTTTTTTATTACTCACATCAGGTAAGGTATAAATAATATCACTAACTAAATTATCTTTGACTATGTAGCGCATTTTTTTATAAAGTTTGCCACTTCTTAAATATGCTTCTGCTTTAATTGGATAATGTTGTTGTTTATTAATCCATAGATTAATAGAGCTATAGGTAGCTTTTTTATTTTTTGCACTCAATTTTAAAACAATAGTATCATTCTCTTCTTTAAGGAGTTCAGAGTTGTAGTCATCAGATAGCTGTAAACCAGCCAAGTCGCCATATGAGGCTTGTCCTAATAAGCGTTGAATTGGTGTAATACGAACTGGTCTAGATGACCTTTTAACCAACACATACATACCTTTGTCACTTAGCAAAACACGATTTCCTTTACTTGCTCCAGAGCGAATATCTACCAAACTCTCTCCACTACGATAATAAACATCATATTCAACACTCTTATTGATAGAGTCTTTTTTGTATTCATCAATTGATATTTTGAGATTTGCATGTTTGTAGGGCAAACGATATTTATCAGAATTTTTTAATAACTGCGTTGCTGAAGGTGCTGCAAAAGCATAGTTAAATAACACACTAAGTAGGAGTATTAAATATCTAATCATAATCTAATTGCTCCACTATTTTTTTCTTAAGTGCTTTATTGATAGGTAAATAAGAGGCTATTATCCCTAACAGACAAGATGCTAATATGATAATTAATGCAGCTTCTGTAGTGGGTAGAAATAATAATGGGTAAGATTCAGTACGCCCTGGCGGTGGTGGCATAATATAATAGGATTGGTTAATAACTATAGTTATTATAAGGCCTAAAAGCACACCAATTATAGACCCAATAAAGCCAATAATTAAACCTTCAAACATAAAATCTAGCCTTAAATACTTTTTAGCAATACCAAATGCACGCAAAGTCCCAACTTCAGAAATGCGTTCGTTTACAGAGGTGTTCATCACATTGCTTACTGATAATAATGCTACAATCAGTATAATAGAGCCCATTACCGTAAAGATACTATAGTAAATATTCTCAACTGCTTGAAAGTAAGGTGCTAACTCATACCATGTCCTAACCCCTTTATCACTAGCAATTTTTTTAATATCTGCTAATGCAATATCGGTGGCTTCAATATCTTTTAACTGCACGACAACACGGCTAATTTTTTTAGTTAACAATAGTTCCTGGGCAGAGAAAAGAGGTATTTTTAATTCAATTTTATTAAGCATTGGAATACCAGTATCATAAATGCCGACAACCATAACATCAATGGCATTAATCCCGCCTTCAACAGTATTTGATAGCATAGTAACACTATCACCGATTTCTACCGTTAATTTGTGTGCTAGACCTTTTGCTAATACAACTTGATATGGATTGATATTTGTTTGATTTAATGCTCTGCCACTAATAAAAGAGCCGGTAATATTACCTTGATGCAATCTTCTTTCTTTTTTACTCTCAATGCCTGTCCCTTGAAATATGGTGCTAATTTCTCCATTAGAGACAATGCCAGAAAATGCAAGGCGTTTCATTGCTTGTCTTACCTGTTTATTTTGCATTAAGGTGCTAACTAAATCATCTGCATCTTCATTATTTAATCCAAACTCTAATGGTTCAGATTCAAAATCTTCCCACAGTCTATTATCTGCTATATGCATATTACCCATACCGCCTTGAACGATACTACGAGTTAGCCCCCAAAAAGTAAAATTTATATAACCATAAGCTAATAATAGTGCACAAGCAACAATAGCAACAGTGAATACAGCAATTATAGAACGACGACTATTTCTTATCACATTGAGCCATGCAATTTTAAACCAATTCATCATAATACGCTTATCCTGCCATCTGTCATTTTAATAACTTGATTAACATTTTTTAATACCCTTTCATCATGAGTTGAAAATAAAAATGCAATACCAGATTCTTTATTAAGTTTTTTCATTAAATTAATTAAACGAAAAGTGTTATCTGAATCTAGATTTGCTGTTGGTTCATCTGCTAATATAAGTTTTGGATTCCCCATTAGAGCACGCGCTACAGCAACGCGTTGTTGTTCTCCGCCAGAAAGTTGGTTAGGAAAGCTATTTTGTCTAGCTAATAACCCTACTTGTTTTAATAAATATTTTGCCTGCAACTTGCGTTTTTTCTTTGAGGTAACGCTATAAAGTGCTGACATTTGCACATTTTCTAATGCAGTTAATACTGGTAGTAAGTTAAAATTTTGAAATACAAAACCTAACTCATTAGACCGTAAATAGTCCAGTTTTTCAGCATGGTTATAATTAATCAATTTATTATCAAAGTAATATTTACCTTTTGTTGGTATATCTAATAAACCCATAATATTAAGTAAGGTGCTTTTTCCAGAGCCACTAGGTCCAGAGATTGCAGTAAAAGAGCCTTTTTCAATTTTTAGATTAATACTATTTAAAGCATTAATAGTTAACTGACCACTTCCAAAAACTTTACTAATATTACAGAGATTAATTAAGCACATCAACAAGTCATTATAGAATATCAAATATTAAACTTGTGCCATCCTTAGGGATAGAAAATTTAGCATCATTAAAACTAGCAGGACCAAATGTTCCCCTCACATTATTAGAAAAGCCATAAGGTTCAACTGGTATGATAAAAAAATAATTTAATTCCTCATCACCATTTTGGTCATGAAAAGCTGCTGCTGCATATATGCCTTCTGGTACAAACACAGTGAAGGATATTGCCCCCTCTTTAGCTGGAACAACAACACCATTGATTTTCTCACCCAAGTGGTTAAGCATTGGTGTTGACAGTTTCGGGTCGTCATTTGGAAATCTATCGGCAATATCTTGGCTAAATAGAGCAAATCTAATTGAGCCCTCATTATTAGTAATATTTTCAATTGTTACTTCAAGTTTAGCTGCTGTAGCCTCAGAAAAAACAATTATTGTTGTTAAAATAATGAATAAAAATCTATACATAATTTTGTCTCCTTTGTTGGTTAATGAATTTTACATTATAAAAAATTTGTTAAATAATAAAACAGATATAGATAAAATGCTGATTTAAGTCTTTAACTAGTGGTTTTGTTAGGATAGAATGCACTGCAATTGTTCCAGATTAGCCTTTGATTACATCCCAAAGCATAATTAAGAGGTGAAATCATTATTAGCATAATTCACTCTGATAGTTTGCGGGGTGTAATGGACTTTAATAATCTAAAAATAAAGCACCTAACTAACCAAAACCCTATATCAATTAGCAGAATGAGAATATTAAATTTTATTTTTCAAATAAACAATTTGAGAATGATATTATAATAAAATGTGACTTATGACATTTATTACAATACCCTTTTACCAAGATAATAAATTATAATTTTTAAAATGATTTTTTTGCTACTATTTTGACATTTAACAAACTAAAATAACTAGCTGACAAAAAAGGAGCATGTTTAAATATTTTAATTTAACTATTTACAATTACTATGAAAAACAATGAAATAAATACAAGTTCAATTGAATATATTGAATCTATAGCAGGTCAAAATTTAGAAACTGATGTTGTCAACCTTTTTGATTCAGAAAATATCTACAATATAAGTAATAATAAAAAGGTAAAAGATGAATTTATTGATTATGGCAAAAAGAACTTTTCTTTAAAAGCCACATCAGCGGTTTTATCTTCACATGATGCTAAACAATTAAGAGTTTTACAATTACTAAATAGTTATAGGTCTGATGGACATCTTAGAGCTAATATTGACCCTTTAGCAAGAGAAAATGTTAATAAACATGATGTAAAACTTGAATTAAGTGATTTTGGTCTTAGTGATTCTGATTTGGATTTAGAATTTGAATTTGATGCTGGCTCTTATCGTAAATTAGGTAGAGACACTTTGAGGAACATTATTAAGGCTGCAAAAAACACCTATTGTAATACTATAGGTGCTGAGTATATGCATATACCTCATATTGACGAAAAGCGTTGGATACAAGAAAGATTAGAGTTTAATAATGCTAGAAATGAATTTTTAGATGGTGAAAAAAGATGGCTGTTACAGCGTTTAATTGCTGCAGAGGCTTTTGAAAGTTTCTTGCATACTAAATATATAGGACAAAAAAGGTTTTCACTTGAAGGGGCTGAGACTTTAATACCGCTTTTAAATATTTTAATAGAGCAAGCAGGGCAAAATTCTGTTGAAAAAATCACTCTTGGTATGGCACATCGTGGGCGCTTAAATGTTTTGATTAATATTTTAGGCAAGCAGGGAGAAGATTTATTTAAAGAATTTGCTGGTAATTTGAATATTAAAGGTACTCAAACAGGAGATGTAAAATACCATTCAGGTTTTTCTTCTGATATAAAAACTAAAAAAAATGATATTCACATAACTTTATCTTTTAACCCATCACATTTAGAAATTGTAAATCCTGTAGTTGAAGGTTATGTTCGTTACTATCAAGATTTTCTAAAAGATAAAAAAGGTGAATTAGTAATGCCAGTTTTAATTCATGGTGATGCTGCATTTGCAGGGCAAGGCGTGGTTATGGAGACTTTAAATATGAGTCAGTCACGCGGTTATGCAACCAAAGGCACAGTGCATATTGTATTAAATAATCAAATAGGTTTTACTACTTCTAAGCAAGATGATGCTCGTTCTACATATTATTGCACTGATGTTGCTAAAATGGTTAACACTCCTATTTTTCATGTAAATGCTGAAGACTTAGAAGCAGTAATGTATATTACTAAGTTAGCTGTTGATTATAGGATGGAGTTTGGTAAAGATGTTGTTATAGATTTGGTTTGTTATCGCCGTCACGGTCATAATGAAGCTGATGAGCCAAAAGTAACTCAACCTATGATGTATAAAAAAATTAATTCTTTGCCTACTACTAAAGAAAATTACGCTGAGAAATTATTAAACCAAGGAATTATTACTAAAGAACAAATAAACGAAATGACAAATGAGTATCGTAATAATTTAAGCGCTGGAAAAGTAGTGGCATATAATGCTACTGAAAATCAAAAAGAATGGTTAGTAGGTTTATCTTGGAAGAAATACGAAAATAAAAACTGGTTTGATAGCTATAATTCAAAAATTTCTGTTAGTAAAATTTTAGAGTTAAATGACAAGCTACAAAAATTACCAAAAGGCTTTAAGGTACATCCAAGAGTGCAAAAGGTTATGGATGATAGAAACAAAATGGCAAGAGGTGAACTTGATATTGATTGGGGTTTTGCTGAGACTATGGCTTATGCTACTTTGGCAGATAGAGGTATCCCAATAAGGCTTTCTGGCCAAGATTGTGGTAGAGGAACTTTTTTCCATAGAAATGCAGTCTTACATAATCAAGACAAAGTAGAAAGTTATATACCTTTACAGCATTTACATGAAAAGCAAGGTAAAGTTCAAATAATTGATTCAGTGTTATCAGAAGAAGCTGTATTAGCATTTGAGTATGGTTATTCATCTGCTAATCCAGAACAATTAGTAGTGTGGGAGGCGCAATTTGGCGACTTTGCTAATGGGGCACAAGCAGTAATTGACCAATTTATTGTATCTGGTGAGACAAAATGGGGTAAATTGTCAAATTTAGTAATGATGTTGCCTCATGGATTAGAAGGTCAAGGTCCTGAGCATTCATCTGCTAGATTAGAAAGATATTTACAAGCTTGTGCTAATTATAATATTCAAGTTTGCGTGCCATCTACTGCATCACAAATATTTCATTTACTGCAAAGGCAAATATTAAGAAAATATCGTAAACCACTTATTATTCTTACTCCAAAAAGTCTACTTAGAAATCCGCTTGCTGCATCACCTCTTTTTAAATTTAAAGATGATGTTTTTAAAGTTGTTATAGGTGAGCAATATGAAAATATTGACTATGACAAAGTGGATAGAATAGTTTTATGTTCAGGCAAGGTTTTTTATGATTTATTAACTAGAAGACAAAATGAAGAAATTAATAATATTGCTATATTAAGAATAGAACAATTATATCCATTTTCTCAAAATGATTTAATTGTAGAATTGGCTAAATTTAAAAACGCTAAAGAAATTGTATGGTGTCAAGAAGAACCAATAAATCAAGGAGCATGGTATACAACAAGGCATCAATTTATCTCTATTGTTAAAGAACATCAAAAATTATTAATAGCATCTAGACCATTATCATCAGCTCCTGCTGAAGGTAGTTTAGGTTTGCATAATAAAAATCAAAATATACTAATAGAAAAAGCATTAGCTGTTAGACCTATAGACGAATAAGAGGAGAATAGTTTTATGAAAGATATAAAAGTTCCAGTACTTCCAGAATCAGTTTCTGATGCAACGGTAGCTTTATGGCATAAAAAACCTGGTGATACTGTGAGAGTGGATGAAGTAATAGTTGAAATAGAAACTGACAAAGTAGTATTAGAAGTGCCGTCAGAGGCAAATGGCGAATTAAAAGAAATCATAGAAAAGCAAGGTGCTTTAGTAAAAGCAGAACAGCTTTTAGGGAGAATGATTGAAAAAGATCTTAAAGATGATATGAAGGATAAAGCTACAAATTTAGATTCTAAAGCAGAAGAAAAAGCTATAAATAAACAAGTTAAAGAGCAAGCATCTAAAGCTACAGGTCCTGCTGTGCGTAAGATTATGGCTGAGAAAAATCTTACTAGAGATGAAGTATCAGGTTCTGGAAAAGCAGGAAGAATTTTAAAAGAAGATGTATTAAGCCAAAGTCAAGATAAAACTTTTGAAACCAGTAAATTAGATGCAAAAGACAGAATAGAAAGAAAAGTTCCTATGAGTAGATTGCGTTCTAGAATATCAGAAAGATTATTAAATGCTACTCAATCCACTGCTATGCTAACTACTTTTAATGAGCTTGATATGAGTGCAGTTATTAATATTCGTAATAAATATAAAGAAGAATTTGAAAAAACACATAATATCAAATTAGGCTTTATGTCATTTTTTGTAAAAGCAGCAGTTGAGGCTTTAAAGAAATTTCCAGCAGTAAATGCATATATTGATGGTAATGACATTATATATCATGGTTTTTGTGATATAGGTATTGCAGTATCTTCAGATAGAGGTTTAGTAGTTCCAGTATTAAAAGATGCACATGATATGAATTTATATCAAATAGAAAGCTCAATATTTGATTTTTCTATGAAAGCAAAAAATGGTAAATTAACTATTGATGAAATAACTGGAGGCACATTTACTATATCAAATGGAGGAGTTTTTGGTTCTATGTTATCAACCCCTATTATCAATCCGCCACAAAGTGCAATTTTAGGTATGCATGCTACTAAAGATAGACCAGTAGCAGTAAATGGCGAAATAGCTATAAGACCTGTAATGTATTTAGCACTATCTTATGATCATAGAATTATTGATGGCAAAGAGGCTGTATTATTTTTGCGTTCAATTAAAGAAAACTTGGAAGACCCAAGTAGATTGTTATTATCTTTGTAGTGCATGTATTGAGGTTATGTTATGGATTATGATGTTATAGTAATTGGTGGTGGTCCTGGTGGTTATGTAGCAGCCATAAGAGCAGCACAGTTGGGCTTAAAAGTAGCGTGTGTAGAAAAATGGATAAATAAACAAAACAAACCTGCTTTGGGCGGAACTTGCTTAAATGTAGGATGTATTCCATCTAAGGCATTGTTAGAAAGCTCAGAATTTTATGCAAAATTAGAACATCAGGCAAAAGATTTTGGAGTTAGTTTTAAGGAAGCAAAAGTTGATATAAAAGCTATTATTGCTCGTAAAGATAAAATCGTATCTGAACTTACTTTTGGTATTGAGGCTTTATTTAAAGCTAATAAAATAGATTGGTTCCAAGGAGTTGGTACTTTACTAAAAGATAAAAAAGTAAAAATCACAACTCATAATAAAAAAACTAAGACAATTAAAGCAGACAGTATTATTTTAGCATCAGGTTCAAAACCAATTACAATTGATACTATGCCTTTAGTTGCTGATAGAGTAGTAGATTCAGAAGGTGCTCTTAATTGGGAAAGTGTGCCTAACAATCTTTGCATTGTGGGGGCTGGGGTTATAGGTTTGGAATTAGGTAGTGTTTGGCGTAGGCTTGGAGCAAAAGTAACTTTACTACAATATGATGATTTATTAATTAATGCTGATAAAAAAGTATCTCAATTAGCCTTGCGCTCCTTTAAGAAACAAGGCTTAGATATAAAAACAAAAGTTAAAGTAACAAGCATAAAAGCTTTAAAAAATTATATCAATGTAAATTATGAAGAAAAAGATGAAGCTAAAACTGAAAAATTTGACAAAGCAATAATTGCAGTTGGTAGAAAACCATATACTAAAAACTTATTAGCTAAGGATTCAGGGGTTAAATTAAATACTAAAGGTCAAATTGAAGTAGATGAATACAACCAAACAAGTGTAGCAGGAGTTTATGCTATTGGTGATGTTGTTGAAGGTTTTATGCTAGCACATAAAGCTTCAGAAGAGGGCATTATGGTAGCAGAAAGAATCACAGGGCAAAAAACAAATATTAATCATGATTTAATACCTTTGGTCATTTATACTGAGCCTGAAATTGCGTGGGTAGGTAAGACAGAGGATGAATTAAAGAATGCCAATATAAACTACAAAACTGGTGAATTTCCTTTTACAGCCAATGGCAGGGCAAAAACTGCAAATTCTACCGAAGGTTTTATAAAAATTTTAGCAGATGCAAAAACTGATAGAGTCTTAGGGGTTCATATGTTTGGTAAAAATGTATCAGAGCTAATTGCTTGTGCAGTAATTACTATGGAGTTTGAAGGTTCTACAGAAGATTTACAAAGAACAGTTTTTGCCCATCCTAGTTTATCTGAATCAATTCACGAAGCGGCATTGGCGGTTGATAATAGAGCAATACACACAATAAATAGAAATAAAAGTTAAATATGAATTTACACGAATATCAAGCAAAGCAGTTATTTGAAAATTATTCTCTACCAGTGCCTAAAGGAGAGGTAATAACGGATATTAGTCAAGTATCAAATGCAATTGATAAGCTATCTAGCGATAGATGGGTAGTAAAAGCACAAATTCATGCTGGAGGTAGAGGTAAGGCTGGCGGAGTTAAGTTAGTTGATTCTAAAAAAGAAGCATTAGAGATGGTAGCGTCTTTTATGGGGACTAATTTAATAACTTTTCAAACTGACAAAAGTGGTCAACCAGTTAATACTATGTTAATTGAAGAAGTATGCTCAATTAAAACAGAACTTTATTTAGGGGCAGTAATTGATAGAAGTTCACAGCGAGTAGTATTTATGGTCTCTATAGAAGGAGGTATGGAAATTGAAAAAGTAGCAGAAGAAACCCCAGAGAAAATTATAAAAATAGCAATAGACCCTACCTTAGGTGTTATGCCTTATCAAATAAGAGAATTATCTTTTGCTTTAGGACTTTCTAAAACACAAACATCCCAACTTGGCAAAATGTTAATTAATCTTTATAAAATGTTTTTTGATAAAGATTTATCTTTATTAGAAATAAATCCTTTAGTAGTAACAAATGATGGAGATTTGTTATGTTTGGATGCTAAAGTAAATATTGATTCTAATGCACTATTTCGCCAAAAAGAGTTGTTAGATATAAGAGATATAACTCAAGAGGACAAAAGAGAATTAGAAGCCCAAGAATGGGAGTTAAATTATATATCTTTAGATGGAAATGTAGGTTGTATGGTAAATGGAGCCGGACTTGCTATGGCGACAATGGATTTAATTAAATTACATGGTGGTAATCCTGCTAACTTTTTAGATGTAGGCGGTGGTGCAACAGCTGAAAGGGTTGCCAAAGCTTTAAAAATAATTATTTCTGATGCTAAAGTTAAAAGCATATTAATTAATATTTTTGGTGGTATTGTGCGCTGTGATCTAATTGCTGATGGCATTATTGAAGCAATAAAAAGTGTTGATATTGATATACCTCTTATTGTGCGTTTAGAGGGTAATAATGCTAAATTAGGTTTGAATAAATTAAAAAATTGTGATTTTGATATTAAAGTAGCTGATACTTTAACAAAAGGAGCAAAGTTGGCAATAGAAGCTGCAGGAGGTAATAACTAAATGAGTGTGTTAGTAAATAAAGATAGCTTAGTTATTTGTCAAGGCTTTACAGGTTCTCAAGGAAGTTTTCATTCTGAGCAAGCTATAGCCTATGGCACTAAAATGGTAGCAGGAGTTACTCCAAATAAAGGTGGTATGACCCATTTAGGTTTGCCAGTTTTTAATACTGTAAAACAAGCAGTTAAAGAGACCCAAGCAACAGTAAGTGTAATTTATGTTCCAGCCCCATTTTGTAAAGATTCAATAATTGAAGCAGTAGATGCTGGTATTGAGCTTATAGTATGTATTACTGAAGGAATACCAGTTTTAGATATGTTAGTTGTTAAAAAAGTAATTGACAGTTCTAATTCAAGATTAATAGGTCCTAACTGTCCAGGTATTATAACTCCTGAGGAGTGCAAAATTGGTATTATGCCTGGTGATATTCATAAGAAAGGCACAGTTGGTATTGTATCTAGATCAGGCACACTTACTTATGAAGCCGTGCATCAATCAACTGAAGTAGGCTTAGGACAAAGCACTTGTATTGGTATTGGAGGAGATCCAATTAATGGCACTAATTTTATAGATGCTCTAACTTTATTTGAAGCAGATGATGCAACAAAATCTATTATTATGGTAGGTGAGATTGGGGGTAGTGCTGAAGAAGAAGCTGCTGAATTTATTAAATCAAATGTAACAAAGCCGGTTGTAGCTTATATTGCTGGAGTTACAGCACCTAAGGGTAAAAGAATGGGACATGCAGGAGCTATAATTGCTGGCTCTAAGGGTAGGGCGGATGATAAGTACAAAGCCTTAGAAAAAGCAGGCGTGCACACAGTTAAATCACCTACTGAGTTAGGTATGAAAATTAAAGAAGTGTCAAAATTGTTTTTATGATAAAAAGTAGCTAAATCAACAACTTATAAAGTCTCTAATAAAAATCCCCTTCCTCAAATCCTATCCCCAATATAGTTTTTAAGTGGTATCTATTAAGTGAAAAAAATGCACTTTCAACAACCTTAAATTTATGCTATTAATGCAACACTTTTAACTTGGATATATACTTTCTTTGATTTTTTTAATTTCAGGTTTTTATAAGACTTATAAGTAACTTTTGCTAGGATTGGAATATTGTCTCCAATCAATAATCGCAAACTTATTTGTGCTTTGTTTTTATAACTCAAATCATCAATAATTGCTGGGAATATATTTAATATACTGGTATTTTCTTGTCTTTTTAAAGTAATGCTTACATCTTTGGCTAATATTCTTATTCTAACTTTAGAGCCTATCTCAATTTTATTATATAAAACACTAAATTCTCCTGCTTTAGATAAAAGTGTAGTGATGAAATTATCTTTATCATGGTTTTTTACTTCTGCATCTATGATAGATTCAGCATCATAATCTAAGGCTAAAGGTAAATCAAACCTAGTTAGCATATTTGATATATCACCGCTTTCTTTAATCTTACCATTGGAGATTAGCATTAAATAATCAGCTAAATATGCAACTTCATCATTAGAATGGCTTACATAAATTATAGGTATATTTAATTCCTTATTTAATGATGCAATATAAGGCATTATTTTTTTCTTGCGGGCAAAATCAAGTGCTGCTAAAGGCTCATCCATTAATAATAATTTTGGACTTAAAACTAAAGCTCTAGCAATGGCTACTCGTTGTTTTTCACCTAATGATAATTCAAATGATTTTCTTTTTAATAAAGGTTTTATATCTAAAAAGTTTATGGCTTTTTCTAAGCTGATTTTTCTTTTATTAAGAGCTATTCTTTTATAGCCGTATTGCAAGTTTTGTTCTACATCTAAATGCTCAAATATTGAGCTTTCTTGAAAAACATAAGCTAAGTCTCTGTTATGAGGCGCAATAAATTTATTTTCATCTTGCCAAATATCATCTGCTATTTTTAAATAAGAATCATCATATTTATCAAGCCCAGCTATTGCTCTTAAAAGAGTTGTTTTTCCAGAACCTGATTCACCATATAAAGCAGTTATGCCACTTAGCGGCAAGCTAAAATTAACATCTAAGTTAAAATTTGCCTTATTAATTTTGAATTCAGCTTTGATATTATTCATAAAACTTTAACTTAAAACGCTTATTAGAAGCATAAATAGTAACTAATAATAAAAAGCTAATAATCAACATTAAAATTGATAATAAGTTAGCATTAGCATATTCAAGGCTTTCTACATGGTCATATATTGCAATTGATACTACTTGAGTCTCTCCTACGATATTACCGCCAATCATTAAAACCACGCCAAATTCTCCAATAGTATGAGCAAAACCCAATACAAACGCACTATAAAACCCTGCTCTTGATAAAGGGACTACTACAGTAAAAAATCTATCAATTGGTGATGCTCTAAGTGTAGCTGCTACTTCTATAGCCCTTTGATTAACTGCTTCAAATGCGTTTTGTAAAGGTTGGACTACAAAGGGTAGCGAATAAATAACTGAACCAACAACCAAACCGCTAAAGCTAAATGCCAATGGTTTAATACCTAAAAATTGGGTTATCTTACCGATAGGTCCTTCTACTCCAAAAGCTAGTAATAGATAAAATCCTAATACAGTTGGTGGTAGTATTAATGGCATAGCAATTATTGCTTCAATAAAAAATTTAAATCGCCATTTTGTGCGTGCTAAAAACCAAGCTAGGGGTGTACCTAAAATTAACAATGTTAAAGTTGTTATAAAAGCTAATTTAAAAGTTGTTAAAAGAGCAATAATGTCAAATTCATTTAATATCACAAAGTGTCATACCCATATTTTTTGATGATTTTTTTAGCCTTATCACTTTTTATAAATTGTAAAAATAATTTAGCTATATTTTCATTCTTTAATAATACTGCTTGTTGTTTGATTGGAGTATATAAATTCTCATCTATTTTCTCAAACTTAGTTTTATTGCTTGTAATTACTTGTGATAAAGCAATTAATGCTAAGTCAACACTGCCACTATCAGCAAATTGAAATGTTTGATTAATATTTTCACCTCTTATAAGTTTATTTTTAATATTATGCCAAATATTAATGTTTTCTAAATATTCCTTTGCTGCTTTGCCATAAGGAGCATGTCTTGGGTTAGCAATAGCAAGTAATTTAAATTTGTTTTGAAGCAAAATATTATTTAAGTTTTTTGTTTCAGCCTTACTCCATAACACTAACTTACCTATTGCATAAGTAAATCTACTACCTTTGATAGCAATATTTTGCTGCTCTAAAAGTTTTGCTCTTTTAACATCTGCTGCTAAAAACACACTAAAAGGTGCACCATTTTTTATTTGAGCATAATGTTTACCAGTTGATGCAAAACTAAGAATAATTTTATGCTTAGTATTTTTCTCAAACTCTTTGACTAAAGGATATATCGCACTTTTAAAATTACTAGCTACAGCTATTTTAATTTCAGCAGCATTAACATTAAATACAATTAGTAAAAAAAAAGATATGCTTATTATTTTCATAAACTTTTAGTAATTAATATAGTTTTATTATTTTAGCTTTAATTTATCTTAAAGAATTGATTTATAACCACCAGAAATGCCTTGATGTGAAAAAATCATTTACTAAGATGTAACTAATTCTAAATCCGCCTACCTGACTTAATTAATTTTTTGTATTTTTCATCTAGTAATTAATATCAATTTTATTTTTTTTAAAATATAATTCTGTCTAAATCCGCCTACCTGACTTAATTAATTTTTTGTATTTTTCATCTAGTAATTTAATATCAATTTTATTTTTTTTAAAATATAATTCTGTCTAAATATCATTAATATTAAAGGTCAAATTAAATTTTCTTTTATTAATTGTGTTTATTGCAGCTGTAGAGCTTATCTTTTTGTTGAATATGGCTGTTTCTTTATATGGCATATAATTTACAAGATTATAATTATATCAAAATTAATTTGTTAAATAAAAGCCTCACTCAGCCCTTATAGGTCAAGTAATTATTATCTAACCTTAGAGAGTTAGAGCTAAGTATCTTTCTCAGATAAAAATAAAAACCAGGCAAACTTATATAATAAGTCATTCTTTTTAGTAATTTTAAAGCTATAAACGCTTTTAATTAAAAAGTGCCTTAACAAATTCACTTTTATTAAAAACCTTTAAATCATTAATTGCCTCACCTATCCCAATAAAACGAATAGGCAGTTTAAATTCATTAGCTATGCTAAAAACAATTCCACCTTTTGCACTACCATCAAGTTTAGTTATAGAAATACCATCCAAGCCAATAGCACTATTAAATTCTTTTGCTTGATTAACAGCATTTTGTCCGCTGCTGCCATCTATAACTAACATTGTTTCATGAGGCGCATTAATTTCTGCTTTTTGTAGCACTCTTTTTATTTTTTTAAGCTCATCCATAAGATTACTTTGAGTATGTAATCTGCCAGCACTATCACAAATAAGAACATCTATATTTTTTGCCTTTGCAGACTGATAAGCATCATAAATAACTGAAGCACTATCTGAACCTGTTTTTTGGCTGATAACTGGGATATTATTTCTCACCCCCCATTCTTTTAATTGCTCTATTGCTGCTGCACGAAAAGTATCTCCTGCTGCTAATGTTACTGATTTATTATTATTTTGAATATGTTTTGCAAGTTTACCAATTGTAGTAGTTTTGCCAGCGCCATTTACACCTACTACTAAAATAACAAAAGGTTTTAAATCGGTTATTTTTAGTTCATTATCATCAATTAATAAATTTTCTAATCCTTGTTTTAATAAATCATATAAATCATCATTGCTAGTTTTAGATTTTATAGATTTAAGTAAATTAGCAATTAAATAGTCAGTGGTTTTAATCCCTACATCAGCAGTTAATAAAATTGTTTCTAATTCTTCAATTAAATCATCTGAAATTTTTTTTCCTGAAAGTAAGTTTTTTATTCTAAAAACTAAGTTTTGTCTACTTTTTGCTAAACCATCATTAAGGCTTTTATTATCTGTTGCAGATTTTGTTTTTTTAAAGATTTTAAACATATGGACACCTCTAATAACTATTATATTTTTTGACAACGCCAAATTTTTATTGGCGAGACATATTTTGAAGTCATACTTATTGATATGATAAAAAATGTAACAAAGCCAATAATAATTTGGCTAAGTCCCGTAGGGCAAGGCTTTAAGGCGCTATTTTTGTTGTTGTGCTTTTTGTTAATGATACAAACCATTAACTTCAAAGCACGCCTAAAAATCAACACCTTAAAGACTTGCAAAATTTTATGATAGTTATTAGAGGTGTCCATATAGTATATAATTTTTAAATTTAAAACTAGTTAAATTGTGGGCTATGAAACATACTATTTTACTTTTTTTTATTTTAATTCAACCTTTATTTGCTGCAATAACTGAATTTAAGTTAGATAATGGTTTAAAAATTATAGTTAAAGAAGACCACCGCTCTCCAATATTTATATCCCAGCTCTGGTATAAAGTAGGCTCGGCAGATGAAACTAAAGGCATAACTGGTATATCTCATATGTTAGAGCATATGATGTTTAAAGGCACTAAAAACTATGGAGTAGGAGAGTTTTCAAAAATTATTGCTAAAAATGGTGGCAGTGAAAACGCATTTACTTCAAGAGACTACACTGGGTATTATCAAAAAATGAAAAAATCCAAACTTAATATAGCTTTTAAATTAGAAGCTGACAGAATGCAAAACTTAATTTTAAATAAAGCAGAATTTGAAAAAGAAAGAAAAGTTGTTGAAGAAGAAAGAAGATTAAGAATTGAAGATAATCCTAACTCAAAATTATATGAGAAATTACTAAGTAATGTTTATCCAAAGGGTCATCCTTATGCTAATCCTGTAATTGGCTGGATGGATGATATTAAAAATTATAAATTAATAGATTTAAAAAACTGGTATCAAAAGTTTTACGCCCCTAATAACGCTACATTAGTTGTGGTAGGTGATGTTGAGCCTGAGGATATTTATAAATTAGCTAACAAATATTTTGGTGTTATATACAAAGATCCTAATATTCAAAAAAATAACTATATAGATGATAATAAATATAAAGCCCAAAATATAGAATTAAAAGCTTATTCTAAAGTGCCTTTTTACACTATGGCATACCCTGTTCCTAGCCTAAAAACTGCTGAGACTATAAAAGAAGCATACACTTTAGAAATGTTAGCTTATTTATTAGATTTAAGATTAACAAAAAAACTTCAAAGAGAAAAACAAATAGTTGCTAGTATTAATACTTCTTACTCTCTTTATAGTAAATATAATAGCTTATTTACTTTTATGCTAACACCAGCAGAAGCTAATACAGTAGAAGACATTCAAAGTGAAGTTTTAAATGAAATAACCAAGCTACAATCTGAAGATATATCCATAAAAGAACTACAACGCATAAAAGCACAAATAGAAGCACAACATGTCTATGAACAAGATTCAATATCAACTCAAGCTTATTATTTAGGGGTGTTAGAAACAGTAGGTTTAGGATATTTAGAAATTGATAAATATGCTGAAAATATGTTAGCCGTAGATGCTGCAGAAATAAAAAGAATAGCTAAGAAGTATCTTGATAATAAAAAGCTATCTACTGCTAAATTAATACCATTAAAAATATGATTAGATTATTTTTATTTGTTTTATTATTGCCTAATTTAGTATTAGCTAAATTAGATATTCAAAATTGGCAAACTGTGAATGGAGCTAAAGTATATTTTTTAGAAAACCATAGTTTGAAAATGTTGGATATCTCTCTTAGTTTTGATGCTGCTGCTAGTAGAGATGGTGATAAATCAGGGTTAGCTAAATTAACAAATTCTTTAATTGGTATGGGAAGTGAAAAATACAGTGAAGAAGAAATAATAGCTAAATTTGAGCAAACTGGAGCAGAATTCACTGTCAACTCATTAAAAGATATGGCTATGGTCTCATTGAGAACCCTATCAAGAAAAGCTCTTTTAGATAGCTCTTTAGCTACATTTATAAATGTTATTGCTAAACCTAGTTTTCCAAAAGACAAAATAAATAGATTAAAAAAACAACATCTATTACAATTAAAAAAAAATTCACAAAAACCTGGAAGTATTGCAAGCGATGAATTTTTTAAATTAATATTTAAAGCTCATCCATATCAGCATAATGCTATTGGGAATGAAAAAACAATTAATGCCATAACCCAAGATGATATTAAATTTTTTTTTGATAAATACTATGTTGCAAAAAACCTAACAATAGCAATTGTTGGAGATATAACTAAAGAAAAAGCAATTAAAATTGCAAACAACATAGCTTCTAAATTTAAAACAGGTTTAAAACCTAAAAAACTTAATAAGGTAAGAAACTTAAATAAGGCTGAGGCTAAGCATATTGAATTCCCTTCAAAACAAAGTCATTTAATTTTAGGTCAACCAGGAGTTTCTAGAGAGCATAAAGATTATTATCATATTTATTTAGCTAATCATATATTAGGAGGAAGCGGTCTTACATCACTATTATCTGAAGAAATAAGAGAAAAAAAAGGGCTGGCTTATAGTGTTTATAGCTCTATGCGTCCAATGGCTTATAATGGTTTTTTTTTAATAAAGCTACAAACAAAAAACAGCCAACTAGACGATGCTTACAAAACAGCAATTAAAACTTTAAATGATTTTATTAGTTCAGAAATAGACGATGAAATTTTTAATGATGCTAAAAATAATATAATTGATGGATTTCCTTTATCTATTGCAACAAATTCTGATTTGATTACTTATTTATCAATTATAGGTTTTTATAATCTGCCTTTAGATTATATTAATAGTTTTGCGGATAAAATAAAGAAACTAACTAAAAATGATGTCCAAAGAGCTTTTAGAGAAATGATTGATATAAATAAAATTATTAAAGTAAGTGTTGGAAAACAAAAAAACTAATATGGCAACCTTAGCAGCAGTTTTAATAGTAAAAAATGAAGAGGAAAATATTGAAAATTGCTTAAAATCTTTAGATTTTGCAGATGAAATTATTATTTTAGACTCTAATAGTGGAGATAAAACTGTAAAAATTGCCCAAAAATATACTGACAAAATATATGTTGATAATAATTGGTCTGGTTATGGTATTCAAAGACAAAAAGCACAAAAACATGTAAATTGTGATTGGGTTTTAATGATAGATGCTGATGAGATAGTAACTGAAAAACTTAAAAAAAATATTTTAAAAGTAATCAGGCAAGATAATAAAAATTGCGTGTATTCATTATCAAGACTAAGTATTTGCTTCGGTAGAAAAATCTTACATTCTGGATGGTACCCTGATTGGATAACAAGACTTTATCCTAATAATAGTGCTAATTGGGATGATGCTTTAGTTCATGAAAAACTACTTCACAATTTAAAAAATGTAAAGCTTAAAGGTGATTTAATACATTATCCTTATAAAAATTTGTCCCATTATTTAATAAAATCTAGCAAATACGCTCAAGCTTGGGCTAGGTCAAAAAATAAACTTGGTAAAAAAGCATCATTAACTCAAGGAATAATCCATGCTATTGCTTGTTTTATTAAAATGTATATTATAAAACTTGGTTTTTTAGACAAAAAACAAGGATTTTTACTAGCAATACTATCTGCCCATTCAACATTTATTAAATATGCTGATTTATGGGAGCTTCAAAATAATGAAAAATAAAAATATTTATCTAATAGGAGCTATGGGTGTTGGCAAAACCTCTCTCGGCAAGAAGTTAGCAAAAAGATTAAATTTAAGTTTTTATGATAGTGATTTAGAAATTATGGATAGGACTGGAGTTAGCATTCCTCATATTTTTGATTTAGAGGGTGAAAAAGGCTTTAGGAAAAGAGAAAAAAATATGATTGCACATCTATGTCAAAAAAAGGATATTGTATTAGCCACTGGCGGTGGAGTGGTATTAAATAGTGAAAATACTAATATTTTGACAAAAACTGGAATTGTGATTTATCTAAAGTCATCAATTGAGCAATTAGTTGAAAGAACCTTAAAATCTAAAAAATCAAGACCATTATTAGATAATGCTGAAGATAGATATCTAACTATTAAAAATATTTTAGATAAAAGAGAAAGCTTATATGAGAACTCTGCTAATTTGATAATTGATGTTACAGGTAAGAAGCCTTATCAAATAATTGATGAAATAATATATAACTTAAATTTAGTTTAAAGGACTGTTTTTTGTATTTTATATGTAATACTTTTAGTTTAACTTACTTTCATACCAGGCTTAGCACCACTATCTGCTGCTAAAAGATGTAGGCTCTTACCATCTGAGGCACAAAGAACCATACCTTCTGATACTCCAAAGCGCATTTTTCTAGGCTCTAAGTTATAAACCATAATAGTTAACCTGCCTTCTAAATCTTTAGGTGAATAATCTGATTTAATACCAGCGAATACATTTTTAGTATTTTTCTCGCCAACATTTAAAGTTAATTGTATTAATTTATCAGAGCCTTCAACATTTTGTGCTTTTACAATTTTTGCAACACGCATATCAACTTTTAAAAAGTCATCAATTTGAATCATATTATCATTTCTCTCAATAGGTTTTTTATTAGTGTCTTGTTTAGTATCATCAATTACTGCCTTAATTTTATCGTCCTCAATTCTATTCATAAGCGGTTTAAATTTATTAATTTTATGATTTATTAAGGGCTTTGATATGTCATCCCATTTTAGTGGTTTTATATTTAAAAACTTTTCACTATCTGCAACCATTTTTGGTAATACTGGTTTTAAATAAACTAATAAAATCTTATATAAATTAATAGATAGAGTAAGAATATTATGCACTTCTTCTTTTTTATTATTATCTTTTATAAGTTTCCAAGGCTCTTTATCAGCTATATATTGATTTGCCATATCAGCAAGAAGCATTATTGCGCGCATTGCTTGAGAATATTCTCTATTTTCATAAAATGTAGCTATTTCTTGATCTTTAACAACAAATTTATTATATAAATTAATATCAACAATTTCACTGCTTAAAGTATTAGCATAATTTTTGATTATAAAGCCACTTGAACGAGAAGCTATATTAATAACCTTACCAACTAAATCTGAATTTACTCTTTGTTTAAAATCATGCAAATTTAAATCAATATCATCAATTCTGCTATTTAATTTATAAGCATAATAATAGCGTAAATACTCTGGATTTAGATGTTTTAGATAAGTTCTAGCCTGAATAAATGTACCTCTTGATTTAGACATTTTTTCAGAGTTTACAGTTAAAAAACCATGAGCAAAAATAGCAGTTGGGGTGCGATATCCACTACCCATAAGCATAGCAGGCCAAAATAGTGAATGAAAATAAACTATATCTTTACCAATAAAATGATAAAGCTCTGTTTTGCTTTCACTATGCCAATATTCATCAAAATCAATATTATTTTTATCACAATAATTTTTAAAACTAGCCATATAACCAATTGGAGCATCAAGCCATACATAAAAATATTTATTTTTAATATTAGGAATTTGAAATCCAAAATATGGAGCATCTCTTGATATATCCCACTCTTTAAGTCCTTGAGAAAACCATTCGGATAATTTATTACTTATTTGCTCTTGTAAGTGTCCTGCTTTGGTCCATTCTTGCAATTTTTTGCTAAATTTTGGTAAATTAAAGAAGTAATGTTCTGATTTTTTCACAACTGGAGTAGTGTTTGACATTACTGATTTCGCATTTTTTAAATCAGTTGGTTGATAAGTAGCTCCACAATTCTCACAACTATCTCCGTATTGATTTTTAGTATTACATTTGGGACAATCCCCTTTAATAAATCTATCAGGTAAAAACATATTTTTCACATCATCATAAGCTTGAGATATTGTCTTTTTACTAATATAGCCTTTAGCATTTAATTTATTGTAAATGTCCTCTGCTAATAGTTTATTTTCTTTTGAATGAGTAGAGTGATAATTGCTAAAATTTATATAAAAATCTTTAAAATCTTTTTGATGTCTTATTGCTACGTCTTTAATTAATTGCTTAGTTGTTATGCCTAATTCTTGAGCTTTAAGCATAATAGGGGTTCCATGCGCATCATCAGCACAAACAAAATGACATTCATTGCCATGTAATTTTTGAAACCTAACCCAAATATCAGTTTGAATATATTCTAATAAATGACCAAGATGTATTTCACCATTAGCGTAAGGTAGTGCTGCAGTAACTAGGATTTTTCTATTTGTCATAAATTATAGTTTTTAAATAACTCTATAAATATTAGTATTTTATAATATAGTTAAATAGTTTAAAATGTATAGATTTTACCAATATATGGAGCATGCATAATGGCTGATTTGAGCGAAGATAAAATAAATAAAATTTTAGAAAATGTCATTGATGTCTATACTGGAGATAACATTGTAGCTGCTAAATTAATAGATGAAATTACTATTGATAATGATAAGATAGATATAAAAATTACTTTAGGTTATCCTGCTAAAAGTTATATCAAATCTTTAAAAGATGAAATAAAAAACACCTTAGCTGATAATAGTATTAATAATGTCTCGGTTGATATAAGTTCAATAATATCTCCGCATAGTGTTCAAAAAGGTGTTGAGCCTTTAAATGAAGTAAAAAATATTATAGCAATAGCCTCAGGTAAGGGAGGTGTTGGTAAATCAACAATTGCTCTAAATTTAGCATTAGCATTACAAAAAGAGGGTGCTAAAGCCGCAATTTTAGATGCAGATATATATGGTCCTTCACAGCCAAGAATGTTAGGCTTGAGTTCACAAAAACCAGAAGCTTCTAAAGAAGGTAAATTACTTCCTATATTAGGTCATGGTATGCAAAGTATGTCTATTGGCTATTTAGTAGATGAAGATTCTCCTATGATTTGGCGCGGTCCTATGGTTACTCAGGCTTTAGAGCAACTTTTAAGAGATACTCTTTGGCGTGGAGTTGATTACTTAATTATAGACTTACCTCCAGGTACCGGTGATACTCAGCTTACTTTAGCACAAAAAATTCCTGTAAGTGGTTCAGTAATAATAACTACACCACAAGATATTGCTCTTATAGATGCAAAAAAAGGTTTAAAAATGTTTGAAAAAGTATCAATACCTATTTTAGGAATTGTTGAAAATATGAGCATTCATATATGCTCTAAATGTGGTAATGAAGATGCAATTTTTGGCACAGGCGGTGGTGAAGATATGGCTAAATCATTAGGAACTAATTTCTTAGGTGCCCTGCCATTAGATACTGAAATTCGTAGCTGTTCTGATAAAGGAACTCCAATAGTTGTGCAAAAACCTGATAGTAGAATAGCTAAAATATATACTGAAGTAGCTCTTAAAATGAGTGCTAAACTTGCTCAAAGCACTAAAGATTTTACTAATAAATTTCCAAGTATAACTGTTGAATAAAATAACATTTGGCAAAGCCCAAAAAAGTCTAAAAAAATCTATAAGAATGTGAGTGGTTAGATGTAATATAAGCATTTGGTTTTGTAAATATTGCAGCAACTGATGAAAAAATCGTAAGGTTTTGATATGCAGTAGGGCAATAGTTTTGCATATATATTTTTATACATTTTGTAGCACTCTTTTAACACATTAAAATAAATAAAAATAAATATATTGTATATTGGACGCACACAATAATTTCAATTAATACTGTATACTATAGCCCCATAAGTATATGAAATTAAGGTAAATTATATGAGTAATTTTAAATTAGTTATAAATTTGATTGTTGTATTATTAATATCAGTGCTAATTATATTTTCTTTATATAATAAGTTAATTGCAAATGAAGATTTTGTTAATTTATATACTGCTATTGCAACTTCAATAGCTGATAATTTAGGAGGAAGTTTCAAAGATATTATTAAAGAATACTTTCTTTATGTCATATATTTCTTAGAATTACTTATGTTGTTTAAGCTACTATCACCAATTATTAATAGAAACAAAATAAGAAAAAAACATTTTATAAGTGGGGTGTTTGTCGCTATATTTATGTTAGCTATTATTTTGCTTTATATTATAGTTCCTATGGAAGTTAGTATTAAAGAAGATGGTGCAATATTATTTTTACAATCAATCTTAGGATTTATACTAGCTATAATTCTCATTATTTTAAATAAAAAGCCCAAAAAAAATATTAATAATTTACGCTTTAAAATAAATTATTAAACATATTTAGCTTAGACTATTTAATCATCACATTGACTAGTAGTTATCAATCAAAAAACATTGCAATAATAGGCGGCGGCATTATTGGAGTTACTAGTGCTTTAAGGCTTGCAAAATTAGGATATAACATAACAATAATAGATAGACAAGACAGCATTGCCAAAGAATGCTCTTATGCTAATGGAGGACAACTATCAGTGTGTAATTGTGAATCTTGGCTTACTTATGATAATGTTTATAAAGCTATTATTTATAAGCTTAAAAAAAATCCAGCAATTGATATAGGTAGTATGTTTTATTGTGAAAAATTTTTATGGCTTGCCAATTTTTTTAAAAATATTATTTTAAATAAACATATATTTACTACTAAAAAACTTATCTCTTATGCCATAAAATCAAGAGAGCTATTTGAGGAAATATTAAAAGAAGAAACAATAGATTTTAATTATCAAAAAAAAGGCATTTTAAGTATTTATAGCGATACAAGGAGTTTTAATAAAGCAATAGCTTTTAATTCTAAATTAGCTAAAACAGGATTTAATAGAGAAATATTGACTCCAAATGATATTAATAAATTAGATTCATCAATAAATTTAGCTAATATTAAAGGCGGCTTATACTCTATAGATGATAGTAGTGGTGATATGTATAAATTTATAAAAGCTTTAGTGCAGATACTCATAGATAGATATGCTTTAAAGACAATATTTAATTGTGAGATAAAGAAAATTATCTCTGTAAAAGATAAATATGAACTTATTGGCAATAACAATAAAAACTTAGTTTTTGATAAAGTGATAATAGCAGCAGGTTGTGGCACAAATTTATTAGCTAAGGATTATTATAGAACAGACATATACCCAGTTAAGGGTTATTCTGTTACTATTAATTTATCAAAACAAAGCACTCCCAACGCAGCAAAAATAGCAATGTTAGATGAAAAATATAGAATTGCTACTTCTAAATTAGGCTCAAAATTTCGGGTAGCAGGCACAGCAAATTGGTATGGATATGATGATAGTATTGATGTGAAAAAAATTAAATTTTTATTAGATTGGGTAAAAATGCGTTATCCCACAATTAATACCAAAGATTATGATAGTTGGGCTTGTCTTAGACCAATGACATCTAATATGTTGCCAATTACTAAGGAGATCAAACCAAACTTATATATAAATAGTGGAAGTGGACATTTAGGCTGGACTATAGCTATGGCTTTAGCAGATGATTTAGTTAAAGTCATTAGTAAATCAAATAAAAAAATATCTTGAATTTTTACATATTAAGATAGGTTTTTTTATTTTTTAAAGCAAGATACAGTGCTTATAAATTTGGATTAGTAGATTATTTAATATGTTTTAATATACCATCTAGCTCATCTAATGAGTTATAGTGGATAATTATGTGACCCTTATTATTTTTATAGTTTCTTATTTGGACTTTGGTATGTAATTTTTCTGCTAGTGTATCTGTTAGTTCATTTATATTGCTATCTTCTTTTTTTGCTTTTTTTATAATATCTTCTGTTGTTGTTTGTATTCTTTTTACTAATTGTTCTGCTTGACGGACAGATAATGATTTTTGAATTATATGATTTACTGCTTCTAATTGCTTATTATCTTTTAAAGTTAAAATTGTTCTTGCATGACCCATATCAATTTTTTTCTCATTAAGTAAAGTTTTAACTTGAGGATTTAGCTGTAAAAGTCGGATTAAATTAGTCACTGCTGAGCGCGATCTTCCTACAGCTTTTGCTACTTCACTATGTGTCATTTTATATTCTTTTATTAGGCGTTCTAAGGCGCTAGCTTCCTCTAATGGAGTAAGCTCTTCTCTTTGGATATTTTCAATAAGTCCAATAGCTATTGCAGCCTTATCTGATATTTCTCTAATAATTACTGGAACTTTTTTTAAACCAACTAATTGAGCAGCTCTCCAGCGGCGTTCACCAGCAATAATTTCATATTTATTATTTGCTATTTCACGCACAATTATTGGTTGGAGAATGCCTTGTGCCCTAATAGAATCAGCTAAATCATTTAAATCTTCATTAACTATATTTATTCTTGGCTGGAACTTACCTCTTTGTAATATTTCTATTGGTAAGCTATCTTTTGATTCTCCTTCATTAGCTAAATCAAAGTTTACAACACTACTTCCAAGCAAAGCATCTAAACCCCTACCTAACTTTGATTTTTTATCCATTAACATTTCTCCTGACAACTTCATTTGCTAATGCAATATAAGCAATTGAGCCCTTAGACGATTTTGCATATTCTACAATAGGAAGCCCAAAGCTTGGCGCTTCAGCTAGTTTTACATTACGAGGAACAATTGTTTGAAAAACTTTATGTGAAAAATGTTGTAATAACTGAATTGAAACTTCATTAGAAAGATTATTTCTACCATCATACATAGTTCTTAAAAGACCAGTTAAATTTAATTTCGGATTAATAGTTTTTTTTATTTTTTCTATAGTATTAATTAAAGAACTCAAACCTTCAAGTGCATAATATTCACATTGCATAGGGACAATGATACCATCAGAAGCACTAAATGCATTTATTGTGAGCATATTAAGAGAAGGAGGGCAATCAATAATAATATAATCAAAATCACTATTTATATTTGCAATAGTGTCTCTTAATTTAAATTCTTTACCATCTTTATTAATTAAATCTACCTCTGCAACTATTAAATCTTGATTAGAGGGGATAATATAAAAAGGTAGATTATCTAATTTAATAATTGCATTATTGATATTGCATTCTTTTAATAAAACCTCACAAATTGATAACTCTAAATTGTTTTTATCTACTCCACAACCCGTAGTTGCATTACCCTGAGGGTCAATATCAATTAACAATACTTTCTTATTTACTAAAGCAAGAGAGGCAGTTAAATTAATAGCAGTAGTAGTTTTGCCAACTCCTCCTTTTTGATTAGCTATTGATATTACTTTTGCCATTATTTATTTAATATACTTATGCCTTTTAATATATTTAAAGCTTCATGAACAAAATAATCTTTATATAATTTATTTAATTCTCTCCCTTTTTGTTTTTTCCTATTTTCTTCTGTCTTAGATAGCTTTTCTTCTTTAGCATCTTTTTTGCTATTTTTATCTTTTGTATCTTTTTTCTCCTTGTCATTACTTTCATTTTCTAAATGTCCTGTAAGGTTTTCTTCTTTTTTTGGCACAAAAGTCTTGGTTACATCATTTAATTCAATATTTTGTAATTCAATATCAGGCTCTATGCCTTTAGCTTGAATAGATCTACCTGATGGAGTGTAATAGCGAGCTGTAGTTATTTTTAAACCATAGCCACTTGGAAGAGACCTTGCTGTTTGAACTGAGCCTTTACCAAATGAAGCTTGACCTATAATAATTGCTCTATTATGGTCTTGTAAGGCTCCAGATACAATTTCAGAAGCTGATGCTGTACCTCCATTTATTAAAACAACTATTGGTTTGTTTTTTAAAATATCTCCTTTTTTAGAACTAAAACTAACTAAAGAAGAGGGGATACGACCTTTTGTATATACAATCAATCCTTTATCATCTAAAAATAAATCAGATATAGCTACTGCTGAACTAAGTAAGCCTCCAGGATTATTTCTAAGGTCTAAGATTAATGCTGCTAATGGTTTTTTATTTTCTTTTTCTAATTTATTAATTTCTTCTTTTAAAAGTTTAATCGTTGGTTGTTGAAAACTTGAAATACGAGTATAAGCAACATTATCATTTAATAAATAACCCTTAACACTATCAATAGTAATAATAGCTCTTGTTAACTCTACTGGGAATAAATTCACATTCTTGCGAGCAATAGTTAAAGTAATAGTTGTGCCTGGTTCACCGCGCATAAGTTTAACAGCACTATCAAGCGACATACCTTTTACCTCTTTATCATCAATTTTTACAATTAAATCATTAGGTTGTAATCCTGCATCATAGGCTGGAGTATCGTCTATAGGAGATATAATCTCTACTAGACCATTTTCATTCATATTTATAACTATTCCTAAGCCGCCAAATTTACCTCTAGTGCTTTCTTCAAGTTTTTTTTGTTCTTTAGGTTCTAAATAATTTGAGTGAGGGTCAAGGCTGCTCACCATACCTTTTATAGCATTTTTAAATAATTCTTCATCTTTTATTTCATCAACATATGTGTCTTTTATATACTCAAATACATCAACAAACTCTTGTAATTTTTCTAATGATAAAGCATCAGATTTTGCTATTAAATTTGAACTTAAAAATATTGTTATAAAGGCAAAAAATACAGTTATTGCAGTCTTAAATTTAGTTTTGTAATTAAATAGCATAATAATATTATAATTTTCTTATATAATGAAAACCTGTTGTTGTAAAATCTATTAATTTTACTAAAGTTTTTTACCTTAAAGGAGTATAAATGCTTGCAAAGAAAATTATATTTATAATGAGTTTGGTGTTAATAAGTAAATTTTCATTCTCATATAATCCATTAGTAGATAAAGTCCAATCTACAGTTAATAGTATAAATTATCTAGCACAAAGCAATGATAGGGCAGGCGAAAAATTAAATTTATTTATAAAAAATGAGTTTTTACCTATATTAGATATTCCAACGATTGCTGATAGTATATTGTATGGTTTAAATATTAATTCTATGACTAACAAAGAAAAATCTATTTTTATATTTAGATTAAAACAAAGAATACTAAAAGACTTATTATCAAAATTAGTGAATAGCACTGGTCAATTTCAATTAGTTAATATTAGAAATATAAATTACTCAAATGTAAAAGCAACAATTAAAATTAATAATTATTACGATTATCCAGTTATTTTAAATTTATTATTTCGCATAAAAAATAATAATTGGAAAATTTATGATGTCCTGCTTAATGGTGATAGTTTAGTTAGATATTATCAAAAAGTAGCATTGAGTAAGTTAAAAAGATATGGATTTCAAGGAATGCTAATTAGGTTTTAAAATCATGGAAGAAAAATATGAGTTGTTAGATAATAACAAAGATATAGAATTTGCTACTAACATCTTAAAAGCTATGGCTCACCCTATTAGGCTTAAAATTCTATGTGTGTTAAATAATCAAGAACTGCCTGTTTTAGAAATTGTAAAACAAGTCGGCTCTTCGCAAAGCAATATATCCCAACATTTAGATATTTTAAGAGCTAAAGGTATTTTGCAATCAAGAAGATGTGGTAATAAAATCTTATGCAGTATTTATGATTCAAAAATACTTGAAGTAATATCTAATATGAAAAATGTATTATGCACACATTAAATTAAAAAATGTGTCCGTAGCTCATTTGGATAGAGTGTTGGTTTCCGAAGCCAAAGGTAGGGCGTTCAAATCGCCTCGGGCACGCCAATTATTTTATAATTTACTCCCTTAGCATTATTATAAATTGGCTCAGCTTTATAATCTAAAGCATATACTCTGACATTTTCACTTTTTGCCATATTAATTGCTAATTTAACTATAGAATTTAGCTGACTACTTGCTTCAATAGAAGTCCTAGCTTATATTGAAGCATACATATTTATCAGCATAATATCACTCTCTACTTCAGAGTAGCAAACATTAAGTTGCTATATTTTTGATTTCTTCTAATTCAGCAATAATCGCCTGTAATTCTTTACTATCTTTCAGCACTCCAGAGCCTTTTTTCACATATTCATTCGGGGTATAGTCAGGCTTTTTGCCTTGATTTTCTTTAATAATATGCTGCATTTTCTGATACCAAGCATCATCTAAATATTGTTTTGCTTTTTCTATTGCCGCTATCTCCTCTTTATCAAATTCACCAGCAAATAACATAGTTTTTAACTCAGTATCTTTATTAATTCTATCTTTTAAATCTGAATATACCTCTTCAAGCGCATAAGCGCCTTTAAAATTTGCCTTTTTAAAGTTAGCCCCTTGACAGTGTGCGCCATTAAAGTAAGCCCCTTGATATTGTGCGTATCTAAAGTCAGCCTCTTGGCAGTTTGTACTTGAAAAGCTGGCACTTTGACAGTGTGCGAATCCAAATTTAGCCCCTTGACAGTGTGCAAATTCAAAGTTAGCCCTTTGACATTGTGCCAGTGTAAAGCCAGCCCCTTGACAGTGTGCTTTACTAAAGTTAGCCCTTTGACAGTGTGCGCCTATAAAGCCAGCCCCTTGACATTGTGCCTTTCTAAAGTCAGCGCCATTTAAAAAAGCAGTTTTTAAAACAGCCACATCAAGTTCTGTGCCAAATTTTCCATATAAGCTAATATTTTTTTTATCTTTAAAGTATCTAAATAATAAATTAATACAAGTTTGAATTTCATTGGAAGGAGACTTTTTATGCCTTTTTTGATAGTCTTTATTTTTAGTCTTATCTTGAATATGTGTACATAAAATCTGCGCAATTTGATTGCGGTATTTTTTATCTTCAAAAGCTAAATGATATAGTGAGTAAATAGCACCAATCCGAGCTGAGCTTTCTTTATTTCCTAATAAATTTACTGCGGTAGTAAATCTATCATCCACTCTTTGTTTTGCTTGGATTTCAAGCTGCTCACTTTGTATTTTTACCTGCTTTTGTTGTTGTCTAATTTGATCTTGCTGATTTTTTGTTTGCTCTTGCTGTTCTTTAACTTGTTTATCTTGATTGTCAACTCTTTTCATAAATAAAATAAGTGTATAAATTGCCCCAATAATTCCTTCTATGGTAGCAAAACCTTTTAATCTATCTAATTGTCCAATTTTTTCACTACTACTGAAAAATTCAGGAAAAAAATAATAAAATAATCCATTAATAATTACAAAAATTACTAAAAAAACAGCTATTAATTTAAATTGTTTTCTTTTATAAAAATCAAAAGACATAGTACTTAATTATAATATTTAACTATATCTTCAATTTTTTGTCTGGTTTTAGTATCAGGCTCTCTTTTCCTATAGCCAAAACAAACAGCATAGCTAATTGAATATTTTTTAATATTTATATCTAATTCTCTCTTTAGCACTTTATTCATTTGTTCTTTATTAAAGCCTTCAATTGGACAACTATCAATGCCGATTATTTGTGCTGCTGTCATCATATTTGCAAGGGGGATATAAGTTTGCTTTTGAGCCCAATCAGTAATAGCTCTATCATTTTGCAAAAGATTAAAATCTTGTTGTTGGAACTTCTTATAGCGATAATGCTTTATATCTATAATTTCTTTGGGATGCTTTTGAACATTTTTCATAAAATTAATAGCATAATCACTATCATACCTCATAAAATAAGAATTTTTACTCAAACAAATCACAAAATGACTGCAAGTTGGGATTTGTTTTTGTCCGCCCCAAATATACGGAGTTAGTTTTTCTCTTAAATCATTATTTTGGATAACTAAAAATTGCCATGGCTCTAAACCAAATGAGCTTGGTGATAATCTTGCAATCTCTAATATAAATTCAAAATCTTCTGCTGTTATTTTTTTATTTGCATCAAATTCTTTACAAGCATGTCTGTTATTAAATACTTCAATTATTTTTTGTTTTTCTAACATAATAAAATTAAATATTCTAACCTAAATGGCAAATTTTAAACCTAAAATACTAATATTAGTTAATTAAATCAAATATTATGCAATATAAAAATTTAAAAGAATTTATAAATTATTTAGAAGATGAAAATGAATTAGTTAGAATTACTAAAGAAGTTGACCCATATTTAGAAATTACTGAAATATCAAAAAGAGCTCTACAAAATGAAGGCAAAGCCCTGTTATTTGAAAATGTTAAGAACTCTAAATATCCAGTGTTAACTAATTTATTTGGCACAATAAAAAGAATAGCCTTAGCTTTGGGTAAAAATGATGTGCAAGATTTACGAAAAATTGGTGAACTATTAGCAGAGCTTAAACAACCCACTCCACCAAAAAAAGCAAATGAAGCTTTAAAAAAAATAACTACATTTAAAAATGTGCTGAATATGGCAGTAACAGAAATAAAAAAAGGAAAATGCCAAGAAGTTATTATTGAAGCCGATAAGGTAGATTTAACAAAATTACCTATTCAAACTTGTTGGCCAGAAGATGTATCACCTCTTATAACTTGGGGCTTAGTGATAACTAAAGGGGTAGATTCTAAAAGACAAAATTTAGGTATTTATAGACAACAATTACTTGCTAAAAATAAATTGATTATGCGCTGGTTATCAAATCGTGGTGGCTGCCTTGATTTTCAAAAGCATCAGAAAATATATCCTAACAAACCTTTTGCTGTATCAGTTGCAATCGGTGCTGACCCTGCAACCACTTTAGCAGCAGTAACACCTATTCCTAACAATATTAGCGAATATGCTTTTGCAGGCCTTTTAAGAGGAAAAAAAACCAGAGTGTGTAAAAGTATAAGCAATGATCTGCAAGTGCCTGCGGATGCTGAAATTATTTTAGAAGGAGTAATAAATCCTGGTGAATATCATAATGAAGGTCCTTTTGGAGACCATACTGGATATTATAATGAAATTGAAAAATTCCCTGTTTTTACTGTTAATAAGATAACAATGAACTCAAATCCTATATACCATTCAACTTATACAGGTAAACCATTAGATGAGCCTGCGGTCTTAGGTCTTGCATTAAATGAAATTTTTATCCCATTACTACAAAAACAATTCCCAGAAATACATGATTTTTATCTGCCAGCTGCAGCTTGCTCTTATCGCATAGCAATAGTTAGTATCAATAAACAATATGCTGGGCACCCAAAGCAAATAATGATGGGTATATGGTCTTTTTTAAAGCAATTTATGTATACCAAATTTATTATTGTTGTAGATGAAGATATTAATATTCGCAATTGGGATGAAGTTATTTGGGCAATTTCAACTAGAGCAGATGCTAAAAGAGATACTACAATTATTGAAAATAGCGCTATAGATTATTTAGATTTTGCATCTCCAACTAAGGCATTAGGCTCAAAAATGGGTATTGATGCCACAAATAAATTTACCAATGAAACTAAGCGTGAGTGGGGCAGACCAATTATTATGGATAATGAAGTAATAAAAAAAATAGATAGCATTTGGGATGATTTAGGCATTGACTAAACTTTATTAGCTAAGTATTATTTTACAACTTAATTTCGGAGTGTAGCGCAGCTTGGTAGCGTATCTGGTTTGGGACCAGGTGGTCGGGGGTTCAAATCCCTCCACTCCGACCAATAATGGGACTGTTGATTGCTAACTAATTTTGTTAAAAAACTCCAAAAAAATTTTATAATTGTAATTTTGCTAAGAGTTTTTTGTGATTTTTAATGTTTTGTTTAGGTTTTAATACTGATTGAGATTGTAATTCATAAGCCACACCCTAATAATGAAATCAAAAAGTATGTGATTAAAAAATTACAGAACTTTATAAAAACAATGGAGGCAAGGTTATGAATTATAAAGGTTATGAAGCGTCTGTTCATTATAGTGAAGATGACCAAATATTTTGGGGCGAGATAATAAATATTAATTCACCTACTACTATTTTATTTGAAGCAGAAAGTGCTAAGGACTTAAAGAAAGAATTTATAAAGTCAGTAGATTTTTATTTAGATATTTGTAAGAAAAAAAATAAAGACCCTAAAAAACCTATGAGTGGTAAGTTCATTGTTAGATTAGACCCAAAAGAACACGCAAGGCTAGCATCAGAAGCAAAAACTGATGGGGTTAGTATTAATAGCTGGGTTAAACAAGCTATTCACGAAAGGCTAAATGGCTCTGTAAATAATTTTGTGTAACTACTATTTTTTAAGTTTTTAACATTAAACAACTAATAAAAACCGTTTTATTAATCTGCTTTATTAAATTTAATTCTAACGATTTGATATGGACGCATCAAATAGGTTATAGGCACAGACCAAACATGCACTAAACGAGTAAATGGGAATATTAAAAATATTGTCATACCAAAAAGCATATGTAGCTTATAAGCATAAGGAACACCTGTAAGCAAAGATGGTTCTACATTTAGCGTAGCAATACTTTTTACATATTCAACTAAAGTTAACATTACTGCTACTTCCCCTTCATTAGCATGATGATATGAATAATAAATTGTACTAAGACCTAATAATGCAGTTATTAATATCCAAAAAATAACAAAATTATCACGAAAACGACTAACTGCTCTCACGCGTTCATTAAAAATACGACGATAAAATAATAAAGCTGAGCCAGCAATTGTCATACTGCCAAATATTACTCCGGCGTAAATTGCAATATACTGATGTTGCACATCAGTAGCAACCAATTGCCACCAACTATGAGGCAATAACATTCCAACCGCATGTCCAAAAAATATACCAATAATACCTATATGAAATAAATTACTAGCTAATTTCATACCTTTATTATCAAGTAGTTGTGATGAATCTGTTTTCCAAGTATATTGCTCACGGTCAAAACGAATCCAGCTACCTAAAATAAATACCACGCCTGCTATATATGGATAAACTCCAAATAAAAAATTATCTAATGTCATCATCTCTTATCTCCTTTATGCTGCTTCTGCTAAATTGCTGTGCATTTCAATTATTTTAAATAATTTAGCATATGGGCTTTTAGCTTTAGCTAAATTACCTGCTAATACTTTAATAATTTTTTTAATATGTCCTAAAAAAACTCTTGCTTCTAACTCAGTTAAAGTTGAAACATATTCTAAAATAAGTGGAAAGTAATCTGGGATTTCTCCATCTTTAACTTCTAAGCCATCATTTTTAAAATGCTCTGATAAATCAATTAATGCTGGACCTCGTACACTATTATCACCAAAAATATGATGGGTAAAGTGTAAATCATGCTCTGGGTTCATATCAAAAGTCTCAACATAGAGTTGCTGCATTTCAATTGAGGTATGAGCTTTCATCCACATTATAAAATCAATTAAAGTTTTTCTCTCATTTTTATTGATATTTTCTGTTTTTTTTATAATTTTTATTAATGAATCTAAATTAGCCATAAGTTCATCATCTGGGTAATCTAAAAGTTTTGATAAAATATTAAATAATTGCATATTAACCCTCCTCATCCTCACTTCTCGGCATCATTTCTACTGGAATAACTGCCTTTTTACGAGCCGTTGGAAATAAATTAAATCCTTTTCCTGCACCATAAGAACTTGAATTGCCAGCAGAAAAACCATTTTGACCTTGAAAGCCATAAGGGTCTTCAAGACGCGTTTCTTCATGAGAAGTTGGAATTACAAAACGGTCTTCATAGTTAGCAATACCTAAATATTTATACATCTCTTCAGCTTGTTCAACGCTTAAGCCAGCATCTGCTAAAATATCTTTACCATCACTACCTTCAACTGCTTTAAAGCGTTGATGAGCGCGCATTGCTAATAATTTACTAATAGAGCTTATAATAGGTTTTTCATCACCAGCAGTAAACATATTTGCTAAATATTTAGCTGGAAAACGAACTGCATCTGCAGTTGGAATAACTCCATTTTTTGTTTTTAAATTACCTTTATCAATTTGATTTTGAACTGGAGATAAAGGCGGCACATACCACATCATTGGTAAAGTGCGGTATTCTGGATGAATAGGAAAAGCAATTTTCCATTCCATTGCCATTTTATAAACTGGTGATTTTTGAGCAGCATCAATCCAAGATTGACACACGCCATCTTTTAAAGCCTGCTTAATTACTTTTGGATCATTTGGGTCCATAAATATATCTAAATGTTGTTGATATAAGTTTTGCTCATTATTAGTTTTAGCAGTGTTACTAATCCTATCAGCATCATAGAGCATAACACCAACATAACGAATACGACCAACACAAGATTCAGCACATGCCATTGGTAACCCTGATTCAATTCGTGGATAACAACCAATACATTTTTCACTTTTGCCTGATTCCCAATTGTAATAAACTTTTTTATATGGACAGCCTGATACACACATACGCCAACCACGACATCTATCTTGGTCAACTAAAACAATGCCATCTTCTTCTCGTTTATAAATTGCACCAGATGGACAAGAAGCTACACAAGCTGGATTAAGACAATGATTACATAAACGCGGTAGATACATATGAAAAGTGTGTTCAAACTCTTTATACATCTGCTTTTCAATATCTTTAAAATTAACATCTTTAGAGCGTTTCTCAAACTCACCAGCAAGATCATCTTCCCAATTAGGACCCCAATGTATCTTTTCCATATCTTTACCTGTAATTTGTGATACTGGACGAGCTGTTGGAGTTGCTTCTACTAATGGCGACGATTGTAATTGATGATATTTATAGTCAAATGGCTCATAATATTCGTCAATTTGAGGCATATCAGGGTTGGCAAAAATATTTAAAAATTTACTTATACGCCCACCAGCTTTTAGTTCAAGTTTATTTTTTGCTAATTTCCAACCACCTCTGTATTTTTCTTGATCCTCCCAATTCTTTGGAAAACCAATACCTGGTTTTGATTCAACATTATTAAACCAAGCATATTCAACACCTTTACGGTTAGTCCAAATATTTTTACATGTTACTGAGCAAGTATGACAACCAATACATTTGTCTAAATTTAGAACCATTGATATTTGTGCTCTTATTTTCATATCCTTTTCTCCTTAGATTAGTTATTAATTCCTAGAGGATTTTTTTGTTTTTCTCTATCAGGGGTTAAAGGTCTTTCCAACCAATCAATATCTTTATCTTCAATCTTATGAACAATGACATATTCATCACGATTTGAACCAACGGTGCCATAATAATTAAATGCATAAGATAACTGAGCATATCCGCCTATCATATGAGTTGGTTTCGGTACTGTCCTTGTGACTGTATTTAAAATACCACCTCTTTTACCTGTTGTTGGCGAGCCTGGCACATTAACATTTTTTTCTTGAGCGTGATACATAAGAGCCATACCATTTGGGACCCTTTGCGAAACTACAACTCTAGCTATTGTTGCACCATTATCATTAACTGCTTCAACCCAATCATTATCTCTAAGACCAATTGTTTTTGCATCTTCTTCAGATACCCAAAAATATGGACCTCCACGAAATAATGTTAACATTCTTAAATTATCTTGATAAGTTGAGTGAATACCCCATTTAGAATGCGGGGTAATCCAATTCAAAATTAAATGTGGTTTGTTTTGCACATTTTTTGGTATATTTTTATGTGCTTTTAAATCAATTGCAGGTTTATAAGCACAAAAACCTTCTCCAAAATCAAGCATCCATTCATGGTCTTGATAAAATTGAGCACGACCAGTTAATGTGCGCAGAGGGATATGTTCATGCAAATTAGTATAACAAGCATTGTAGCTTACTTCCTCTGACTCAATCCCTGACCAAGTTGGTGCAGTAATAATCTTACGAGGCTGGGCAACTATATCCCTATAAGTAATTTTATCTTCCTGACGACCCTTATATAAATGAGAATGGTTAATGCCTGTTTTTTTACTCTGTCCAGACCATGATTTATGTGCTACTTCACCATTTGTTTCAGGTGCCATACGCATAACTGCATCACAAACATGAATATCTTCCATTAGTGATGGCATACCTTTAGATATGCCTTCTTCTTTAATAGTGCCATTAATTTCTGCAACTTCTGCAACTTCTTTATCAGTATTCCAATCAATACCTTTAATATTATTGCCAAGTTTATTCATCAATGGTCCTAAGGCAATATATTTAGCATAGGTATTAGGATAATCTCTTTCAACTACCTTAAAAAGCGGTGCTGTCTTACCAGGAATTAAATCGCATTCACCTTTTTTCCAATCTTTAACCTCTCCAAAAGGCTGTGCTAATGCCATTGGGGTATCATGCTGCATTGGTAATGAAACTACATCTTTTTTTACTCCTAAATGCTTTTCTGCTAATTCAGAAAACTTTTTAGCAATTGTTTTAAATATTTGCCAATCAGAACGAGCTTCCCATGCTGGATCAACTGCCTTGCCTAACGGATGAATAAATGGATGCATATCTGTAGTATTAATATCAGCTTTTTCATACCATGTTGCAGTAGGTAAAACTATATCTGAGTAAGCTCCTGTAGAATTAAGTCTAAAATTAATATCAACCATTAAATCTAATTTTCCTACTGGAGATTTTTTATGCCACTTAATCTCTTTACATGCCTTACCTTCAACTCCTTCACTAAGCACACCATTTTGAGCGCCTAATAAATGTTTAAGAAAATACTCATGTCCTTTAGATGAACAGCCAATTAAATTAGATCTCCAAACAAATAAATTACGAGGATGGTTTTCCTCTGCATCAATATCTTCATAAGCAAAATTAATTTCACCACTTTTTAATTTATCACTCAAATAATTAGACACACCTGCTTCATCAACTGCACCGTTTTTTTCTGCTTCTTTAACAATATCTAAAGGGTTTTTATCAAAATGTGGCATTGATGGTGTCCACCCCATTCTTTGGGCTGCAACATTATAATCAGCTAATTGGTTACCTTTATATTTAGCTTTAGCAGTTGATGCTAATAAATCATCTGCTTCAACACGCTCATAACGCCACTGGTCAGTATGAAAATACCAATAAGTAGTAGATGCTGTGTGCCGCGGTGGGCGCTGCCAATCAAGTCCAAAAGCAATTGGTGCCCAGCCAGCTTGAGGGCGTAGTTTTTCTTGCCCAACATAATGTGCCCAACCTCCGCCTGATTGACCTACACAACCGCAAATATGTAGTAAATTCATAATGCCTCTATAGTTCATATCATTGTGATACCAATGATTAATTGCCGCACCTAAAATCACCATTGATTTACCTTTAGTTTTAGAAGCATTATCAGCAAATTCACGACCTGTTATTTCTAAATCTTTAGCTGCTACACCTGTTACTTTTGCAGCCCATGCAGGAGTATAAGGGACTGATGCATCATCATAAGAAGTTGCAAGATTATCGCCTAAACCTCTATCAATGCCATATTGTGCAATTTGTAAATCACATACTGAAGTTACCATTACCTTTTTTCCAGAAGCAAGTTTAAGTTTACGAACTGGTATCTTACGCACTAATGAACTGCCATCATCTGGATTAAAATGTGGAAAGGTTACATCTATCACTTTATCTTTAGTATTTATACAACTTAACTCTGCTTCAATGTCGTTGCCTGCAGATTTTTCTAAAATGTTCCATTTACCTTCTTCGCCCCAACGAAAGCCAACAGAGCCATTTGGAACTACAAATGATTTACTTTTAGAATCAAAAACAATAGTTTTCCATTTAGGGTTATTGTCTTCACCTAAATTTTTATCAAAGTCTGAAGCACGAAGGAAGCGTCCTGTTACAGTTTTGCCATTAACTTCTTCTAATATAACCTGCATTGGGAAATCAGTAAATAGACGAGCATACTTAGTAAAATAAGGGTCTTGTTTATCAACATGAAATTCTTTTAAAGCTACATGTCCCATTGCCATAAATGCTGCCGCATCTGTGCCTTGTTTAACTGGCATCCAAAGGTCAGCAAATTTTACATATTCTGCATAGTCTGGAGCCATTGATACAATTTTAGTGCCGTTATAACGCGATTCAATAGCAAAATGAGCATCAGGTGTGCGGGTCATTGGTAAATTAGCGCCACAAATGATTACATATTTTGAGTTATACCAATCGGCAGATTCTGGAACATCAGTTTGCTCACCCCAAACTTGTGGAGAAGCAGGAGGTAAATCACAATACCAATCATAAAATGAACCAACACCAGCGCCAATCATTGATAAATATCTTGAACCAGCAGCATAGGAAATCATACTCATTGCTGGAATTGGACTAAAGCCATAAATACGGTCAGGTCCCCATTTTTTAATAGTATAAATGTTTGCTGCTGCAATAATTTCAACAACTTCATCCCAAGTGCTACGGATAAAGCCGCCTAAACCACGAACACCAACATATGATTCTCTTTTTTTATTATCAGTTTGAATAGCTCCCCAAGCCTCAACAGGGTCTTTGCCATTTTTACGCTCTGAGCGATATAAATCAAGGAGGCGACCACGAATTAATGGGTATTTAATACGATGCGGGCTATACAAATACCAAGAAAAAGAAGCTCCTCTTTGGCAGCCGCGAGGTTCGTGATTTGGTAAGTCTTCACGAGTACGAGGATAGTCAGTTTGCTGCATTTCATAACAAACTAAACCATTTTTAACAAAAATCTGCCAAGAACAACCGCCAGTGCAATTTACCCCATGAGTAGAGCGAACTACTTTGTCATGGCGCCAACGATTGCGATAAGTGTCTTCCCAGTTACGGTCTTCTCCAGTAACAATGCCATGACCTTCTGAATAAGTTGACTTAATTCTTTTGAAATATTTAAGCCTGTCTAAAAAATGACTCATTGTGTATCTCCTATTATTTTCTTATAAAGTATTTTTTTTAATAAACATATTATTTTTTTTACCTGTTTATGGATTATGAAACTCTGCATTTTTACGCAAGTAAAACCACCAATTAATTATCATGCATATTACATAAAAAATTGCAAATCCATATAAGGCATTCTCAGGGGTAGTAGCTTTAATTTGCTCACCAAATACTTTAGGAATAATAAAAGCTCCATAAGCTGCAACAGCTGAAGTCCAACCTAACACAGGTCCTGCTTGCTCTTTGCTAAATACTTGAGAAATAGTCCTAAATGTAGAACCATTACCAATTCCAGTCATTGCAAATAACAACACAAATAAAATCAAAAATGGCCAGAAAAAATCTTCTGGAGTAGCACTTGCATAAGCTTGTTTCATAAAATAAGCTACACCTAATGTTGAAGCTACCATTACTGCTGAAATAATTTGTGTTACCTTAGCTCCTCCAATTTTGTCAGAAATCATACCGCCTATTGGGCGAATCAAAGCTCCTACGAAAGCACCAGTCCATGCATAAGTTAACGCTGATGGTCCATTTGGATTAACAGTATTATGCGTCATCACCCCATCAACTAATATATGCTGAAAACCAAAAATAACTTTAATTGATAAAGCAAGTGTTGCAGCATAACCAATAAAAGAGCCAAATGTCATAGTGTAAATAATGGTCATAGCCCAAGTGTGTTTATTATTAAAGATTTTATATTGGTGTTTGATGCCCTCTTTATAGTCATTACCAAGAGGTAATAGTTTCATCACTAATACTGTAAGTGCAATAATTATCGGTAAAGCTATCCATTTACTAAGCATTAAACCTGAACCAGATGCAATTTCTGGAAGCATAAGCCACAAACCAAAAGCTGCTGTAGCTAAACCTCCAATAAGCATAACAATTATCTTAATAAATGCACCAATGGTTGAACCAATATTAGGAGACACATGATTTTCAGTAATATTATTCATCCCCATCCATGAGGCAATTGATAGAGGAATCAATAAAAGTAACCAAATATACCCAGCATTTTGGATATAAGTGTCAGTTCCAGCCGGGATTTTGCCAATTAAAGTGCCAGAAGAAATTTTTAAACTCATTGGGTCTCCTGTAAATCCAACTGCCATAGTCATTGCTAATGGAATTAAAATTTGCATTGTGGTAACACCAAAATTACCTAACCCTGCATTCATACCTAAAGAATAACCTTGAATTTTCTTAGGATAGAAAAATGAAATATTTGACATTGAAGATGCAAAATTACCACCACCAAAACCAGACAATAAGGCTAAAATTTGAAAATGCCAAAATGGTGTATCAGGGCTAGAAAGAGCAATACCCAAACCTAAAGCAGGAAGTATTAATAATGATGTAGTTAACCAAATTGTATTTCTGCCACCACATAATCGGATGAAAAAAGTAGAAGGGATTCGCAAAGTTGCTCCTGATAATCCAGCAATAGCAGCTAAGGTGAAAAGTTGGGATTTTTCAAATCCACCATAGCCAATATTAAGCATCTGCACAGTAATAATGCCCCACATCAGCCAAACTGCAAATCCTGATAATAAACTTGGGATAGATATCCATAAATTGCGGTTTGCTACTTTCTTACCGAAATCATCCCATTGTTTTTCATCTTCAGGATTCCATTTCTTTAAATCTTGAGCCATTAAGATCTCCTTTATTACTAAAAATTATTTTTATTTATTTTTGATAAAGCACGCTTTTTATAAGCGTTGTACTTTTCATTAAACTCTTCAATCAAATCAGCGTTTTCTAATAAGGCTTGAGCTAAAACAACTTTTTCTGGATTATTATTCTTTTTAGCATAAGCATCTAAAGCTTTTTGTTTTTGCTGCTGTGCTTCTTTAGCTTTTTGCTCTTTAGCAAAAGTAAAATACATCCAGATTAGTGAAACTCCTGTAGCACCATATAACAACATAAAAATAACACTATTAATACCAGTATAATCAATTAAAACGCCAAACATAATTGGCAATAAGAAACCACCCATACCGCCTGCAAGACCTACTACACCTGAAATTACCCCAATATTTTCTGGATATTCATCAGATAAAAACTTAAATACTGAAGCTTTACCGAAACCCCAAGCAATTCCTAAAGTAAATAAAAGCGAAGTAAATAGCCAAACATTAATTCCAATATTTATAGCCATATCACCTTTGGTTGTTTTAAAAATAAGTGCTGTTTGCGGATAAGACATAAAAAATAAACAAATTAAAGAAATCCACATAACCCACCAAGTTACTTTATAAGCACCATATTTATCTGAAAACCAACCTCCCAATGCCCGTATTACTCCTGAAGGCAAAACAAATATTGCAGCTAATAATGCTGCTGTTTTTAGGTCAAAATTATATTCATTAATATAATATTTAGTCATCCATAGCGAAAGCCCAACAAAGCCACCAAATACTAAAGAGTAATATTGACAATATTTCCATACTTTTGGGTCTTTTAATGCTTGTAACTGTTCTCCAATTGTTACTGGAGAAGAATGTTGATGGTCTTTATCTGTATAAGTAAACATCCAATAGAGAATAACAATTATAGCCATGGCTACAGCATAAACCTTTGGTACTATTTGCCAACCATAAGCTATTACTAAAGATGGAGCTACAAACTTAGTTAGAGCAGCACCTGCATTACCAGCACCAAAAATACCCATAGCAAAACCTTGGTGCTTTTTATCAAACCATTTAGCAGTATATGCTATTCCTACTGAAAATGATGCTCCAGCAAAACCCACAAATAAACCTAATATTAAAAATTGCCAGTACTCAGTTGCATTACCTACAAACCACAGTGGGATAATTATTGTAAGCATCAAGATAAAATATACTACCCTGCCGCCAAATTTATCTGTCATCATCCCAACTGGAAGCCTTGCTATTGAGCCAGTAAGAATAGGAGTTGCTACTAATAAACCGAATTGAGTTTCATTTAAAGATAAAAGTTCTTTAATTGGAATCCCAATAATTGAAAATATAACCCATACAGCAAAACACGCTGTAAAGGCTATAGTATTAGCTACTAATACTGAATTTGCTTGTGCATTTTTAGTATTAAAAATACTCATCTTATATTTCATATGTATTTAAATTATTTGATAATAATAATGTCTTTTTTTTAAAAAGATGTGATTTATATCACAAAAAACAACTTTTAAAGTATTATTTAATACTTTTTATTAAGTTAAATAATTACACATATGGGAAGTCCTTTAAATATTTTAAATAATATTTTTCATAACATCCAAATGGAAAGAGGTTTAGTAGCATTATATATAGGTAGTAATGATGAAAAGTTTCTTGATAATGTAATTACTCAATTTAATAAAACAGATAAAAAAATAAAAAAACTTAAAAAACTAAAAAATGAACAATTAATACTTAAAGAATCACACAAGTTATTCGTAAAACTAACTACTAATTTATCTAAAATACAAAAAAATCGTAACAAAGCTCTTAGTCTTGAAATCAGTGTTTCTGAAGTTATTGATTTTTATTCTAATAATATTATCCTCTCATTAATACAACTAATGATAAGTCTATCTTTGGCAATAAATAATCATAACCCCACAGCAGTTAATGCTTATGCTTTTTTCTTGCAGTGGAAAGAAAAAGTTGGCTTAGAGCGAGCTATTACTACCAAAGGTTTTATTAGTCATGATTTTAGTAGTAGTGATTTTTTAGAAAGAATATTGTTTTTGTTAGGCGAACAAGATACTACCAAGAATCTTTTTCTGTCTTTAGCAACTAAAGACCAACAACAACTTATAGCTTCAATATATGAAACAAATGTTATTAAAAAATTACAAAAAATACATAGAGAATTAAAAACTAACCCTAACTCTGCTTTTTTAAAAGAAATGCAAGCTAAGGATTGGTTTAATATTATTTCTGCAAAAATTAATGCACTAAATTCAGTATCTAAAAATATTATCTTAACATTAGATGATAGCCATAAATCATCTAAGCCAGATAGTCAAGTATCACTAAAACAGAAAAAATATTATGATTTTATTTTGAATTTAGAAATATTTGCTAATGTAGCTAAAAAAACAATATTAAGTTTTATGGAGCAAGGTAGAATTTACAAAATACGCAAAAATAAAACTTTGTTTTTTGAAAATAGCACTCCAACTCATTTACATATTATTGTTAGTGGCTGGGTTAAAATTTATAAAGTAAATAAAAATGGTAAAGAATTTATTTTACAAATAATTGATAGAGGCAATTGCATTTCAGCTGCTACTATTTTTTTAAATAATTGTTTTTATACCAGTGCCAAAACAATCAGCAACACTACATTATTATCAATACCTATGACTACTATTAATAAATGTATTCGGTCTGATAATAAGCTTACTTTAAACATATTAAAAAATATTTCTAAATATAATCAAGAGTTAGAACAAAAGATAGAAATTGTTAAACTAAAAACTGTTGATGAAAAAGTTGGTTATTTTTTATTAGAACTACTTAATAAGCAAAAATGGTTATCAAACAAAATCAAACTCCCTTATAACAAATCATTAATTGCCCTGTATTTAGGTATAAGTAGAGAAGGTTTTTCTCGTTCTCTTAGTTTGTTAAAGAAACAAGGGTTTAGTATTGAAAAAAACATAGTAACAATCCCAACAGGCCATCCCCTTTGTAAATATTGTGATAGTGGAATTATTAATAATTGCCATAAGCACCACTTAAGACAATGTTATAGCAGAAAAAATTTTATAATGGAAAGAAAGTTTTAACTATAATTTTAACACTGCACCCAAGGCAGTCCATCATGACGCCAACCATTTAAGTTGCCTCTTTGATTGTTTTCATCTAAGTCACCTTCAAATCCAGTAGCTACATGATAGACTTTTTTATACCCTTTTTTTAATAACACTCTCCCTGCTTCTATTGAACGATGTCCACTTCTGCAGATAAGAATGATCTCAGTGTCCATAGGGCTTGACTTATCAGCAAGTAACCTTCCTATTGATTGAGCAAATCTTGGATTTGGTTCCCAATAAGGCTCATCAATCCAAGGCACTAAATAAACTAAGCCTTTTGGACGGCCAACAAACTTATTTTCAGCATAGCAGCGAATATCAACAAATAATACATCTTTATTATTTTTAATTATTTCATAAGCTTTTTTTGGCAATAGGTTTTTAACTTTATTCATTGTTATTTTTCCATTGTTATTAGGTGGATTCAACTCATAAGTGCACCACACCCAATTGACTAGCGTTTATACCAGT
>CAZDRI010000013.1:0-46932 GCA_964508055.1 uncultured Thiotrichales bacterium
ACTTTCATAACAATACTTTAGCATACTTTTAAACATGCTTAAGTTGTCATGACCCTTAAAATAATTATAAAAGTGTGTGTATTGGACGCCTACACAGGGTAAAAAAAATATTGCTTGTGGTATAATGCTTTGGTCTCTTGTAGCTTGATGGGATTCGAACCCATATATTCCTAAGTGAGTAAGCCAAGGGCTTTATCCAATTAAGCTACGAGCGCATAGGCAAAACAAAACAAACAAAGACAAATATTTCAGTTGCTGAGTTTTTAGGTTATGATGTGTTGGTATATAAAATTAAAATTGATAATTTTTAAATTTGAGCAAGATAAAATAAACAATTAGACTGGGATAAAAAAATGGATACATTAAAAATAGCAAATACTTTACAAAACGCAGGGTTTGAAAGAAAACAATCAGAAACACTTGCAGAACTTTTTAAAAAAGAATCAGCAAAAAAAAGGTTGATTAGATTAGAAATATTGAGCATAGCAACTATAGCATTTGGTGCTGTTGCTTTTGGCTATTTAGTCAGCCTATTAAATACAATTTATTTCAAAAATTTAGTTTAAAAACTAAAAAAGCTTCAGTTGCTACTTTTTTAGATTGTGATGTGTTGAAGTAGTCAGAAATCCTGAAAAAAAAACCTATTGAACAAAATAACAGCGCTAAATTTTGCGAAAATTAGCTAATACTATAGCTTATTTAAGGTGAAAACTTCTAAAATATAGTAAATATGAAAGCCATTCTCTCCATAAAGCCTTGTGGTTAAAATGTGGTTAGATATTTAATTTCTAACCTTATAGCCTGCTATTTTAAGTTGAAAAATTTGGCGGAGAGACTGGGATTTGAACCCAGGAGGGGCTCTCACCCCTGCCGGTTTTCAAGACCGGTACATTCAACCGCTCTGTCATCTCTCCAAAAGTGGGTAATAATACCGTAAATTTTTATAATTAGACTACATTTTTAAGTATAATTTGGCGTTTTTATTCATTTAAAATAAGGTATTAATAGTTATGGCAAAAGTATGTCAAGTAACAGGCAAGCGGCCAATAAGTGGTAATAATGTTTCTCATGCCCATAATAAAACTCGTCGCCGTTTTTATCCAAATTTACACACACATAGGTTTTGGGTAGAAAATGAAAATAGATTTGTAAAACTAAAACTTAGTGCTAAAGGTTTGAGGGTTATTGACAAAAAAGGCATAGATACAGTATTAAAAGAAATCCGTAAGCGTGATGGAAAAATATAAGGGTAACAAACAATGAGAGATAAAATTAAATTAGTATCTACAGCAAAAACAGGTCATTTCTATACCACAACTAAAAATAAGAAAAAAGCTTCTGATAAATGGAAAGTAAAAAAATATGACCCAGTTGTGCGCAAGCATGTTATTTATAAAGAAGAAAAAATAAAATAAATTAAGAAAATTACGACAATTTTAGAGGCTTTTTTTCTAAAAATTTTCTCTCTATTATAAGAACCGCAAACCCTAATTTATATCCAAAAACTAACAATACCCACCTCTTCCATCCAAATACATTGCACTACTAATATCTGTTTCAGTTTTGGTAATGTTTGGTAATATAATTGCAGAGTAGTTTATAACAATTTAATACTACTCATTAAATAATAAATGAATGGAAAAGTTGTATGCATCCAGCACATATTGCACTGCTATGCTAATAATCAGTGCAATATGCCTTGTATCTTAAATATTTGTGTAAATAATCATTTTTTTTGATATTTTAACTACACTATCCAATGGTGATTGAATAAGAGGATAGAGATGTTGTTATGTTTCTAAGATTTAAAAACCTGTAGTTCAGGTTAGCACCTTTTAACTTCATTAGATACGAACACAAACAAAAGTTAAAAATTACCTTTATTTTGCTTGGTAATGCGTTTATAATTTATAGATTTTTTGTCATTTATAATTTAGAGAAACAATGAAGACATTTAGTGTCAAAGGACATGAGGTAAAAAGAGATTGGTTTTTAGTAGATGCTGATGGTAAAACATTAGGCAGATTAGCATCTGAAATAGCAAAAAGACTGCGAGGAAAGCATAAGGCAGAGTACACTCCTCATGTTGATACTGGTGATTATATAGTAGTGATTAATGCTAAAAAAGTGCATGTAACAGGAAATAAATATAAAAATAAAATGTATCATCATCACACTGGTTATATAGGTAATTTAAAATCAATTAATTTTGCCACTATGATTGAAAGAAAACCTGAAGAAGTAATAAGATTTGCTGTTAAGGGTATGTTACCTAAAGGACCTCTTGGCAGACAAATGATAAAAAAAATGAAAGTATATAAAGACGATAATCACCGTCATCATGCTCAACAACCAGTTAATTTAGAAATTTAAAAAAAATAAGAATACATGGCTACAAATAACACAACATATTATGCAACTGGAAAAAGAAAAACTTCTGTTGCAAGAGTTTATATGACTAAAGGTAAAGGTAATATCACAGTAAATAAAAAAGATATATCACAATATTTCGGCAGAGAAACTGCAAGTATGATTATTAATCAACCTTTAGAAGTTGTTGATATGATGAATAAATTTGACTTCAATGTCATTGTTCAAGGTGGTGGAAATACTGGTCAAGCTGGAGCTATAAAACACGGCATAACTAAAATTCTAGTTGATTATGATGAAAGTCATAGATTAGAGCTGCGTAAAATTGGTTTTCTTACTAGAGATTCTAGAAAAGTTGAAAGGAAGAAAATTGGTTTACATAAAGCTAGAAAAAAACCTCAATTTTCTAAAAGATAAATTTTTACTGTTAAAATTAGCATTTATTATAATTATTTGGTTTTTATATAAAAAACCATACAATTTATATTTATGGAATTAACAATAGTAATCCCTGTTTATAATGAATATGAAAATATCAATAGCCTTATAAATGAGATTATTGCAACTTTTAATGATACTAACATCAACTATCAAATATTATTTATAAATGATGGCAGCACCGATGACAGTTATAGTTTATTGAAAGATAAAAGCAAGGAATATGAATTTTGTGATGCTATCCATCATAAAAAATCAATGGGACAAAGCTATGCTGTAGTTACTGGGGTCTTGAATGCTAAAGCTGATATAATCGCCACTGTTGATGGTGATGGGCAAAATGACCCTAAAGATATTTTAAAACTATATAAATACTTTAATAACAATGAAATAGATTTAGTAATAGGTAATAGAATAAATCGTAAAGATACTTGGTTAAAACGTATTTCTTCAAAAGTTGCTAATTATATTCGTAGCAGTATGTTAAAAGATGACACTTTAGATAGTGGTTGTGCATTAAAAGTTTTCACAAAAGATACTTTTTTAAAACTACCAAGATTTGATCATATGCATCGTTATCTACCAGCTCTTATTTTAAGAGATAAAGGCATAGTTCATTCTGTAGCTGTTAATCACAGACATAGAATAAAAGGCAAATCAAAGTATGGCATTCATAACAGACTCTGGGTAGGTATAGTTGATTTATTAGGAGTAAAATGGCTTATAAAAAGAGCTAAAAACCCAAAAATATTACAATAATATATGAACAAATTTTTAACGAAAAAGCATGCCGACTCATAGTTTATTTTTAAACTTATTAATAATATTAATCACTGCAAGAGTATTTGCAGAGATAGCAGTGCGTTTAAATATTCCTTCAGTTATAGGTGAAATGCTGGCAGGAATAATAATAGGTCCTAGTGTTTTAGGGTTTGTAGAGCCTCAACAAATTATTAAATATTTAGCTGAAATAGGCATAATTTTATTGCTCTTTAAAGTAGGGTTAGAAACAAATGTAAAAAAATTAATTCATAATGGAGTTAAATCTTCATTAGTAGCTTTAACTGGTTTTTTTCTACCTTTAATATTTGGATTTAGTTTAAGTTATTGGACTTTTGGCTTCTCAGTATTAGTATCACTTATGATTGGCGCAACTCTTACTGCTACTAGTATAGGTATAACAATTAGAATATTATCAAGCATTAATATCCAAAAAACCTCTGGAGGACAAATCATATTAGGGGCTGCTGTTTTAGATGATATATTAGGTGTTATACTGCTCACTATACTATACGAGTTTTCTAAACATGGAGAAGTGAGTGTTGTAAATGTTGGTAAGATTTTATTATTTATAGCTGCATTTTTTATAACTGCTCCAATTGTAGCAAAGCTTATATCATCATTTATTAAGAAGTTTGATAACTATGACCATTTGCCAGGACTGCTGCCTACAACCATATTAGCTTTAATATTATTCTTTGGGTGGCTAGCCCATATTTTTAATGTGCCTGAGATATTAGGAGGGTTTGCCGCAGGTTTAGCTCTATCACGAAGATTTTTCTTACCATTTGGATCGTTCCTACACTCTGATAAAAAATTCGCCCATAATATTAGAAAACAAATGTTGCCAATAATGCATTTATTTATTCCAATATTTTTTGTATACATAGGGTTGTCATTTAACCTTAACAGCATAGATTGGGGCTCTCCTTACATTTGGGTGCTTTCACTATCAATATTGTTTTTTGCTGTTATCGGTAAGTTATTTAGTGCCTTATTTATTACAGAAAAACTTTCAAAAAAAATATTAATTGGTTTAGCTATGATACCCAGAGGGGAAATTGGTCTTGTTTTTGCTGAACTAGGTAGGAAAACCAATATATTTAATGATGAAATTTATGCTACTATGCTGATAGTTATTTTACTATCTACATTAATACCACCATTTATCATGAAGTGGTATTGTAAAAAAATGTGAAAAAATACTAACTAATGATTAAGTAAAAAACTTATAAACTAAACTTTACTCTTTCTCTAATCTCCTTTTTTGTAAAGCACTATTTGAGACCTTTGTGTTATTAACTATTTTTTTTAATTTATCGTCATGCTGCCCTGAACTAAATTCAGGGTGACCAAAGCATTTCAGCATCTCATAAGCCTTTCATAGATTCTGAACCAAGTTCAGAACGACAAAATATTTCAGTATCTCATAAGTCTTCTACAGATTATTGCAAAGGTGTAAAGGTATTTATCTGGGACTTTTCTTTAATACATAATCTAAGAACATGTCATTATATAAATTGCAAAACAGCTTATTGGGGATGGAGTTTGAGGAAGGAGAGGAACATTGTTGCAGTAACTTATTGGTTTTGCCCCCTTCTTCATACAAATAACTTGGGTAAAGATGTTGTAAAATGTGCTTTTTACATTTTGCAACACTCTTATACAGTCTTAAATCTAAAAATTATTAAATCATACTTCTCTATAGATTTTATTAATTGTTGAATTTGAATTTTATTTAGAATTTTCTATTATATTTTTAACGCTCAAACCATATTTATCCCAAAGTTCGCTTTGGGTTCCTTGTTCACCAAACTCATCAGCTAAGGCTATTATTTTCAGCTTAATTTTAATATTGTTTTGAGTTATAAATTCTGCAACCCCACTGCCGGCTCCACCTTTTAAGGTATTATCTTCTACAGTAATTATTTTTTTATGAGTTTGGCATATCTCTAAAATTAGTTCTTCATCTAATGGTTTTATAAAACGCATATCAACTACTGTTGCATTTAATTTCTTAGCAGCTTTTTTACTGATTTTTAAGGTTGTGCCAAAAGATAATATTGCTGTTTTTTTACCATTTTTTATAATTTTCGCTTTAGCTAAAGGAATTACTTCATCAATATCATTTATCTTTTTAATATCACTAATCCCTCTTGGGTAACGCACACATACAGGAGTATTTATTTTATAAGCTGTGTTTAGCATTTTATAAGTTTCAATAGCATCACTTGGAGCCATTATAGTAATATTAGGGATACATCTTAAATAGCTCAAATCAAAAACACCAGCATGAGTAGCACCATCACTGCCCACAATACCAGCTCTATCTATAGCAAATACCACGCTTAAATTTTGAATAGCAATATCATGGATAAGCTGGTCATAACCTCTTTGTAAAAATGTAGAATAAATTGCAACTACAGGTTTTAAGCCTTGAGTAGCTAAGCCTGCTGCAAAAGTAATAGCATGCTGTTCAGCAATGCCTACATCAAAGTATCTATCAGGGTAGTTTTTTTCAAATTCTTGCATACCAGAGCCTTCACCCATAGCAGGGGTGATTGCAATAAGTTTTTCATCTTTTTTTGCCATAGCACACAGCCATTTACCAAAAACTTTACTATAAGAAAGTGATTTATCCTTTTTATCATTTGCAGGAGAAACACCATGAAATTTACTAGGGTTTTCTTCAGCACTTAAAAATCCTTGACCTTTTTTGGTAACTATATGTAATATCCTTGGTTTTGATTGATTTTTAAGATTAGTTAAAGTTTTAATCATAGTGACAATATCATGTCCATCAATAGGTCCAAAATAATCAATTCCTAATTCTTCAAATAATGTTCCAGGTAGAATCATACCTTTTAAATGCTCTTCAGAGCGACGAGCAAACTCATGAACAGAAGGTATTTTTTCTAATAACTTTAACGAACTTTCTTTCATTGTGGAATAAACTTTTCCAGACAATAACTTAGTAAGGTATTTATTTAAAGCGCCTACATTTTTAGATATAGACATATCATTGTCATTTAGGATTATAAGTAGGTTTGCATCACTATCGCCTGCATGATTTAATGCCTCAAAAGCCATGCCTCCAGTTAAAGCGCCATCTCCAATTACTGCAATAGCAGTATTATCTTTTGCATTATATTTATTAGCTATTGCTATACCTAAAGCTGCACTAATTGAGGTGCTAGAATGCCCAGCGCCAAAAATATCATATTTACTTTCATCTCTTTTAGTAAAACCAGAAATGCCATCTTTTTGTCTTAAAGTGGACATTTTGTCTTTTCTACCTGTTAGGATTTTATGAGTATAAGATTGGTGGCCTACATCCCAAACAATACTATCATTTGGCACATCAAAAACATAGTGTAGAACAATACTTAATTCTACAGTGCCTAAATTAGGAGCTAGATGACCTCCAGTTTTTTGCACACTTTCAATTAAAAACTCTCTTATTTCTAAAGCTAATTCAACTAACTCTTCTTTTGATAAGGTTTTTAAATCAGATGGGTAATTTATATTATCAAGCACAAGTTTAAATATAAAAAAATTACAATATTATATATAACAAGACTATTGCAAAACAGCTTATTGAGGATGGAGTTTGAGGAAGAGGAGGAACATTGCTTCAGTAACTTATTGGTTTTGCTCCCCTTCCTCATACAAATAACTTGGGTAAAGATGTTGTAAAATGTGCTTTTTACATTTTGCAACACTCTTATAACTTAGCTAATACTATTCAGGTTGAGCTATTAAATAGCCCAAAAAAAATATTTGTAAAGTTTTGCTTATGTGAGGGATATTTACTTTTACCATCCAGGACGGCGTATTTTTTGAGTGTTATCTTTTTTGATATTCTTATTTTTTATAGTAATTTTATTAGTAAAGTTTTTAGCTATAAAGCCAAAATTAGGATTTATTTTAGGCATATTAATCCACACTTTATAGCCACTACCTAATGCAGTATCAATACTTTCATTATTGTTATCATCAACAATAAATTTAACTTTAGATTCAAAACAGCCATCAGGAGTTATAACTTCAATTGAATCTCCAATTTTGAATTTATTTTTTACATCAATTAGAGCTTTATTATTTTTATATTCCAAAATCTCACCAACCAGCCTTTGCTTATTACTTTTAGAATAATTTTCAAAATATGTTTGTAAATCTTGACTTTGATGTCTTTTTAAAAAACCATCAGTATAACCACGATTAGCCAAATTTTCTAAAATCCCAAAAGCTAAATCATCAAAGTCTCTACCTGCTATGGCATCATCAATAGCTTTTCTATAAACTTGAGTGGTGCGCGCCGCATAATAATGTGATTTAGTTCTACCTTCTATCTTTAATGAATTTATACCAATTTTTATTAAAGCATCTATATGCTCAACAGCTCTTAAGTCTTTAGAATTCATAATATAAGTACCATTTTCATCTTCATAAGCTGGCATAAGCTCACCTTTCCTACCTGCTTCTTCTAATAAAAACACTGCATCTTTAATATCTTTTTTTACTATGTCTCCTTCATAAGTTTGTTCAGCCTCTTTTACATCATATTGCCAACGGCAAGAATTAGTGCAGCTGCCTTGATTAGAATCACGGTGATTAAAATATCCAGATAATAAACATCTCCCAGAATATGCAATACATAAAGCACCGTGCACAAATACTTCTAATTCAATATCAGGGCAAAGTTGTCTTATTTCTTTTATTTCATCAAGAGATAATTCTCTAGATAAGATTATGCGTTTTACACCTTGTGTCTGCCAAAATTTAACTGCTGCATAATTAACTGTATTAGCTTGCACAGATAAATGTATAGCTTGTTCAGGATATTTTTCTCTAATCATCATTATAAGACCAGGGTCTGCCATAATCAAAGCATCTGGTTTTAACTCAATTATTGGTTTAATATCATTCATAAAGGTTTTAACTTTACTATTGTGTGGGATTACATTAGAGGCAATAAAAAAAAGTTTATTTTGCCTATGAGCATAATCAATTCCAGTTTTAATAGTGTCAAAATCAAAATCATTATTTCTAACTCTTAGAGAATACCTTGGTTGACCTGCATAAACTGCATTAGCACCATAAGCAAAGGCATAATAAAGGTGTTTAAGACTACCTGCAGGAGATAGTAATTCTACCTTTCTCATAGCAGTTTTTCTAATACAAATTTAGACCCGAAATATGAGGTTATAAGTAATATAAAACCAATTTGATAGAAAATAAAGGCTGTTTTACTCCTCCAACCCAATGTTTTATGACCAACAATTAATACGGCAAATATTATCCAAGCAATTATAGAAAGCACAGTTTTATGTGCTAAATGTTGAGCGAAAATATCTTCTAAAAACACAAACCCAGAAAGTAAAGATAAACTAAGTAAAACAAAACCAAAATAAAGCATATGAAAGAAAAGCTCTTCCATTGTTTGTAATGATGGAAACTTTTGAGTAAATAAATTTATATTTTTTTCATGTAAATGTCTATCTTGCATTAATAACAAGATAGAATGCACAAAAACAAGTGTTAAGATTGAATATGATAATATTGATATTAAGATGTGACTGGCAAAGTCAATTGTTATAATTTTTGTATTTGTATCAGGAAAAAACTGAATAGCTAACAATATCAAAATTAAGAGTATATAAATAATGGCTGCAAGAAATCTTATATCTTTTTTTATAAATACTATTAATGTTAAAAGCCCAATAGTCCATGTTGTAACAAAAATACTATTTGCAATGCCGAAGGCTATACCATTATCAGAAATAATTTTATTTAAATCAATTAAATGCAATATGATTGCACTTATTAATAAGCCGATAATTAAGAAATTATTACTGTTATTATTTTTATATAATTGGTTAATTATCAAACCAACAGCTAATATATATAAAGATATTACAATACTTGTCAGCATTAGTAGTTATAGTTTTAAATTAAAAATGTTTATAATACGATATTTTTAATTAAATAAGTTACAAAATGTTTAATAATTTAACAGAAAAACTAAATTCAGCATTTAAAACTCTGCAAGGTAAACATAAAATATCTGAGAGTAATATTCAAGATGCCTTAAGAGAAGTTCGTCGTTCCCTAATTGAAGCAGATGTTGCCTTAGATGTTATAAAGGAATTTATTGAAAATATTAAGAATAAAGCAATAGGTATTAAAGTAGGTCAAGGTTTAAACCCATATCAAGAATTTATTAAATTAGTTCAAAATGAATTAACTGCAATTATTGGTGGTGAAAACATAGAGCTAAATTTCAAAACCCAACCGCCAGCAGTGCTTATGGTGGCTGGATTACAAGGTTCAGGTAAGACAACATCAGTTGCAAAGTTAGCCTCATTTTTAAAAAATCAAAGAAAAAAAGTATTAGTTGTAAGTGCTGATGTGTATAGACCAGCGGCTATTGAACAATTACAAATACTTGCAAAACAAATTGATGTTGAGTTTTTTCCATCTACCATAAAAGATAAGCCTAAAAATATTGTTAAAAAAGCTAAAAAATACGCTCAAAAACAATTCTTTGATGTGTTAATTATTGATACTGCAGGCCGACTTCACATAGATGAAGATATGATGACAGAAATTAAAACATTACATAAAACATCTAATCCAATAGAAACTTTATTTGTGGTTGATGCTATGACTGGTCAAGATGCCGCACATACTGCTAAGGCTTTTTCTGATGCCTTAGATTTAACAGGTGTTATTATTACAAAAGTTGATGGTGATGCTAGAGGCGGTGCTGCACTTTCAGTGCGTTATATAACTGGCAAACCTATTAAATTCTTAGGTATTGGTGAGAAAACTGATGCCTTAGAGCCTTTTCATCCAGATAGGATTGCGTCACGACTTTTAGGTATGGGCGATGTTCTATCTTTAGTAGAAGAAATTGAGAAAAAAGTAGATACTAAAAAAGTTCAAGCCACAGCTCAAAACATATCTAAAGGTAGATTTGATTTTAATGATATGCGTGAGCAGTTATTACAGATGCAAAATATGGGTGGTATGGAAAGTATTATGAGCAAACTACCGGGTATGGGAAAACTTCCACCTCAAGCTAAAAATCAACTGTTAAACGATAAAAAATCCCCACAAATGGTTGCTATTATTAATTCAATGACTAAAAAAGAACGCATATTTCCAAATTTAATTAAAGCATCAAGAAAAAAACGCATTGCTGATGGCTCTGGAACTACATTACAAAATGTCAATCAACTCCTTAGGCAATTTGAAAAAATGCAAAAGATGATGAGAAGAATGAAAGGTTCTAAAATGAAAAGAATGATGCAACAAATGCAAGGAATGGAACAAAGTGGTGATATGTCAAGTTTATTACCTAAAAATAATCCTATGCCAAAATTTCCTTTTAGGAGGAGATAATTAATTTTAGGTCATAAATAATTATTTTAAACGATATTTAGCGGATAGAGAATGAGCTTCTAAATCTTCAAAATTAGCAAATTTTGCAGCTATTTTTCCAAGACTTTGAGCACCTTCTTTTGAGGCAAAAATAATACTAGATTTTTTTTGAAAATCATAAACTCCTAATGGTGAAGAAAACCTTGCAGTACCAGAAGTAGGCAGTACATGATTAGGTCCAGCACAATAATCACCTAATGACTCTGATGAGTATTTGCCCAAAAATATAGCACCAGCATTTTTAACTTTTTCTAACATTTCATTAGGATTTTCAACTGATAATTCTAAATGTTCTGGTGCAATTATATTATTTATTTTCACCGCCTCATTAAGGTTTTTGGTTTTGATTAATATACCTCTTTGTTGTAATGATTTTTTGATAATATCTTTTCTACTCATAGTTGGTAAAAGTTTTGCAATACTATTTTTTACCTCATCAATAAAGTCTTTATTATCAGTTAATAAAATAGCTTGAGCATCTTCATCATGTTCAGCTTGAGAGAATAAATCCATCGCAATCCAATCGGGATTGGTTTTGCCATCACAAATTATTAAAATTTCTGATGGCCCTGCAATCATATCAATACCTACTTGTCCAAAAACTAACTTTTTTGCTATAGCAACAAAAATATTTCCAGGACCTACAATTTTATCAACCTTAGGTATAGTTTTTGTCCCATAAGCAAGAGCTGCAATTGCTTGAGCGCCTCCTACTCTAAAAACCTTATCAACTCCAGCTATATATGCTGCTGCTAATACAAATGGATTAATTTCATTTTTTGGAGTAGGTACAGTCATAATAATCTCTTTAACTCCTGCAACTTTTGCTGGGACTGCATTCATCAATACTGATGATGGATAAGATGCTTTACCACCCGGGACATATAAACCAACTTTGTCTAAAGCAGTGATTTTTTGTCCTAAAACTGTGCCATTATCTTCTTCATAAGTCCATGATTTTTGTATTTGTTTTTTATGATATTGTTTTATACGCTTATGTGATGTTATTAATACTTTCTTATCTACATCAGATAAGCCATTAAAAGCAGCTTTTAGTTTTTGTTTTGATAATATTAAATCATTAATATCACTAGCATTTATAAAATCATACTTTTTAGTTAATTGAACTAAGGCACTATCACCATTTTTAACTACATCATTAATTATTTTTTTAACCTTAAAAATCGTATCATCAGCAGCAATATTATCCCAATTAGTAAGCCTTTTTAGCTTAATATAAAAATCTTTATCTTTAGTATTTAAAATATTAATCATTAAGTTTAGATTTTATTAAATTAAGCCAATATTTAATTTCAGTATTTTTAGTTTTATAAGAAGCTGAATTTACAATAAGTCTAGATGATATTGGGTAAATTGTGTCAAATGCTTTTAATCCATTTGCTTTTAGGGTATTACCTGTATCAACTAAATCAACTATCGCATCAGCTAAATTTATAATAGGTGCTAATTCCATAGCACCATATAGCTTTATTATTTCTACTTGTCTTGATTGCTGTTGGAAGTATTTTCTAGCAGAGTTAACATATTTTGTAGCAACTTTAAGAGGAGTATTTTCAAGATGTTTATATGATTTTGCAGCAATTTTTAATTTACATTTAGCAATATTTAAATCTAACAGTTCATATAATCCTTGTCCCTTATGCTCTAATAATACATCTTTGCCAGCTATACCTATATCAGTTGCACCATGTTGCACATATACTGGGACATCTTGAGCTCTTAGTATTACTACTTTTATATCATCAAAATTAGTATCTAAAATGAGTTTTCTACTAGCTAATTCTGCTTGGTCTATTTCTATACCAATCTTATTTAATAATGGTAGGCTTTCATTTAAAATGCGGCCTTTTGACAGTGCTATAGTTAGCATATTAATCTCTTATTCTTTCTATATTAGCACCTAACATTTTTAATTTTTCTTCAATTGCTTCATAGCCCCTATCTAAATGATAGACTCTATCAATTGTAGTTGTGCCTTTAGCCGCAAGTCCTGCTAATACTAGTGATGCTGATGCTCTTAAATCAGTAGCCATTAATTGGGCACCTATTAGTTCTTTTTTACCTTCACAAACAACAGTATTACCATTTAACTCTAAATTAGCTCCTAATCTTTTTAATTCTGCAATATGCATAAATCTATTTTCAAATATAGTCTCAGTAATAGTACTTTTTCCTTTAGCTACACAATTAAGAGCTACAAATTGAGCTTGCATATCTGTTGCAAATCCAGGATATACAGTAGTTTTAATATTAACTGCTTTTGGTTGTTTGTTATGCATGTTTAGAACCACAGCATTAGAATATACTTTAATATCAGCACCTGTTTCTGTTAATTTGTCTAAAGATGCTTGCATCATTTCCGGCTTTGTGTTTTTTAAAGTCATTTTGCCTTTTGTTAAAGCTGCTGCTGCCAAATAAGTAGCACCTTCAATCCTATCAGGTAATATTTTATAATCAACACCGTGAAGTTTTTTAACTCCTTTAATTTTCAATACTGAACTGCCAAGTCCAGTTATTTTTGCACCCATTTTAATTAAAAAATTGGCCAAATCTGTAACTTCTGGTTCTTTAGCAGCATTGTTTATAACTGTCTCACCCTTAGCTAAGGTTGCTGCCATCATTATATTTTCAGTAGCAGTTACTGAATTTATATCTAGTGTTATATGAGCACCTTTGAGCTTTTTAGCTTTAGCCTTGATATAGCCTTCTTCAACTTTAATATTGGCTCCTAAAGCACTTAGACCATCAATATGGATATTAACCGGTCTAGTACCAATAGCGCAACCACCAGGCATAGATACTTCTGCTTTACCATATTTAGCTAATAACGGTCCTAAAACTAAAATAGATGCTCGCATAGTTTTGACTAAATGATATTCGGCTTTAAAGTTAGTAAGATTACTTGAATCTAAATAAATACAATTATCAGCTTCTAAAATAAATTTTGCACCCATGCTTGTTAAAATATTAAGCGTTGTTGATACATCTTCTAAATGAGGAACACCACAAATAGAGCTTGCACTATCAGATATTATTGATGCAAATAAAATAGGTAAAGATGAGTTCTTAGAACCTGATGATTTTATTTCCCCATTGATAGGGATGCCACCTTCAATTCTTAATTTATGCATTTAATTAGCTTTGTTTTTTTTATTAATTCTTTCAAAAAGTCCTTTAATACCCTTTCTTCTTATGATACTAGAAAAACTTTTTTTATAATTTTTCATAAGACTTACGCCAGATATTATTAAATCATACACCTGCCATTTCTCATTATGAATTAATTTAAAAGCTATTGGGGTTTCTATTTCTTCATTGTTTGCTGTTATCTTTAGATGTACTATAGTTCTATTTGCCTTTATGGTATTACCCGGAATAACTTTTATATCTAACTTATCAAAACTATCATAAGTGGTTAGAAATCCAGCGTAATCATCCATAAGTGAATTGATAATATAGTCCTTAGCTAATTGTTTTTGAGCATTTGTTAATTCATACCAATGCTGTTCTAAGGCATATTTAGTACCTCTATCAGCATCTATATTAGGAAATAATATTTTATTTATTAATATTTCTACTTCTTTGAGATTTCTTTTATTTTCCTTGTCTAATTTTTTTAAAGCTTCAATAGAAGTATCTAGTATTTTTTGTATACTTTCACTAGCATCAAGATTATTATTAAAGCTATTATTAGCATACACACTAAAAGTAAATGTTAATAATATAATAGTTATATGTATTTTAAGCATTAAGTTTTAAATATGATTTAAATTAAAATTATTTTACTTATTATTTTAAAATATATTCAGAAAAATTAAATTTTATAAAGATGATAGAAAGCAAACTTAAAACTTTTATAGAAAAATTATCTACTAATCCTGGTGTTTATCAAATGCGTAATAAATATCAAAAGATACTCTATATAGGTAAGGCTAAAAACTTAAAAAATAGAGTTGGGCAATATTTCAATAAAACTTTAGTTGGTAAAACTAAACATATGATGTCAAAGGTACATGATATTGAAGTTATTATCACTCAAACTGAAACAGAAGCACTATTGTTAGAAAATGAATTAATAAAAACCTATAAGCCAAAATACAATATTCTATTAAAAGATTCTAAAAGTTATCCTTATATTTTTTTATCAAATCATAAATACCCAAGAATTTCTCTATATCGTGGGCTAAAAAAAAATAATGGAAATTATTTTGGTCCTTATCCAAATGTGCAAGTTGTCAAAGAAAGTATATCTTTGTTACAAAAAATATTTCATATTCGCACTTGCACCGATAATGTTTGCACAAATAGAACTAGACCATGCCTTGAGTATCAAATAAATCGCTGTTCAGCCCCTTGTGTTAATAAGATAACTGATGCAGATTACAACCAAGATATTAAAATGGTAACTATATTTTTATCAGGTAAAGATAAAAAAGTATTAGAGCAAATATCAAAGAAAATGCAAGATGCCTCTAATAATCAAAACTATGAAAAGGCTGCATATTATCGTGACCAATTAATACATATGCGCCAAATACAAGAAAAACATTTAAACATAGTCAAAGGAGATATAGATGTAATTTATTTATTAAATGAAAAAAATATTGTTTGCGTGCAAGTTTTATTTATAAGAGGAGGGAGACAAATAGCCCAAGAAAGTTTTTATCCTAAAAATATTAAAGAAGAATCAAATCAAGTAATATTATCAGCATTTATAGCACAATACTATTTAACAAGAAAATCTCCTGATGAAATTATCACAAATTATAAATTAGCAGATAAAGAATTATTAATAAAGGCTTTTAAAACAAAAATAATAACAAGAGCTCAAAAAGAAAAACGCCATTATTTAGAAATTGCAAAAATAGTTGCAAAAGATAATATTAATTCTAAGTTTTTAAAACAATCAAAAAATATAGAAAAATTAAAAAGTATAAAAGAAGTCTTAAATTTAAAAGATAAGCCTAAAGTAATAGAATGTTTTGATGTGAGCCATACTTTTGGAGAGGCTACAGTTGCATCATGTGTGGTATTTAAAAATGGGGCAAAAGACAGCAATAAATATCGTAAATTTAATATTAAAAATATAAAACTTGCAGATGACTATGAGGCTATCAAACAAGCAGTAACTAGAAGATATAAGAGATTAAAAGCTGAAAAAAATGAACTACCAAACTTAATATTAATTGATGGAGGCTTAGGTCAGTTAAAAAAAGCTAATGAAGCCTTAGAAGATCTAAATTTAGCTATAAAAACTATAGGCGTTGCCAAAGGTAAAGCTAGAAAAGCTGGTTTAGAAACATTAATTATATTAGATGATAATAATAAAAAACAAAAAATTAATTTACCACCTAACCATTTAGCATTATTATTTATAAACCAAATAAGAGATGAAGCACATAGGTTTGCAATTCAAAGTCATAGAAAAAAACGCACAAAAACTAGGCAAACATCAATTTTAGAAAGTATCCCTGGCATTGGTAGAAAAAAAAGAAGTGCATTATTCAATTATTTTGGAGGCTTAGAAGAAGTAAAAAGTGCATCTATAGATGAAATTTGCAAAGTAAAAAATATAAGCAAAACTTTGGCAGAAAGAATTTATTATCAATTAAGTGCTAAGTAAAAAAAATGTTGTCATAACCTTAAAAGCATTATTTTAGTTTAATAAAATTTAAAAAATTAACCACCCAGTTTGAGTTAATATTTCTTAAATGAGAATAAGTTGCTAAAAGATTATAAGCTAATATCCCATCTTTATTATCTTTAATCCCCGCTCCTCTTTTAACTTCAAATGCAAATTTATATTGTGAGTTTATATTTTCTAATTTTGAATAGTGAAACTCATGTCCGTTAATATCTTCATCACCAACCCATAGATGGTCATTAATTGGTTTTAATTTAACATAACCTCTACCAATTGGTTTTTTAGTAATTATGGTATCAGCATCAATAACTCCTAACATTTTATAATTTTTATTGTTTTTAATAATGCTGTTGGTGAGATACATTAATCCTCCACACTCAGCATAAGTTGGTAGACCTGATAATATTTTATTTTTAATATCATTTTTAAGACTTGTGTTTTTTGCTAGATATTTAAGATGGGTTTCGGGGAATCCTCCTCCTAAAAATAAACCATCAACTGCAGGAAGTTTGTCTGCTTTTAAAGTATCAAAATAAATTATTTCTGCCCCTAATTTATTAAATGTATCTAAATCATCTTGATAATAAAACCCAAAGGCACTATCTTTAGCTAAGGCTATTTTAAGATTATATTTATTGTTTTTCTTTTCTATTTTATTTTCTTTATTTTTAATTGTAGTTAATGGGAAAATTTTATTTAAATCTATTTCAGCTTCAATTTTTTTGCTAATATCATCAATTATCTTATTAGATTCAAATGCTTCATTAGCAGGCATAAGTCCTAAATGTCTTTCTTTTATAATTAACCCTGCACTTCTTCTAACTGCTCCTAATACTGGCATATCAGTATAATAATTTATAGCTTTTATTAATTTATCTTCGTGTCTTTGTCCTTGCACTTTATTTAAAATCACCCCTTTAAACTTTATATTCTTATCAAAATTCTGATACCCTTTCGTAAGTGGTGCTACTCCTCTTGTTATACCAGTTGCATCTATAACTAAAATAACTGCTGTTTTTAAGTTTTTTGCTAACTCAGCATTACTATCTTTACCATCTACACTTAAGCCGTCAAAAAGTCCTTTATTACCTTCAATTATGCTTATATCTGCTTGAGAAGAAAATTTTTTATACATATCAATAATATTACTATTGCTCATAGTATAAAAATCAAGATTATAACAAGGATTTTGACTTGCAAATTGAAGCCAAATAGGGTCAATATAATCTGGACCTTTTTTAAAAGTTTGCACTTTAAAGCCATAGCGGACAAAGGCTCTACTTAAAGCTAAACTTATAATTGTTTTCCCAGAAGATTTATGTGCTGCAGATATATAAACACTGCTAGTATTCATCTAAATATTCTTTTCTAAATTTGAATCTGCTAAATTTTCAGGCAAATAAGGAACCATTTTCACAGCAAGACTAACCATAATAAGTGCTAATGCTATACCACCAATTCCCAATAATATCTCATATATTGAAGGTATGTAATTAGCTATATTTGCATACCCTGAAATAATATCCATACCCGGAAATATTTCAATTGGAAAGACTTGAGAACCAATAATAATAATATATAGCTGAATACCTCCGCCTATAATTACTAAAATTGAAGCTAAAATTAATGCCGAATTATTTTTACTAAATTGAGGATAATAAATTAAAAATAAAGGTACTAAGCTGCCTAAAAGAATTTGACCATACCAAAAAAGATTAGAATAAATATTACCACTAAATAAAATAAAGTATTCAATCTCTGCATTTTTTGCTAAATATAAATTCCCTATATGATAAACAGTAACAAAATATAAAACTGCTGCTATAAATACCCCAAGTAGTCTTCTTAATCTAGATATTATTAATTCGCCAATTTCTCTACTGGTCCATTTAAAACTACTAAGTAATATAATTAAGAAAAATGATAATCCAAAGGAAAAAGACATTGTTACAAACATAGGAGCTAATATTATGTTATCAAATGCATGTCTTGATACTATAAAACCAAATATTGAACCCGTACCTGTAGTTAAAATAAGTCTCCAAGCAAATGCAATAACCCCTGCATTATGGCTATGTTTATTCATTCTTTTTTCAAACATAAACCAAATATAAACTAGCACTGCTACAAAAAAACCATTGTATAAGATGATATTCCAAGCAAATATAGACTTAAAATTATAATTAGTCATAGCAATTAACAATCTATCTGGTCTGCCTAAATCTAACACTAATACCATTAATCCACCTGCTAATAAAGCCATAGCAATAAGTGCTGAAAGTCTTGAAAGCGGTTTATATAATTGTTTATTAAAAACTGATGCTACTGATGCAATATTTAAAGCACCAGATGCTGCAATTATTAATAAAATTGCAAAAACATGTGGCATACCCCAGATAACTTTATTACTCATTCCTGTTACCCAGTGTCCATTATGCTCCATATAATAAAAAGAACCTAAAGCTAAAACTAATAATAAAGCTAAGATAGCAATTAAGCTATAAAACTCTACGCTTCTACCTTCTATCTGTAAAAATCTACATTGACTGCTATGTATATCATCTATATTAGAGACCACTATATCTTACTCCAGTGTTTAAATTTAAATCGGCTCTTATTTGGCTAGATTGGTATGTTTTTAAAGCTTTATAAATATCACTTTTTGAATCATTCATATCACCAAATAATATAGCATTATTACCTGATTCATTACACGCACTTACACAAGCAGGTATATCTTCTTTATCTATTCTATGAGCACACATAGTGCAAGCTTCAACTGTGCCTTTACCACGAGGCATATGTGATTTTTGGTTCGTTATATTTTCATGAACAAAAGACCTAGCGTCATAAGGACATGCTATCATACAATACCTACAACCAATACAACGGTGTTTATCCACTAATACAATACCATCATCTCTTTTCATTGAAGCATTAGTAGGACATACATCAACACAAGGAGGCTTCTCACAATGCTGACACATCATAATTACATTAGATTGTTTTTTAGTAACTCTATCTTCAACTTTGAGTTTTTTTATCCATGCAGGTTTTTGAGCTGTATTTGATTTTTCATCATTACCCCAGCCATTTTCTTCAGCACACGCAACTACACATAAATTACAATTATCGGCACATTTATTAGTATCTATTAACATTGACCAACGCTTATTTTTATCTGCTTTGGCACTAACAAAAGAAGTTAAAGTAATACCACTTGCAATAGCTGATACATAGCCACTTTTTTTTATAAATTCGCGTCTATTCATCCTTGTAATCCTTATTTATATTACTGTGACAACTAAAACAATCTATGCTCACAGCAACTTTTTTATGACAGCTAGAACAAAATTGCTTATCTTCATCTATTGGCTGGTATTGACCACTTTTAGTTTTATTAGCATGACAATTTATGCATCCTGACAAACTATATTTTGATGTTCTAACGCCTTGTCTTAAAGTTAAATCTCTTTTGTGTTTAAGCAATTCTGGATGCTGTTTTATAATATAAGAGGCAGGGTCACCATTACAACTATCTTTAATGGCACTTAATTTTGCTTTAGAATTATATTGACTATTAATACCAACTGCATGAGCTAAATTACTAGTCAAAATTAAAAACAGCAAAATTTTTAAAAAGGGAAACATACTTTTATTTATTCTCCAAGACCCATTTGTATATACCCAGTAGGACAAACATCAGCACAAATATGACAGCCTATACATTTACTGTAATCAGTATCTACATATCTACCAAGTGTTGCTTTATCTTTTTTCACTTTAAATACCGCATCTTGTGGGCAATACATAATACAATTATCACATTCAAAACACATACCACAACTCATACAACGCTCAGCTTCTTTTTGAGCTTCTTCTTCACTGTAACTTTTTAATCTTTCATCAAAATTTCCTAAAATATTTGATGCATCAATTTTTTTAATATCTCTTTTAATTCTATCTTCATGCTTAAAATGGCCTAAAAATAGTTCATCATGAGGGATTATGGAAGCAAAAGACCTATCTTCATAATTATGTATTGCATTAGTTGAATCAAAAGTTTCTCCTAAGTCTTCTTTACTATCAAATTCTTTAAGATCTAAATCCCACTCCTTAAGTTTATTTAATAAATTAAAATGATGGACATCTACCTTAGGTCTAGGCTTGATATTATTGTCAGTAAGATAATCGTCTATAGTCTCAGAAACAATTGATGCATGTCCAATAGCTGTTGTAAGTAAATGCGGTTTAATTGCATCACCACAAGCAAAATAGCCCGGTTTATTAGTTACTCTAAAATTTCTATCAGAGTTAATAAATCCATAATCGTTAAAACAATCATCAGATATACCTTCTTTATCAACTTGTTGCCCAATTGCTGAAACTAATAAGTCACATTCAATATCAAATTCACTACCTTCTATTGGTGTACCATCTGTTTCTAATCTTACAACTCTAAGATGAGTAGCTTTATTATTTTCATCAACAATTACTTTAACTGGATTTAATTGCCCTTCAATCTTAATACCTTCACTATTTGCTGCCTCAATTTCTTCTTTTGAAGCTGCCATCTTATCAATTGTTGAACGAGTTATTAATAATACATCAGCACCTAATCTTTTTGATATATCAACTACATCATGGGCAGCATTATTAAAAATGATATTTTCTGGTCTATCTTTTTCAGATTTTGCTTCAATATTACCAAGTCTTTTAGCTACTGAAGCTACATCTATTGAAGTATCTCCACCACCTATACAAATAACTTTACCTGATATATACTTTAACCTGCCTTGATTATATGCTTCTAAAAATGCAACACCTGTTATTGAGTTTGCTGCATCACCACCTTCTACAGGTAATGCTTTACCACTCATAGCTCCTATAGCAAATAGAACAGCGTCAAATTCTTTTTCAATTTCTGCTAAACTAATATCTTTACCTACTTTAGTATTAAGCCTAGTTTCTACACCTGTTGCAATAATTCTATTGATTTCATGTTCTAAAACATCTCTTGGAATACGGTAACCAGGAACACCATACATCATCATACCTCCTAGAGTGTCATATTTATCAAAAATAGTAACACTATGTCCCTTTTTGCGTAAATTTAAAGCAGCAGTTAAACCACCAACACCGCCACCAATAATTGCTATTTTTTTACCAGTATCTTTAGCATCAATTTTAAACTTATAATCTTTGTCTTTTGCGTAATCACCAATATATTGTTCTACAGCATTTATTCCTACAGTGTCTTCTATTTGATTACGGTTACAACCATCTTCACAAGGTGCTGGACATACTCTACCCATTATTGATGGAAAAGGGTTTGCTGCAGTTGTTTTATAAAATGCGTATTCTTGCCAATTTTCATATCCTATAGGTGTTTTTTCAATACCATTTGCAATAGCTAACCAGCTACGAATATCATGTCCTGATGGGCAGCCTCCTTGACATGGTGGAGTTTGATGCACATAAGTTGGGCATTTAAAAGATGTGTCATTTTCAAAAATTTTTGCATTCCATGCTACATTTTTACTATCACCATCTTTAAACATTCTAAAGGTGTGATTTTCACCTTTCCAATTTTTTCTATACTCTGTTTTTTGCATAACAAATCTCCTAAATTAATTTATTAATTATTTGTACTTACTTCTTTTTCTGTATTTTCTTTTTCTTTAGCATTTTTATTTTTAACTTCGCTAATATTTTCTTCTCTATCCTCATCACAGTCATCTTTAGTTAGAATTATTGCATCACTTACTAATTGATGCACACTAACTATCATATAAGGGTCAAAACCATATTTTGGTAATACTTTAGAAAACTGTGATTTACAAATAGCGCAAATAGCTGCTAAGGTATCTACTCCATCAGATTTTTCAACTTCTTTCATAGCATGCATTCTTGGCATTGCACCTTTAATTCTAACATCCATTAAATCATCGGTTAATAAACCTCCACCACCGCCACAACAAAATGTTGATTCCCAAATGGTAGTTCTTTCCATATCTACAAAGTTATTACAAACAGCTTTAATAACTTCTCTTGGTAAAATAAATTGACCGTTAACAATATTACCCATGTTTGTAGCTCTTGCCACATTACAAGAATCGTGAAAAGTAACAACTCTATGGTCATTTTCAGATTTATCAAACTTTAGCTTACCTTGCTTAATTAATGAATAAGTAAATTCAATAATATGTTGCGGAACTGGATAGCGCTTATCTAACCTGTCTTGTAATTGTAATGCGTATTCATCACTTGCACCATGACCAACACCTGCTAAAGTATTCCAAAAACTATAAGCAACACGCCAAGCATGCCCGCATTCACCTACCATTATTCTTTTAACTTGCAGGTCAATTGCTGCTTTTCTAATTCTAAGTGCCGCTTTACGCATTACATCATAGCTGCCAATAAACATACCAAAGTTAGCAGCTTCAGAAGCATAAGAACTTATAGTCCATGAAACTCCTGCTTCATGAAAAACTTTACCATAACCTATTAATCCATCAATATGTGGTTCTGCAAAAAAGTCAGCAGAAGGTGTAATAAGTAAGACTTCAGCTCGTTTTACATCTAATGGGTATTTAACTTTAACGCCTGTGTCTTCTTCAACTTCTTCTTCTAAATCTAATAAAGTGTCTCTTAATGCAGGCTCTGGTAAGCCTAAATTATTACCTATAGTAACTGCTTTTCCTAAAATTTGATTACAATATTTTTGTCCCACACCAACTGTATCTAATATTTCTCTAGCAGCCATTGAAATCTCTGCTGTATCAATGCCATAAGGGCAAAAAACTGAACAACGGCGACACTGAGAACATTGATGATAGTAGTTATACCAATCATCTAACATTGCATCATCTAAATCTTTAGCTCCTACTATTTTAGGAAAATATTTACCAAAAAATGTGTAATAGCGCCTATAAACGCTTCTTAATAAATCTTGTCTTGCAACAGGCATATTTTTAGGGTCAGAGCTACCGAGAAAATAATGACATTTATCAGTACACGCTCCACACTTAACACAAATATCTAAATACAATTGCAATGAACGATATTTTCCTTTTAGTTCACCTAACTTATCTATAGCTACTTGTTGCCAATTGTCAATTTTTTCACCTGGAAAACCAAGTGGTTCTTGAAATTCTTGTGAAGATTTATAGGGACCTTTACCTTGCATTGCGCCCTCATTAATCTGAGGAGCAGATACATAACTTGGTAATTCAACTATTTCTGGTTTATCAACCATTATTTATCCTTTTTCACATCAGTGATATTAGTTCCTAATGTTTCTCCTAAAACAATTTCTTTATTAGTTTCTTGTACTAAAGCCCAATTTGATATATGTCTATTTTTCCTAGAATCATCAACTTGGTTTCTTGTTGGACTAAAGAAAATGCCTGGTGCATGCAAAAGTTTACTAAATGGAAATATTAAAATTAAAATAAAAACAAACAATAAATGAACTATAAAATTAATTTCACTAGGCATACTGCTAAAATTAAAAGTAATTAATCCACTTGCAAAATCTTTAACCATCATAATATTAGTATGGTTTGTAGTAAATGTCATCACCGAGCCACTAATAACTATGATAATTAATAAAATTAATAATAAGTAATCTGAAGGTGAGGATATATATCTTACTCTTTCAACAGTGATTCTTCTTATAAGTAATCCTAAAACACCAACAAGCATCGCAAATGCTGCATATTTAAAAGGTTGGGTTAATAACAAAATCTCAGGAATATCTCCTGGATAAAAATACCTAATATGTCTAATTAACACCAATAATAAACCAAAATGAAACAACCAGCTAAAAATCCAAGTCCATTTACTAGATTTAAATAAGCTTTCAAAAAATATAACTTCTCTAAACATTCTAAAATAAACTTTAGATTTCGTAAGTGGAGCTGGTGCAACTGGTATTTTTAAAGGTTGTTCAGTCTTTGCATATTGTTTGACTTTAAAAAAAAGACCAACAAAAAACACTAGCAATGATAGGTAGAAAAGTAAAACAAAAAAAGAACTTAAAATAGACATAAGTAAAATTATTTATAAGAGGAATTTAAATCCTCTCCCTTAAAAATAAATTAGATACATCCTGTAGGCTTTGGAAGACCTGCATATCTACACCCTTGTTTTGCAGGGCCATAAGGAAATAATGAATATAAATACTTACTATTACCTTTATCTTTACCCATTTTTTTACCAATAGCTTTTGTTAATACCCTTACTGCAGGTGCAATTTGATATTCTTCATAATATTCACGCAGAAAATCAATAATAGCCCAATGCTCCTCACTTAATTCTAAGTCATCATCTTTAGCCATTGATTCAGCTACATCTTTATTCCATTGTGATAAGTCAGTTAAAAAACCTTCTTCATCTACATCTATTTCTTGTCCAGCTATATTTACTGTTGCCATTTTTTACTCCTAAATTAAAAAAATAAAATTCGAAACTAGCGTTTCTTTCCCTAAAAATATAAATTTAACTTGCCTTGATATTATTAAATAAACTCATATCACAATCAGGCAAAGTTGCTACCATATGTATTCTATCTTCTTCACCACCATTAAATGCATTATGATATTTTGTAGTATCCGTAAGCCATACCGAACCATCAGCAGGTATGTTAAAAGCAATAGAATCAATAACCATAATTGAACCTGGATTAGTCAATATAGCTATATGTAATCTTGGTTCAGGGTCTCTATGCCAGCTTAAAGTAGTCCTTGCTAACTTCCACAATATCCTAACTCTCCCCAGTTTGTATTTGCTAGTTAGTTCATCATATACTTCCTTAAAATAAGTATCAGCAAATAGTTCTACAAACTGTGAATACTTTTTTTCATCAATTATATTTTCTCTTTGAACTTCTTTGTTAGTATGATCTGGTGTAGTCCAATAAATACCTCTTACATTACCACCAGTGATTGAATTTTTATCACCAGGTATTTGAGTTAGGCATATAGCATTAATATCCTTTTCTCCTAAAGGTGACTCTCTTTTGACTCTTGAATCTACAATTGCAACAGCCTGTCTTAATTTTTTTATCTCAAAAGAAAAATCTTTATCTTTATAAAAACCTTTTGGATATTTGTCCATATTTACTATCTTTTAAAATAAATTATAACCACGAAACAGGAGTGTCATGCTCCACCACTAAATCAACAAAACCCTGATAATTAGTGAGCTTAATGCCATCAGATACATTTTCTAAAATGCCTCTTGCGTTTAAATCTTCTTCTAAAGCATAGACTTTTCCATTCTTTACAAGTTCAGCTATTATTGCTGATTTTTTAGTTTTCGTTGCTCCAATAACACCATCCTCAATTAATAGTATTAAATCATTTTCATCAATTAAATTGACACATGACTCTAAATTATTATTTTCAAAAGGTGATTTATTAATTATATGTAGCATATCATCTCCTTTTTAAAAGCTTAAAATCACATCTTGACTAGACATTATCTTTGTCATTTCTTTACTATCAACTAACTTTATTGAAGGTTTTTCAGCCCAATCATCATCTTCATCTTCGTAAGTTAAAGGAAGTAAATTATCTAATGATAAACCTCTTTCTTCTAAAGATTCTTTGTGAACAAATATTTTATTAACATCATAATCACCTAAAGCTTTATAAGTAGCAGAAAAGTTTTTCATCCCTATTCCTTCAGTATTTTGCCCATTAGTAATTTGGTAAACTCCATCATCAATAAAAGCAAGACTTACATCTTGGTCAAATGCTGCTGCAATTAACACTACTTCAAGTGATTCTAAAGCATATATTGTGCCATAAGGAGCTTTACGATTTAAATACATAAATTTCTTAACATTCATTAGCCTAATCTCCAAATATAACTAATCTATCAGATTGAATTGCTGCTTCTACTAATTGACCTAAGCCTGAAATTCTAAATCTAGCATCAATATTATTACTGTCTTTAGAATTTTTCTTAGCTTCAGATTCATCTAACATACCCCTTCTTAAAGCAGCTGCAACACACACAACTTTATCAATCTCACTGCCATCAGTATTTTTTAAATCACCCCAATTATTTACTATATGTCTATCATCTTGCGGTGGAACTGTTAGACGCGATGCATTATTCACTCCATCATGATAAAAAAATATCCTAAAAATCTCATGTCCTGCATCAATTGCTGCTTTAGTGAACTTATAAGCACTATCAGAAGATTGATGCTGATATGGCCCTTCATTAATTTGAACTGATATTTTCATAATTTAAAGTCTTATATGTGCAGATGAGTTTAATTGGTGTCTAGTACCCTTCCAATCAGATATATGATACTTGGTGAACGGTAAGCCTGTTTTTTTAAAGAATGATTTCCAGCCAATTCTTTCAATCCACTCTCCAACTCTTTCCCAATCTTTTGCGTCTTCTTTATAAATTCTTAAAATTGTTTTAACAACTGCAGCAACTTCGGGCCATCTTGGTGGATTATTAGGGAGCCCTGCTACTACTAATTTTTGAAATGATGGCTTACTTCTAGCATTTGAATTCTTACCACCAACCCAAATAGCAAGTTTAGAATGCTCAGGGTCATTAATTTGCATTGGAGGACATGGAGGAAAACAAGCTCCACAACACATACATTTTTTCTCATCAACTTCCAATGAAGGTTTGCCATTAACCATAGCTGGTCTAATTGCTGCTACTGGACACCTAGCCACTACCGATGGTCTTTCACAGACATTTGCTACTAAATCATGATTAATTTTTGGTGGTTTAGTATGCTGAACATTAATAGCTATGTCTCCTTGACCCCCACAATTTATTTGACAACAAGAAGTAGTAAGATGAACTCTGTTAGGCATTTCTTCTGCTTTAAATTCATCAATAAGTTCATCCATTAATGATTTTACAACGCCTGATGCATCAGTGCCTGGAATATCACAATGCAACCAACCTTGAGTATGAGCTATCATAGATACTGAAGGACCAGTACCTCCTACTGGAAAGCCTTCTTTTTCTAATTTTTCAATTAAAGGCTTAACTTTTGATTCATCATCTACCATAAACTCTATATTAGAACGCATAGTAAAACGCACATGCCCATCAGCATAGTCATCTGCAATATCAGCTAATTTTCTAATGGTAAATATATCCATTTGTCTTTGAGTTCCAGCACGAACAGTCCAGATTGTTTCACCATTTTTTGAACTATGTCGTAAAACTCCAGGGCGTGGTCTATCATGGTAAGCCCACTGACCAAAATTTCTTCTCATTGTAGGATGCATATATTGCATCGGGTCAGGAACCCCCGTTTCTATTGGCATTCTTGGTGCTTCAGCCATATCTAATCTCCTTATATTATATTTATATTAAATTAAGCAGTTTTTTTAGCTTTATTTTTGTTATACCACTTTATTGCTTCTTCATTCCATTGATCCATACGAACATAAGATATATTACGAGTTGTGCTTACCATATTAGGGTCTACATCTATTCCTATACCTTCTAAAAAGTTAGCTAAACCTATTCTCTCAATCATCTCACCTGTTCTTTCATGCTCTAATGCATTTTCAGCAAAGAAGTCAATAATCTCTTCAGCAATTTCAACTAGCTTTTCATAATCTTCTTCTGTATCAAGTTTCATAAAAGGTATTAAAACTGTTCCAAAAAGATCTCCAATTTTTAATGTTCTTTTACCACCAATAATAAGTGTTACACCTTTTTCATCTCCTGGAGATAATATTGCCCCTTCTTTGTAGTCATCTACATACTTATGAGTAAGTGGCGATGTTGCATTCAAACAATGCATACATCTAACACAATCATTATTATCTATTGTTAAAGAATCATCATTATGTAATGTCATCGCATTAGTTGGACAACGAGAAGTAATATTATCAACAACATAAGATCTACCTTTGTCTTTAACCATTTTTTTCCAAGCATCTTTATTTATTTTAATATCATCTTTCCAAGTGCCAATAACTGACAAGTCTGCTCTTTGCACTGAATTCATACAATCATTAGGACAGCCTGAAACTTTAAACTTAAATTTATAAGGGAGTGCTGGACGATGCATATCATCAAGGAAGTTATTAACTAATAATCTGTGAATTTTTTGTTCATTTGCATTAGACATCTCACAACGGGATGCTCCTACACAAGACATACCTGTTCTTACTGCAGGTCCTGCTCCACCTAGATCAAAGCCATAATCATTAATAGCATCAAATATTTTTTGAGTATTTTTTTCAGTTGCACCTTGAAACATAATATCTCCAGATTGTCCATGCAGAGCAATTAATCCTGAACCGCCATTATCAACAAAAATATCGCACAAATCTCTTAACAAATCTGATGTGTAATGCATACCAGCAGCAGGTTGCACTCTTAAAGTATGAAACTCTCCTGCATTTTTATATTTATAATCACCATCCTCGCCTTTTAATTCACTAAAGCGAGGGATTATTCCCCCTCCATAACCAATAACACCTACTGTGCCGCCTTTCCAATACCCTTTTTTAGTTACATAAGATTCTTCAAGTGTGGCCAATACATCTTTAACTACATCCGCTCCTTGAACATCGCTACTTGCTAATTCTTTTAATCCAGTTACAAAAGAAGGCCAAGGTCCTTTTTCTAACTCATCTAAGTTAGGGGTGTTATGTAATTCTTTAGCCATATTAATTCTCCTTAAGTCTTTATGATTGTTAAAAATACAATACTAATGTTGCTAAGGAATTATACTGAAGTGCTTTTTATGGGTAATTGTATTAAGTAATACAAAGAATATCCCTAAAGTAATATAAAAATAAGAGCACTACATAATACAAAAATGTGCATTATGAATAAGATTTTTTCCAAATCTCAAACCTAATTTAACCTAACTCATAATAGCCTCAAAATTCTACTAAAAGTTTATTTAACTCAAATTATGCATTAGGATTTTAAAGTAGAATGCAATTTCATTAATTAACTTCATAATATGTTAAGACCGCTATTACATCCATATTACATTTGTTAATACTTGACCATTATCATATAGGCTAATTTCTCTATAACCTGTTTTATTAAAATCTTTAACAGACTGATTTGCGCTAGAAGGACAAGATAGTAATTTTATATTATTATATTGAAATTCCTTTGCCTCATGAGCATGCCCCCACACTATTGCTTTTACTTTTGGATATTTAGCTATGATTTTAAATAAATCATTAGGGTTTCTAATGGACTCATTATCATCCCACGAACTTTGCATAGAAACTACTGGGTGATGTAAAGCTATTAAATAATATTTTGCATTGTCGCTTGCTAATATATTAGTTAATTTTTTTAATTCATTATCAGATAAATAACCATAAGTTTTATTTTCTTTTACAGAGTTAAGCATAATAATTTGCCATTCGCCCAAGTGAAAAAAACTAGGCATTTTTTTTTGAAAATGTTTTTTTAAATTTATTAAATTATCATGATTACCAGCTAAGATATAAGTTATTGGAGCTATTTTTTTTATAATCTTCTTGATATCTTTATAAGATTTATCATCTCCATAATGGCTTAAATCTCCAGTAAATATAACAGCAGCTATATCTTCTGCTAAATTATCAACTATATTTTTTAATCTTTTTTTAGTAGCAATATTTTTGTATGATTTACCTTTGCTTATATGAGAATCTGTTATTTGAATTATTTTTTTCATTAATTATCAAGCACAAATTTAACTCTATTACTTATATTTGATGTCAATTCATAACCAATGGTTTCACTACAATACGCTACCTCTTCTGCTGTTAGCTTTTCATCTCCCCAAAGGGTTGCCATGTCTCCAATGTTTACTTTTGTATTAACTATATCAACACATATAATATCCATAGATACTCTCCCAATTAAAGAGTGGCGTTTATTATTAATTAAAACCGGTGTGCCAATTTTTGCATGTCTTGGATAGCCGTCTCTATATCCTATTGCTATTAAAGCTATAGTAGTATTTTTGTCACTAACCCATGTCTGTCCATAACCTACAGAATGTCCTTTTTTTATTTTTTTTACACATATTATTGGAGCCATAAGTTTCATTACAGGTTTTAAATCAATGTCTATGCTTTTGTTATTTATACCAAAAGGAGATATGCCATAAAGCATAATGCCTGGTCTTACGAAATCAAAATGACTTTCAGGTATTGTTATTATTGCTGCAGAATTTGCTATACTTTTCTTTAATTTGCTTGGAGTATATTTGTTAAATATTGATAACTGCCTTTTATTAAAAGCATTACCAATATCATCTGCACAAGCAAAATGACTCATAATAGCTTTTATTTCAATATTAGGATTTTTACTAAGTTTATTCAGCCAATATTCTAATCTTTCTGGACTAAAACCTAATCTAGACATACCTGTATCAATTTTTAGCCAAATTTTTATATGTTTTTTTATATTTAAAATATTTCTTAATTGCTGCTCGCAGTGAACAACAAATTCAACATTATCAATATAATTAATATCTTTAAAAACATCACTTAGTATTAATAAAATTGGTTTATCAGTATATTTTCTAACCTCATAGGCTTCTGTTATTTGAGTAACTGCAAATATATCACAATTGTTAAGGTTTTTAACAACAAGCTTATTATGATGTCCATAGCTATTGCCCTTTACCATAGCTATTACTTTTGAATTTGGAGCAAATTTATATACTTTTTTTAAATTATGTTGAAGTGATTTTTTAGATATTAAGGCTATTGCTCTCATCATTAGAAAAATTAATCATGACCAAAATTATTAGATGCAAAATCTGTGTTTGGAGCATCTATGCCGGAAAACTCATCATCATTTGCAAGATTTTTAAATGAGACAATATTACCATCAAATTTTAATTGAAAACTTCCTATAGGACCATTACGATGTTTGGCAATTATAATATCAGCCTTGCCTTTTTCTTCTATATTGCCTTCATTGTAGACCTCATCTCTATAGATAAATATAATAATATCTGCATCTTGTTCAATTGCACCAGAATCTCGCAAATCAGCCATTTGAGGTATTCTCCCTTTATTTTCTTTACTCCTAGTTTCAACACCTCTATTTAATTGTGATAATGCTATTATTGGAATGTTTAGTTCCTTAGCTAAAGATTTTAAAGAACGAGATATTTCTGAAATTTCTTGTACTCTATTATTCTCTGCATTACTTTGTGCTGACATAAGTTGTAAATAATCAACAACAATTAATGCTAAGTCTGGATGCTCTCTTTTTATCCTTCTACTTTTTGCCCTTATTTCAGTCGGTGTAATTGATGGAGTTTCATCCACTAAAATAACACTATTTTCTAAAGCATTTACTGCTTGATTAAAACTTTGCCAGTCTGCATCTGTAAGAGCGCCATTTCTGACTCTTGTTAAATCAATATGGCTAAATGATGAAATTAATCTTAAGACTAATTGCTCTGTCGGCATTTCTAAACTAAAAACTACAACTGGTCTTGGTTCATTGCTATGATGAGTAGCCATATACTCAACTAAATTCATTGCAAGTGTAGTTTTACCCATTGAAGGACGAGCGGCAATAATTATTAAATCTCCTTTTTGTAAGCCTGAAGTTATTTTATCTAATTTTGAAAATCCAGTTTCAAGACCAACAATATCCTTACCCTGCATTTCATGAACATGGTCTACAACATTTTTAATAACATCTTTTAAAGCTACAACTTCTTTTTTATTTCTTGTTAATGTTTCTGAAATATCAAAAATTTTTTTCTCTGATAAGTCAATAAGTTCAGCAATTTTAAGATTATTTGGATTGTATGCCATATCCATTATTTCAGAACTAGCTACAATGAGTTTACGGTATACTGATAATTCCTTTACATGTTTAGCATAAGCTTTAATATTAGAAATACTTGGGGTATTATCTGTTATTTCTACTAGATAATTTATGCCATCAATTTTACTTTCTAACTTTTTTTTGCGTAATAAATTTACTACAGTTAAGACATCTGCAGGTTCATTTTGTTCTAATATTTGAGTAATTGTTTTAAAAATTATTTGATGTTTTTTAACATAAAAATCAGCTTCTGACAGAAAATCAGCTATTTTGTCCCATGCTTCATTATGCGATAAAAGACCTCCTAAAACAGATTGCTCAGATTCTATAGAATGTGGAGGTATTTTTATACTCTCAATATCCATAAAGATAAAGTATATTAAAATTTAAGATTTTATCATTTTGCATAAAGCTATAGTTATATAAGAGAATAAATAATTAACTTATTCTAGATATTATTAAGATTTATTTTGTGAATTGTATACTACTCTTTTTTTGTACTTTTAACTATAACTTTAATAGTAGCAATTACATCCGAATGTAATGAAATATCAATGCTATACTCACCTACTTCGCGTATAACTTTTGGCAAGTTAATTGATTTTTTTTCAATTTTAAAACCCATGTTATTTAATTCATCTACAATAGCAGTAGCATTAATAGAACCAAATAATTTACCTTCATCACTAGTATTTGTTTTTACTACACATTCTGCTCCTTCTAATGACTTTTTCAATTCTATAGCATCATCTAATATTTTTTTTGCCTTTAACTCTAAATCTTTTTTAATTTTTTTAAATACTTCCATATTAGCTTTTGTTGCTAATTTTGCCTTGCCTTGAGGGATTAAATAATTTCTTGCATAACCTGGTTTAACATTTGCTAAGGTTCCTAAATCTCCTAATTTTTGGATTTTTTCTAATAAAATTACTTGCATGATCGCCTCTTTTATTTTTTATGTTTATCAGTATAAGGAATTAAAGCAAGGAATCTTGCTCTTTTTATTGCTGTTGTTAATTGCCTTTGATATTTTGCACTTGTCCCTGTTAAGCGACTTGGAGTAATCTTACCACTCTCATCAATATACTTTAGCAATAAATTGACATCTTTATAGTCAATTTCTTTTATACCTTTAGCAGTAAAATAACAATAATTATTGATATTATATTGTTGCCTATTATATTTTTTTCTCTTTATTTGCTTTGCCATTTTTAATATTCCTTACTTATTTTCGTTGCCTTCTATCATTACTGATGGTTTGGAAATGGCCTGTTTACAAGAAACAACTAAGTTTCTTAAAACTGCATCATTAAAGCAAAAATTATGGGTTAATTTTTTTAAAACATCTTGTGAACACTCAATATTCATAAGAATATAATGTGCTTTATATATTTTGTTAATTGGATAACTTAGGTGCCTACGCCCCCAATCTTCAAAGCGGTGTATATTGCCGTTTCCATTTTCAACAATTTCCTTATACTTATCTATCATCAAACTGACTTTTGAGCTTTGGTCAGGATGAATAATAAGCACTACTTCATAATGTCGCATAAATTCTCCTAATGGTTATAATTTATAAAAAATTATAGTTTGCCATTTTTTTAATGGTCAAACTAGGTTTACTAATTTGCTGAGTATGTGGATTTTAAACTAAAAATATATTATTATCTATTCTTTATTATTCTTTTACTAAACGAAAACCAACATGTTGACCTTTATAGCTGGAATAGTTGCCGTATTTAAAACCGAATCTAACACTTTTAGGAGAACTATACCAAGACCCTCCTCTACTTACTTTAAGTTCAGATTTAGGAGCATTTTCTCCAATACAAACTAATTTATCATTAATAGATTCATATCTTGAGCATACCCATTCCCAAACATTACCTAACATATCATATAATCCATATTTATTAGGTTTGTATGTTCCAACATCTGATGATACATAATTACCATCAATACAATTATGTACATCCCAACTTGGGTTACTTTCTTTTACTAAAATATCAGCAACATTTGCATAAATACAAGCATCAGATTCATTTAGATAAAATGTTTTATTATTATTAACACCTCCTCTAGCTGCATATTCCCATTCTTCATTTGTAGGTAAACGATACTTATCACCTGTTTTTTTGCTTAACCATTTTGAATATTCTATAGCATCGTGCCATGAAATATTTACAACAGGCTGGTTAGGGTTATTAAGTGATTTGTTATTAAAGCTGCCGCTATTATGATTTGGTTTAAATTTACGATATTCTTCATTAGTTACTTCGTGATTTGATATAGAAAATCCAGATACACATATATTATTTGATTCATCTCCACCTAATGCATCAGTTTTGTAGCAATCCCCTTTTATGAAAACATATTCATTCTTTGAAAATTTAGCAATATTTATAATGTCTTCAAGCATTTCTATTTCTAATTCACTTTTTGATTTTTGAGTTTTAACAGTATCTATATTTTCTTTTTTAATATTTACAGGGGTTCTTTTGACTTCCTTACCAGACAATCTACTATAATTTAAAAGCAAATTAGATATTTCATCGTTAATTGTTTTATTTTCTTTAATGAACTCTAATTGAGTTTCAGTGAATTCTTCAAATTCAAGATAGATTTTCCTTAAAATTTTAATATTTTCATTGAGTTTTGATACAGTTCTATCCTTATTATTATCTAATTCTACAAGTCTATTTAATAATTTTTTCTCTAATCTTTCTTTAATATTATCTAATTTAATTGATAAATCATCAATATCTTTAACTGATTTATCTTTTATACTTAGATACCTTTCAATTTTATTTTTAAAAAATTCTTTGATTTCAGACTTCTTACTTGCAAGTTCTTCTTCTTTTTGAACTAAACTATTTGTTAAATTTATATATGTTCTATCTAATACTGCAATATTTTGTTCAACAACTTGTTTATTCCTATTATATTCACTTACCATTTTTTGATTTATATAATCACTACCTTCAAGAAGCCTATCCCTATTTGTATTTAAAATTACAATATTATGATTCTCTTCACCCATATTTTTTTGAATTCTAGCCTCTAATATAGCAATTTTATCGTCAACTTCTTCTTTTCTTTTTTTATAGGTTTCAATTTTAACTTTCTTGTCTTTTGTCTTTTTAGTAACTAATTTTTCTTTTTCTGAATTTAATTCAGCGCCTTTATTTTTATATATTTGCTCAATAGATAACAGATTATCTTCATGCTCTTTATCTTCCTTACTCATAATTTCTTTTATTTCATCATGTTTTTTTATTAAAAAACTCATTCGTTCTGCTTCATTTTCTAATATTTTTGCATTTTCTTTATTAATATTATTATATTTTTCTTTATATTCAGACTCAGCTTCTATCTCGTTTTCTTTAGCTCTTTCAATTGCTTTAATAAATGATTTTTTTACATTAGTGTTAGCTTCTACAATAGATTCTAAGTTAGAATTTAAAGAATTTATTTGCTCTTCTAAAGACTTTATCTCTAATTGACGAGCTTCCTTCATTTTGGCATCTGTGATATTAACTATTTCTTTTTCTAATCTTATTAATTTTTCTTCAAGTCTTTTCATCTTTTCTTTGTTAATATCTTCAACCTCCTTTGCTGCCAATGTTAATTCTTCAATCCTTGTTTGAAGGTTTTTCTTTCTAGCTTCATAATTTAGATTAGCTGATTCTCTCTCACCTTTAAGTGCTTTAAGCCTTTTTGCTGTATTTTTACTAGTTAAATCTAAATAAGATTTAATTTTTTCTACTTGAGTTTTTAATTTTGCCAACCTAAGATTATTTTCTTCTGCTTTATTTTTGAATTTATTATTTTCATCTATGATAGCTTTTTCATAAGTTTCTTTAATAAATTTAATTTTATTTTCAACATTTTTAATAGCTGTGTCACTTTTAAGTTCTTTTTGAGTATTTCTAAATTCAACTTCAATCGTTTCTTTCTTTTTTTCTAAGTCAGAAAGTTCTTTTCTGTCTGCTGTAAGAGAATTCATATATCTTTCTTTTACTTTTTTTATTTCATCTAATAAAAGTCTACTTTTTTCCTCTTTTTCTTTTTCATTTTTTGTGATTTTTAAATAGTGTACTTTGTCTAATTTTTCTTCTTCTTTTCTAATATCAGCAATTTTTTTATCATATTTTTCTTTTAACTCAGCCTTTTCAATAGCTATTGCTTCAATTTTTTTGCTTATCTCATTTATGCTACCTATATTTGATTCTGATAACAAATCAAGGTTTTTATTATATTTTTCTAAAATTTTTTCTTTAGCTAAAACCAAATCAAATTTCTTTTGTTTTACACCAGTATTTAATTTTTTAATTGACCCTTTGATTTTTAATACCTTACTTTTAGTATCATTAATTATGTTAGACCTAAATTTATCTAATAAATTTATTCTTAAACCCACAACCTTTGCTACATCAACATCAGAACTAAGAAGTTCTTCTATTTCTTTTTTTAGTTCATCTTCTTTTTCTAAAAGTTGTCTGTTAATATCATTTTTCCTATCTATTTCTTCAGTCAACTTGTCTATTTTTTTGTCTTTGTTATTTAATTCATTTGATGCTTTTTTATTTTTTTCTATATATTCAGATAATTCATTTTTTATTTTTTTATTATCATAATTTAATTTGTTTATCTTATTATTTAATTCAGATAATCCTTTTTTATATATCTTTTCAGATTCTAATTTTTCTTTATAAGATAAACTAATAGCATCTAATTTGTTTTTTATTTTAATATTGCCAGCATTTAATTCGCTTAGCTTATTATTTAATTCAGATAATTTCTCTTTGTATTTTTTTTCAGATTCTAATTTTTCGTTGTATGAAGAACTTATAGTATCTAAATTAGATTTTAAAAACTTTATCTCGTTTTCCAGAATTGTTTTGCTATTTCTAATATTTTCTAATTCTTTAGATTTTACTACTAGCTTTTCTTTCTCAATATTTATTTTTTCTTTATTAATATCTTTTAATTCTTCAACTTTACTTTTAGAATTATCTAAAAGGTTTTTATTAGTTTTTAAAATAGCTTGATATTTTTCTTCAAATTCTTTTTCTTTTTTTACTAAATCTTGCTCTTTTTTTATCAAATCTTGTTCTAATTTAGATATCTTTGTTTTTAATTCGTTATTCTCAACAGTTTTATTAGATAGCTCTTCTGATAAATTTTTATTTTCACCATCTAAGTTACTAACTTTTTCTCTTAAATGACTTGATATACTTCTATTTGAATTAATTAATTCTCTTTTTTCAGCTTCAACTTTTCCAATGTCCTCTCTTAATAATCTCTCTTGTCTGCGTAATCTTTCAATATCTAGTAAATATTGATTCTTTATTTTTTGCTTTTCAACATCTAAATTAGAAACACTATTCCTTAGCCTATTCATTAATCCTTCTATATCAGCACCATTAAAATTCATTCTTTCTTGAACACTGTCACTATTAGCATTATTAACAGGCGCAATAGGTTGTTGTTCAAAAGACGCATTAGTATCATTTATTATGTTATCATTGTCGCTATCAGTACCTCCCCATTGAATACCAGTAACAGCCAACAAACTACCGCTTATTCCAAACAATAACAAAGATAAATATTTTTTAATCATAGATTTTTCCCTTTAAAAATTCTTAATTAAATAAAATCATTTAGTTTGTATAGATTTAATTTTTACAGGTTTTAATTCTCCTACACGCACAACTTTTCTTCTTAGATTATGCTTATATGCTTCTAATGCAAATTCTGAAGCATAACGCACACCTTTATATGATACTGCAACATTTGTAACTATTAAGCTGTTATTATTATCTAATTCAAATTGTAAAAAAGGTTTTACTTGATTTAAATCTTTACTAAAATCCTTAGCTTCTTCTAAAGGAACTTTTATAATAATCCATTTATCATAATTACTTTTAGTTGAAGATAACTTAGCATAAAAAATTTCATCATCTGCATCATAATGCGCATCTCTTACCACAGGAATACCTAGCGTTTGGTCTACTTCCTCTTTAATGAAGCGCCAAAGTATTGCTTCCGATTGCTCTTTTCTTTTCTCTATTTCTGAGTTTAAAGTAAGATTATAATCATCAACAGCATTATTATATTCTTCTACTTCTTTTTGATAAATATCTTCTAATAGTTCAATTTCTGCCAATCTTTCTTCTTGTGCATTTTTAACTCTAATATTAAAATTATCGCTAGTTTCAAATTCACTTTTAACTAAAACAACAGGTTTAGGTAATTTTGGCCTAGCTGGCTCTTTTAATGAAAATTCTGATATTTGTGATGGCCTTCTTAACCACTTTAATAACTTTTTATGTGCCTGTTCAGTAATAACCGCAAGAGGAGCATCATAGCTTTTAAGCAAGTCAAAAGCCATTTTATGATCAGGATTATTAGCTAAGAATTTGCTTAAATGTTCTTTGCTTTTAGTTATTTCTCCTTTCTCACGCAATTTAAGTGCGTAATGATATCCGACAGGTGATTCTTCTAAACATAATTTAATTTCAGGAGTTATGTTGTTTAGGTCAAAATTGTCGAAATCAATATCGTCACAATAAAGTTTATTTACATTGTCAGCACTATATTGTCTTACTGGTACGGTATCAAATTCAGTAGCATCATTATTAATGTTAGTAGAATTAGTAACATTATTAGTACCATTAGAAGACAAACTACTATTATTACAAGCAGATAAAATTATACTGCTTAGTAAAAGTAACAATAATTTAATAGCTTTCATTAAAATTCTCCTTATATATTAAATTAAACTTAGAATATCTTGTTATGATATAGGAATAAAGCATATTTAGCAAAAAAAAAAACAAATTAATTGATACAATTTTTATGATTTGACCATCAATTTATTTATGATTATCTACCATATAGACTAATTGAAACAATAGCAGTGATTATCTCTTAATTTGGTTGTTTTTTGCACACATTTTTATTAATTTATTAGATTTTTCCCAATCATTACCCAAAACTTCATCAACAGCATCAACATTATTACAAATTAAAATCATATCACAACCACTTTCTATTGCTAGTTTTGTTCTTTTAACTATATTTTCTTCAAAAAAATATGCAGACTTCATTGATAAATCATCACTAAAAACAATGCCTTTAAAATTAAGTTTATTTCTTAATATATCTTTTATCCATACTTTTGAAAAGCAAGTAGGTTTTTCATCAATCTTAGAATAAATAACATGGGCTAACATAACAGCTGATAAGCTATCTATATTTTCATAAACGCTAATATCTTTTTTAATTTTCTCATAGTCACGGTTATCAATTACTATATTAAAATGCGAATCGTCACTTACATAACCATGTCCAGGAAAATGTTTGCCAACAGCTAACATTCCTGCCTTGTTCATACCTGATATTAACGCTGTAGCTAAAATTGAAACTATTTTTGGATTAGCATGAAAAGACCTATTACCAATAACTTCACTATTCCCATAGTCTAAATCTAAGACAGGAGCAAAACTAAAATCTACTCCTATATCTAATAGCTCTTTAGCCAGTATAAAGCCATATTCTTTAGTTTTATTTACTGCTTCATTAGGTTTTTTGTCATATAATTTACCCAACTCTCCCATAGCTGGTATATGAGTAAACCCATCTTTAAATCTTTGAACTCTACCTCCTTCATGGTCTATAGCAATTAAAATATCTTTATTAATATTTCTAATAGAATTAATTAAACTTGTTATTTGTTTTTTAGATTTATAATTGCGGGTAAATAATATAACTCCTCCAACTGCAGGATTTTTTAATCTTTGTTTATCTTTATTGCCAAGAGTTAAATCTAGCAAATCAATCATAATTGGACCAAGCATATTAAATGATATATTTTCTAATTTTCCAAACTAAATATAAAACTGGAATACCCATTATTGCTGTTAAAGTAAAAAAGTTACTATAACCAAATGATTCCACTATTGATCCTGAATATCCGCCTAATATTTTAGGAAACAATGTCATAATTGAACTGAAAACAGCATATTGGACTGCTGTGAATTTAATATTTGTTAAACTAGATATAAAAGCTATAAAAGCTGCCTGCGCTAAACCAGCTGACAGATTATCAGCTGATATTATTACATATAATAAAAATTTATCATGTCCTACATTAGCTAATAAAATAAATAACAAATTAGTAATAGATGCTAAAACAGCACCAGTTAATAAAATTCTAAAAACGCCATAACGCATTGACAGAATGCCACCAACAAAACTTCCTGCTATTGTCATAAAAAGTCCATATGTTTTTGATATATTTGCTATTTCATCTTTGCTAAAACCAATATCTTGATAAAAAATATTAGCAATTACTCCCATTACTATATCTGATACTCTATAAAAACCAATCACTAATAATAGCAATAAAGCTATTTTTGTCCCATATCTTTTAAAGAAATCCTTTATTGGATTAATGTAAGTATCTACTACTATTCTTTCATCAATTATTCTTAAAACAATTATAAACTTAATAACTAACCAGGCAATAAATATAGCTAAAACTAAACGCAAGGTTTCAACAACAAAACTTGACAAAAATCTATTTAAAAATATATCAGTTAAAAGTTTTTTATATACTTTTACTAAATCTACACTTAAAAAATAAATCATAATAAAACTTAAAACTGCAACTAAAAATAAAGCAAAAAGTTTTAAATAGTAACTTGTGTTTTCTTTTAAATACTTTTCCTCTTCAGCTTTTTTAGGTTCAGATATAATCAAAGTAGTAATTATTCCAACCAGCATAACACTTGCCATAATTACATAAGTTAAAAACCATGCGTCATAAACATAAGTATTTTTACTTGAGCCAAAATAATAAGCTAATTTTAAAGCCCCAGCTCCAGCTACTAACATACCTAATCTATAGCCTGTAATATAGGTGGCTGCCATCATAGATTGTAATTCTACTTTAGCAGATTCTATCCGATAGGCATCAATTACAATATCTTGAGTTGCTGAAGAAAAACCTAACAATACAGCTCCTATTGCCATAATATGTAATGCTTCTTGACTTGATATGGGATTTGTTGTTGCCATTAAAATAATTGAAAATACTATCATAAGTTGGGCAATTAACATCCAAGCTCTGCGTCTTCCTAAAATTTTTGTTAAATAAGGCACAGGCAGTCTATCAATAAGAGGTGCCCAGACAAATTTAAAAGAATAGCCTAAAGCGGCCCAACTAAATAATGTTACTGTTGATTTTTTAATGCCTGCTTCATTTAGCCATAAACCCAAAGATGAAAAAATAAGCAAGATTGGAATTCCTGCAGAAAATCCTAAAAATAGCATTGTAATAACTCTTGGATGAGAAAACGCTTTTATGCTATCTAACCAGCTATTTACTCTTTCTTTCACTTAATTATTAATTTATCTCCTATTGAGACCTTATCAAATAATTTCATTATGTCATCATTTCTCATTCTTATACAACCTTTTGAAACTTTTTTACCAATTAAGTATTCCTCGTTTGTGCCATGGATATAAATAAATCTCTTCATACTATCAACCACACCATAGCGATTTTTATTAGCCTCTAAACCACTAAGCCATAAAATACGAGTTAAAATCCAATCTCTATCAGGATATTGTATTTTTAACTTATCTGAATAAATCTCTCCGCTAAACCTTCTAGATACAAAAACTGCTCCTTTAGGGCAATTTTCACCAATTTTTAATTTGATTTTATGTAACCCTCTTGGAGTGCAAAAAGAGTTAAATTTCTCTCCTAAGCCTTTCTTAGCTGTGCTTATACTAAAGTTTAAAACTTTATTGCTGTTTTTCAAAGTTAAAGTTTGTTTATTACTATCAACTATAATCATTTTTACAAAAGCTGTGATTGATTCAATGCAAAGATTACTGTATAAGTGCAAAAAATGCAATTCGGCAATCTTTAATTAAGTCAGCCGTTTTAAAAAAGTCAATTTTTTGATGACTTTGTGAATTATTAGCCCCCACTTACTCCTGCATTAGCTTATTAAAATTATCAAAAATCTATTTTTTCTTAAAAAGTAATTTTTCTAGCTAATTTTTAGCAAAAACAAGTAAAAAATAATCATTTTTTTGCTTATGTTTTATCTGCTTTTTTACTATTTTTAATAATATAACTTATTTTGCACCTTATACAAGGGGGCTTAAAATAGTAAAAAAAATTAAAAACTTTATTTAGAAATAATTTTGTAAAAAATTAGTAATTATTTTTTAGTTATTTATTAGTTAAAGTATAATTTTCATAATATATCTATGACTTTAAAGTTTACAAAGTAAATGAATTTAAAAATAAAAGAAGTTAGAAAATTTGGTAATACTTTAGTAAGTTTATTTCACTTTATAGCACTATTTGTCATAGGAGCTACAGTTGTATGGTCTTTTGGTTATGAATATATACAAATATTTAATAAAGGCTATGCTGAATTAAAAGATATTTTGTTACTCTTTATTTATCTTGAAATTATTGCCATGATTGGAGTTTATTTTAAAACTCACAGATTACCAGTGCAGTTTCTTATTTTTATTGCTATCACCGCACTATCAAGACATTTGGTAGTTGATGTACAGCAAATAACTAGTAACTTTCATTTGTTTTTATTATTAAGTATTACATTTTCTATAGTATTACTAAGCGCATCACTTTGGGTTCTAGCATTTGTTGGTAATAAATTTGGTCGTCCTGAAGATAATCTTGTTAAAAATAAAAAGAAAAAACTGATAAAAAATTAATATAAATACCTCAACTTTAATTTTAATTAAACTAGTTTGTAATTGTTTAATACTAAAATTTTAAATTTAAATGATACCGCCACTTTTAAAACTTAAAAGAATATGAATTTAATGATGAAAAAATATTATTAAGAATTTCTAGAAAAAAATCTCTTAACTTATTACGAGACCCACCTTATATTTGCAGAATTAAGTTTTTATTATTTGATGTAATAATTGTATGGAATTGTTTTTAATGCTATCTTTGAATACTACTAGGTATTTATCAGTTATATTTAAAATTATCAAAAACGAACTAGCAAAAACACAATTAAATTTATTTGCTCTATATTTTTTGCCATTAGCTAATAACAATATTTGTTCATCTTTTTGCAAGATTAATTCCTTAATAGAATTGTCATTAGTTAGCAAAATATGTTTTTTATAAAAATCAATAAAAAGCCAAGTAATAGCTAACAATGCTATTGCATCAATAATTAATAAAGGCGATATAATTAAGATTGCTATAAAACTAAGTAAATAAACTACTATACTAAGGTATAAGTATAATTTTGATGTTTGAAATATAAATTTATTAGTAGCTAGCAATTTAAAACCTCTCAAGAACTTAACTCTTTTGCTATCTCTTTTGTTCTTTTATGTGCTGCATTTATAGCATCTTTAACAATATTTTCAAAATCCTTATTTTTAAATGTTTTAATTGCTGCCTCTGTAGTACCATTTGGAGAAGTTACTTTTTTTCTAAGTTCTCTGCAATCGTCATCACTGATTTCTGCAATTTTGCTAGCACCTACTGCTGTTTGCACAGTTAAAACATGAGCTTGTTCTTTAGATAGACCGAGTTCTATAGCTGTCTTAGTCATAGCCTCCATAAGTAAAAATAAATAAGCAGGACCACTACCTGAAAGGGCTGTTATGATGTCTAATTTATCTTCATCATCTACCCAAAGTGTTAAGCCAACAGCTCGCAAAATGCTTTCAGCTAATTGTTTATCATCATCACTAGCATATTTATTAGCATAAAGACCACTAGCACCAGATTTAACTAATGCTGGAGTGTTAGGCATAGCTCTTACAATTGCCCTATTATTACCAAGCCAATTATTAATATCAGATTCTCTAACACCTGCTGCAATAGAAATAATAAGTTTATTATCAGTATTTGAGTTTATTTTATTACAAACATTTTGTATTTGACTCGGTTTAACAGCTAAAATTAAAACATCAGATGCTTTAGCTAATTCAATATTATTATCAAAACCTTCAATACCATTGAATTGGGTTTTTCTTGCAAGGAGTAAATTTTCATCAACATCACTTATCTTAATATTTTTGATTTTATAATTGTTTGCTAAAAGTCCGGTAATAATGCTGCTTGCCATATTACCAACTCCAATAAATCCTATAATTTTATTATTTTGCATTTTTATTTATGTAATTTGTTTTAATTAGTAAAATACATAATTTTAAAATATTTTTATAAAATATATGCAAAGATTTAGCCCAAAATTTATTATGATTGATTTAGACGGCACTTTAGTTGATAGCGTACCAGACCTAACAAAATCAGTAGACGAAATGATGCTAAAGATAGGAGAAAAACCCTATGGTGAGAAAAAAGTCCGTAATTGGGTTGGTAATGGTGTTCAAAAGTTAGTTGCAAGAGCATTAATGAATAAACTTGAAGGTGAGGTTGATAAAGATTTATATAATAAAGCCTATCCTATTTTTTTAGAGCTTTATAAAAAAAATAATGCTAAGAAATCAAGGTTATATGATGGGGTTTTAGAAGCCATAGGTTTTATAAAAAATAATAATTTTAAACTAGGTTGTGTAACTAATAAAGCCGAGGCATTTACTATACCTCTTTTAAAAGAATTAAAAATCTTTGATAAATTTGAAATAATTATAAGCGGCGATACTTTAGAACGCAAAAAACCAGATCCACTTCCTCTTACTCACGCTGCAGAATTTTTCAATGAAAACCCAAAAGACGGTTTGTTAATTGGTGATTCTATAAGTGATATAAAGGCAGCCCGAGCAGCAGGTTTTAAAGTTATATGTATGTCTTATGGCTATAACCACGGCATAGATATTAGAACTCAAAATCCTGATGTTGTTATTGATTCTATGATTAAGATTAAAAATTTTGTCATTACTTGATTTTGATAATGAACACATTTGGCACCCTTATGCTTCTCTGCCAAATGAAGTAAAACCACATTTAGTTAAAAGTGCTAAAGGAGTATACCTAACATTAGCTGATGATATAAAAGTAATAGATGGTATGTCTTCATGGTGGTCAGCAATTCATGGCTATAATCATCCAAAACTAAACAAAGCTATTACAAAACAAGTAAAAAAAATGAGTCATGTAATGTTTGGTGGTCTTACACATAAGCCAGCAATTAAACTTGTAAAAACCTTAATAAAAATCACTCCTAGTAATTTAGACAAAGTCTTTTTTGCCGATTCTGGCTCAGTTGCGGTAGAGGTTGCTATTAAAATGGCACTACAATATTTTATAGCTAAAAATAAACCTCAAAAAAACAAACTATTAACAATAAAAGGCGGCTACTATGGTGATACTTTTGGAGCTATGGCTCTATGTGATCCTATAAATGGTATGCATCATTTATTTAATGAAATTCTTGCTAAACATTATTTTGTTAGTCGCCCAAAACCTTACGATAACGATAAAGACCTAAAAGAGCTGGAAAATACAGTTATTAATAATCATCAAAATATCGCTGCAATAATATTAGAGCCTATATTACAAGGTGCTGGTGGTATGTGGATTTATAGAAATGAATATCTAAAAAAAGCAAGAGAATTATGCGATAAATATGACATTTTATTAATAGTTGATGAGATAGCTACAGGATTTGGTAGGACTGGTAAACTTTTTGCCGTAGAACATGCAAACATAACCCCTGACATTTTATGTTTAGGTAAAGCTATTACTGGGGGCTATTTATCTTTTGCAGCTACTATATGCAGTAAAAAAATAAGTGATACTGTGGGTTTATTGATGCACGGTCCTACTTTTATGGCTAACCCTCTAGCATGCAGCATAGCTAATAAAAGTATTAAATTATTATTAAAATCCAACTGGCAACAAAAAATTCAGACAATTGAAAAAATATTAATAGATGAACTTATACCCTTAAAAAAACACCCAAAAGTAAAGGACATAAGAATTATAGGTGCTGTAGGTGTAGTGGAGATGAAAGACAAAATTGAGGTAGAAACAACTCAAAAAACTTTAATACAAAATGGCGTATGGCTACGCCCTTTTGGCAAACTTTTATACACTATGCCACCTTATATCATTAAAAAACAAGAGTTATTAACTATAACTAATGCTATTAAAAAGACTCTGTAAAAGACTTATAAAATTACTTGATTTTTAATACAGTATCTGAACTTGGTTCAGGGCAGCATGACGAAAAGAGATATATTGAAATGTTTTGTACCCTGAACTTGGCTCAGAATCTGAAGCCTTTGTGTTATTAACTATTTTTTTAGCCAATTCTATTTAGCAGATATAGACATATTAATGAAACTATTGTAAAACTATATTGGGGATGGAGTGCGGTTCCCCCATTTGACTGGACACTTTTTTTATTATAAACATTTTTTTTCAA
>CAZDRI010000014.1:0-41088 GCA_964508055.1 uncultured Thiotrichales bacterium
ATCAAAAAAAATTGATTATTTACACGGATATTTAAGATACAAGGGTGACCAAAGCATTTCAGCATCTCATAAGCCTTTCATAGATTCTGAACCAAGTTCAGAACGACAAAATATTTCAGTATCTCATAAGTCTTTTATAGATGATTACAAAAGCCTTACTGCTTTTCAATAGTTTTTTATTTAGGGGCTAGTTTAAATATTCTACCACTATCAGTAGAAAAATAGATATAACCATCCTTGTCTTCAACTAAAGAACGAATACGTTCAGATAGATTTTTCAATAATCTTTCTTCTTTTACTACTATATTATTTTTAATTTCTATACGATTTATATGTCTAAGTTTTAAAGCACCAGCTAAGATGTTGCCTTTCCAGTTTTTAAATTTTTTTCCTGAGTACACAATTAAACTGCTTGGTGCTATTGAGGGAGTATATTGTTTTATAGGGTTTTCCATACCTTCTTTTTCATAACCCTCACCTATGCTTATATCAGCCCAATATTCTTTACCATAAGATATTATAGGCCAACCATAATTTCGTCCTGCTGATATTAAGTTAATTTCATCGCCACCTCTTGGTCCATGCTCTATCGCAAAAAGCTTAGCATCATCTTTATCATAAAATATGCCTTGTGGATTACGATGTCCATAACTATAAATTTCTGCTAATGCATTTTTATTATTTACAAATGGGTTGTCATAAGGAATAGAACCATCTAAATTAAGGCGTAGGACTTTACCAGCATGATTAGTTAAATCTTGAGCATTTTCCCTCACCCCCCTATCGCCTATAGTAAAAAATAAATGTCCTTTATTATCAAAAGTTATACGAGAGCCAAAATGCACAGCAGTATTAGTCTCTGATTTAGTTACAATTAGATCCTGCCAAGCATATAATTCATTATTTTTAAGCTTTGCTCTTGCTAGAGTAGTTGCACCTTTATTATTTACTTCTTTGACATAAGTAAAATAAATCCAATTAGCAGGTTTATATTTTTTGTTTATTGCAACATCTAAAAGTCCACCCTGACCACGGCTTATAACATTAGCAACATTTTTAATATAATTTATAGACTTGGTGTTTATATTTAATATACCAACCTTACCAGCTCTTTCAGTAAATAAAATTTCAGCATCATTTATAAAAATCATAGACCATACTACACCTAATCCTGCAGCTAGTTTTTCTATTTTATAATCATTATTTTTAGCAAAACCTATAGCTAATATAAATGTTAAAAAGCATATAAGTAAAAGTTTTTTTAAAGTATTCATATTAAAAATTATGGGGCATGCCAACTTAAAAGGCATTTTTCTAAAAAACTTGTAATAAATTTTATCCAAAATTAATAGTATTATAAAACTATATTGAGGATGAAGTTTGAGCAAATGGGATTTTTGTTGGATAGTTTTATAAGTTATTAATTTATCTTTATCAGACAAACATCTTTATTTGTTTTTATAAGCTAAGGCAACAGTATATTTTGCACCTTGTTTTAATTTTTTATAATTACCAAATACTGTCATAAAATTAGTTTTTATAAAATTACGCAGCCCATTTATAGTTACTACTACAATTTTGCCATCAGGTTTTAGAGCTTCATAAGCATCATATAAAATTATGCTTAATTGTTCTCTACCTATCTTAGCAGGCAGATTAGATAAAATATTATCAAACCTAATATTATTATCTACATTACTAAAAGCATCAGATAAAAAAACAGTGCAATTTTCAACATTATTAATAGCAATATTTTTTTTTGTATATTCAATGGCAACAAAGTCCTTATCTACCATATATACCTCACCTTTTTTACAAGATAAAGCAACAGCAATGCCAATTGCACCATAACCACAACCTAAATCAAAAGTTATATCATTATCTTTTAATTCTAAATAATTAAGTAATAACTGACTTCCTTCATCAATTTTTTTAGGGCTAAACAAACCCCAACAGCTATGAAATATTATTTGCTGGTTTAAAAGGTTAGTATTGATAATTAAATCTTTTTTTAGCTTTTGACTAATATCATTAAAAGACATAAATAAATATAGTTATTAAATTAATTAATTTTATTTTAAAATAAATAAGTTTAAAGATTTAATTAAAAGTATTGATTTTTCCTTATTAAATGATAACAACCAATAATCTAACTATTCAATTTGGTGAAAAACCATTATTTGAAAATATATCCACTAAGTTTAAAGACTCAAATCGCTATGGATTAATAGGGGCTAATGGTTCTGGTAAATCAACATTTATGAAAATATTAAGTTCAGATATAAAACCTAGTTCTGGAAATATTATTATTAGCGAAGATCAAAGGTTAGGAATTTTATCACAAGACCAATTTGCATTTGAAACATATAGCTTAATTAACACCGTTATCCAAGGGTATCCTAAACTTTGGGAGATAAAAAAACAACGAGATGAAATTTATGCTAAGACTGATATGAGTGAGGAAGATGGTATAAAAGTAAGTGAGTTAGAAGTAGAATTTGGCTTAATGGATGGTTATAGCGCAGAACCAAAAGCAGGTGAGTTACTATTAGCACTAGGTATAGATAAAGAAATACACCACAACTTAATGAGCACTATTGCTCCAGGTTGGAAGTTAAGAGTTTTATTAGCACAAGCATTATTTTCAGACCCAGATATTTTATTATTAGATGAACCTACTAATAATTTAGATATTACAACTATTAGATGGTTAGAAAAATTTTTAAATGAAAAATCATCTTTAATGATAATTATTTCTCACGATAGACATTTTTTAAATAGTGTTTGTACTCATATTGCAGATTTAGACTATGGCGAGTTAACAATCTTACCGGGTAATTATGATGATTTTATGATTGCTAAAACTGCCATTAGTGAAAGAGCACAAGCTGAAAATGCTAAGAAAAAGGTTAGAATTAAAGAATTACAAGCTTTTGTGAGTCGTTTTTCAGCTAATGCTTCTAAAGCTAAACAGGCAACATCAAGGGCAAGACAAATAGATAAAATACAGTTAGAGGAATTAAAGCCTTCTTCTAGAGTTAGCCCTTATATACGCTTTGAACAAGATAAAAAGCTTTATCGTGTTATTTTAGAAGTAGAAAATATAACAAAAAGTTTTGCTAATGAAGTTATTTTTAAAGACTTAAATTTAATATTAGAAGCAGGTGATAGACTTGCAGTAATAGGTACTAATGGTATTGGTAAAACAACTTTAATAAAAACTCTAATTAATGAAATAAAAGCAGATAGCGGCAGTATCAAATGGTCAGAAAATGCTAATATCGGCTACTTTGCCCAAGACCATAATCATGAATTTATAAAAGATATAAGTTTATTTGATTGGATGAGTGGCTTTAAAAATAAAGATGATGATGAACAAAAAGTCCGCTCAATATTAGGGAAGATGTTATTTTCAAAAAATGAGGTAAATAAATCTGTTACAAAGTTATCAGGTGGGGAAAAAGTTAGAATGATTATAGGCAGGCTTATGCTTAAAAAAGCTAATATTTTAGTGATAGATGAGCCAACTAATCATTTAGATATGGAATCTATTGAGGCTTTAAATTTAGCATTGATAAATTATCAAGGAAGTTTAATTTTTGTAAGTCATGATAGAGAATTTGTCTCTTCATTAGCAACTAAAATAGTAGAGCTAAAATCTAATACAATTAATTATTTCTCTGGTAGTTATGATGAATATTTAAAACAAATTAATACTAAATGATACTAAAGGTAATTAAAAGGTTTTTTGCCCAAGATGGGATTGACTCTGCTATGGTTCTTTCTTTTAATACCTTTTTGGCACTTGTGCCAGTCTTATATTTAGCGTTAAGTGTATTTTCTATTTCACCTTATTTTTATGATTTAAAGTTAATTGTTGAGCAATTCCTATTTGAACAACTTTTTCTAGAAGATAGCTATATAACAGTTGATAAATATATAAATACATTTGTAGAGCAAACTGCAAATATTAAAGGTATTAGTGCTATTTTTTTATTGATTACTGCAATCTTGCTTATGTTTGAAATTGATTTGAAAATCAATAAAATATGGGGAGTTAAGCAAAAAAGCAATATTATTAAAAGAGTTTTTATTTATATTTTTAGTTTATTTTTAGGACCATTATTATTAGGTTTTTCTCTAATGATAAGTTCTTATATTTTAGCTTTTGAACCATTTTTAAAAGTTTTAGAAATTATGAATATTTCAACTTATACTACTTATATATTTTCATTTGGGATATCGTGTTTAGGTTTTGCTTTACTATATTTTCTTATAATAATTCAAAAAATACAATTTAAAAGTGCATTAAAAGCAGGATTTATTGCTGCATTATTATTAGAAATATTAAAGTTTTTATTAGTATTTTATGTCAAGTATTTTCCAGTATATAAAATTATTTACGGAGCATATTCAATACTTCCACTGCTGTTATTATGGGTTTATTTAGCTTGGATAGTGGTATTAATCGGCGCTAGTTTTTGTTATTATTTTGAAACTAGGGAATAATTTTCCAGTATTTTTTTTATAATCATTGTAATCATTAAATCTATGTGCCAATAATTTTTCTTCTAAGTTTGATTTTAAGATTAAATCAATAACTAAAACTGCATAAATAATTAAATTAATAATTGAAATATTAGTTAATAAAAAAGCTAAACATAATAATAAAACAGATAAATACATGGGGTGTCTGACATAACTATAAATTCCTTTTGTTACTAATTTATGATTGTTTTTTAATTGAGGTAACACATTTAAGTTAGTGATTTTCATTGTTATTAATGCAGATAATGCGATAATGATTGAGATAATTATAAGTATTATTGAAATTAGGTTTATAGCCATAATATTTGAATTTATGATCAAAAAAATAATAGCTAAAAATTGAATTATTACATATAACATTTAATTTATAATACCATTATTTTATTAATTTCTTATTATGAATTACGATATTATTGTTGTCGGTGGAGGTCCTGCAGGACTTAGTTTTGCCCAATCATTAACAGATACTAATTTAAAAGTATTAGTAATTGAAAAAGCAAAATTAATACAATTACAAAAACCACAACCAGATGGTAGAGAGATAGCTCTTACCCATAAATCAGTTAGGATTTTAAAAAAATTAAAAGTTTGGGATAAATTTAACAAAAATGATATTTCTCCAATAAAAAAAGCTGAAGTGCTATCTGGCGAAGAACCTGCACTATTAGAATTTGATTCTAAAGCAGCAGGAGTAGATGCACTAGGATATCTAATTCCTAATTATATAATTAGAAAAACAATTTTTAATGTTGTTAAAACTAAAAAAAATATTACCATTAATCCTAATTTTAGAGTTGAGCATGTTTTTGCTGATAATAATGAGGCTTATGTAATATTAGATGATGGTAATAAGATTAGTGCTTCATTAATAGTTGCAGCAGATAGCAGATTTTCTACTTTAAGAAAAAAAATGGGTATAGCTGCAACTGTAAGAGAATTTTCTAAAACTATGATAATTTGTAGAGTAGAGCATGAAAAACCGCATAATAGTATTGCCAAAGAATGTTTTTTTTATGGCAGAACAATGGCTATATTGCCATTAAATAGTAATATTTCTTCAATATTAATCACAGTTAAGACAAATAAAGCCGATGAGCTTTTATCTTTAAATGATAAAGAACTAAATTCAGAAATACAGAAATATTTTAATGAGTTTTTAGGTAATACTAAGATTGTTAGTAACAGATATTCTTACCCTTTATCAGGGGTTCATGCTGATAAATTTATAAAACCTAAGTTTGCTTTAATAGGAGATGCAGCAGTAGGTATGCATCCAGTAACAGCTCATGGCTTTAATCTCGGTCTTAGCGGGCAAAATATATTAGCTAAAAATATTAAAAAAGCACTAGCTAATAATGAAGATATTGGCTCATTAACTGTATTAAAAGATTATGAAAGAAGGCATATGTTAGAAACTAAGATTATGTATCTTGGCACCAATAGTGTTGTATCCTTATTTACTAATGATGCCCCAATATTAAAGCAATTACGCAAACTCACTTTAAAATTTGCCAATAATTTTCCGCCTTTGAAATATATTATTACTGAACAATTAACTGAATCAAAGAAAATATCTAAATTCCTGCCATGGATGTAAGTAAATTAACTCATGATTTTACTAAAGGCAGTTTATCAAGAAAGAATTTAAAGCCATCTGCAATAGAGCAATTTAATATATGGCTTGAAAAAGCCTTAACTACTAAAAAAATTATAGAGCCAACTGCTATGAGTTTAGCTACAGCATCTCAAGGTGGTGAAATTACCATCCGCACTGTGTTATTAAAATATTTTGATGATAATGGATTTGTTTTTTTTACTAATTATAAGAGTAAAAAAGCAATGCAAATAGCAGAAAACCCTCAAGCTGCATTATTATTCCAATGGCTAATATTAGAACGGCAAGTAAAAATATCAGGCAAAGTAGAAAAAATATCTAAAACTGATTCTATAAAGTATTTTTTATCAAGGTCTAAAAACAGTCAAATAGGGGCTTGGTGTTCAAATCAAAGCAAGATAATATCTAATAGAGAAATTTTATTAATGAAATTTAATGAAATAAAAGAAAAGTATAAACACAAAAAATTACCTTTACCTGATTTTTGGGGAGGATATAGGGTAATCCCACAACATATTGAATTTTGGCAAGGACGCAAACATAGGCTGCATGATAGATTTTTATATACTAAACTTGACGAAAGTTGGCAGATAGATAGATTAGCACCTTAATGTTTTTTGTAAATTAGCAATAATATTTTTGGTTTTAGGCTTAATACCACGCCAAAATTCAAATGACAAAGCAGCTTGTTCTACTAACATTCCTAAACCATCACTAATAATTTTGGCATTATTATTTTTTGCCCATATCATAAATTCAGTATCAGAGCCATACATAAGATCGTAACAAATAGTACTGTTTGATATTTTTATACCACCAATATCAGAACTTAAAGAAGATTTATTTAAAAAAGCTGAAGTAGCATTGATAATAATATCTGCCTTTATATTTTTAGCTTCTGTTAATCCTATGCCTTCTATGTTTCCATACTGGCTAAATTCTTTTGCTAATTCTTCTGCTTTTGTAGTTGTGCGATTTGCAACTACTATGTTGTTTGGTTCTTCTAATAAAAGTGGGTAAATAATGCCTCTTACACTGCCTCCAGCTCCTAAGATTAAAATTATTTTATCTTTTATTGTGATATTTAAATTGTTTTTAATATCTTTAACTAGTCCAAGACCATCAGTATTTTCACCGTAAAGAATAGAATCTTTAATTTTGATGGTGTTTACTGCTTTACATATTTTTGCATTAGCAGTAAGTTTATCTACTAATTGATATGCTTCTAATTTAAATGGAACAGTAATATTTAAGCCCTTACCTTTGTTTTGAAAAAATTTAGTTACAACTTTTTCAAAGCTGTCAATTGGACTTAATATTTTTGTATAACTAATATTTTGCTTAGTATCAGTAGCAAATTTATTGTGTATTTGAGGTGATATACTATGTTTTATTGGATTGCCAATTACTGCATAACTATCCATTTATTTATTAGAATTTTTACCAATAATTTTATTCAAAGTTGATTCTTTTTCATTGACTAAACTATTTGGCTTTTTCATAGAAATATTACCTTTAAATATTGCTCCATCGTTTAAAACAACTCTAGGTGAGGTTATGTTGCCTGTAACATTACCTTTTTCAGTAACTAATATTTTTTCATATGCGTTGATATCGCCAGTAATTTTTCCATCTACTTTTATATTTTTTACAGAAATATTTGCATTAATATCAGCACCTTTACCTACATTAACTGTGTTTTCTTTTAACTTTATTGTTCCTTCTAACTTGCCATGTATAGTTACATCATCATTGCCAAGTACTTCACCTTTAATAATTAGATTTTTACCAATTATAGAGCGAGATGAATTAATTGATTGCTGTGATTTAATTTTTTTACTAACATTTCTTTTTGGTAAGATATTTTCAATATTTTCAGTATTTCCTTTTTTTTGTGCTTCTTCTTTTTTCCACATACTTCCTCCTATTTATAAATTTATTTAACATTTAGCCAATTAGTCACCTTATTAAAAATATTTATTTTTCTTCTTGGTATTTTAGTGTTTGGTCTATTCCTTTTTATTGCTGGTTCTTCATTTTGCTCATATATATCAGTATCTAGCAAATTATATTGTGGTTTGGACATATATTGATAACTTTTATGATTTTTGTTTTTTGACTTTTTTTGCTTATTAATATTGTAATTTGGAAACTTAACATAAGGATTAGGCAACAATATAATTTTTATTTGATTTTTTTTCTCTAAATCTAAAATAGAACTTCTTTTTTCATTAAGAATATAAGTTATAACATCTACGCTTGATTGTATAGTGATTTGAGATATATCTTTAGCTACAAAACTTTCATTTTCTATTTGTCTTAAAATATCAAGAGATAATGCTGATATTGTTGGCATTGTGCCGCTACCATTACACTGTGAACAAGCTTTTTGTATATATTCGTATACTGGAGCTTTTATTCTTTGTCTAGACATTTCTAAAAGTCCAAATTGAGATATATTGCCAATTTGGACACGAGCTCTATCTTTTTCTGTTGCTTTTTGTATAGCTTTTTCAACTTCTAATTTATGTTCTTGTGCTGACATATCAATAAAGTCAATCACAATTAATCCACCTATATCTCTTAAACGCAATTGATTGGCTATTTCATTAGCAGCTTCTATGTTGGTATTAAAAGCTGTTTCTTTAATATCTGCTCCTTTAGTAGCTCTAGCAGAATTTATATCAATTGAAGTTAAAGCTTCTGTGACATCAAATACAATTGTGGCCCCAGATTTTAGCGATACCTCACGATTAAAAACACTTTTAACCTGTTTTTCTATATTAAAATACTCAAATAATTGCTTTTCTTTTGCTTCAAAATACTTTAATTTGTCTAAATAATGAGGCAGCACAAAGCTTACAAAATCTTTTGCTTCAACAAACAGTTCTTTATCATCAATCAAAATATTATCAGTATCATAATTCATATAATCTCTAATAGTTTGAATAACGATATTGCTTTCTTGAAAAATTAGAAAAGGCTGTTTGTCTTTATTAGTTATATTTTGAATAGCACGCCAAAGTTGTATCAAATAATCAACTTCCCATTGCAATTCCGCTAAATCTTTTTTTTGTGCAGCTGTTCTAATGATAAGCCCCATTTCTTTTGGTATATTAAGTTGTTTTATAATTTCTTGAAGTTCTTTTCTATTCTTGTAGTTTATTTGCCTTGATATTCCGTTTGATTTAGAATTATTTGGTATTAGCACCATATAGGCACCAGCAAGATTTATAAAAGTAGTAAGAGAGGCACCTTTATTACCTCTTTCTTCTTTTTCTACTTGAACAATTAATTCTTGGCCTTCTGACAGGACATCGCTAATAGATATTTTTTCATTGTCATTAGTATTATTATTTTGATAGTATTGAGTTGATATTTCTTTAAAAGGTAAAAAGCCTTGCTTTACTTTTCCATAATCAACAAAAGCAGCTTCTAAACTAGCTTCTATTTTCGTGATAATCCCTTTGTATATATTCCCTTTATTTTTAGCCTTTAAAGGTGTTTCTATATTTAAATCAACAAGTTTGTTATTTTTAACAGAGGCAACTCGGATTTCCTCTCTGTTGGTAGCATTTATAAAAATTTGGTTCATTATTATGTCCTGTATGTTGTGGACTAACAACTATATAATACTGATATATCATATTATTATCTGATAGTAGTTCTATTATAAAATTAGTATTCATAAAATAGTTTTATATTATTAAAATGTAGTTGTGCCCTATAATTTAGTTAAAAAAATGTATTAAATTAAAATTATGTTTAATATGTTAGTTTGGTTCTTAAAATAAGAACTCACTTAAAAAATCTGTCAAATTATAACATTTTTGGTTTTACAATTATTACTTAATTAGTCCAACTTGAACAAGTACGCCAAGTTCTGATAACAGTAATTTTTTTATTTTAAAGGTGTTTTTTTTACAAAGATATTTATTTAAGTTAGATTAATTATTCTCCCACCATCAATAGTTATAGTTTGACCAGTAACATATTTAGCTGTTAATAAATACATAATGGCATTAATTATATCTTTTTTTGAACCTTTTCTGTTTAATGGTATTTTTGAAATTAGGTTTTTTTTATCATTTACATTATTGATATTTTTATGCCAAAGAATAGCTCCTGGTGCTATAGAATTTACTCTAATATCTGGCGCTAATTCTAGTGCAAGATTCTTTGTAAGCATTTTTAATCCAGCTTTAGAAATACTGTAAATTGGATAGTTTTTTAATGGTTTAGTAGCATAAATATCAGTTATATTTATAATAGAGCCTTGTGATTTTTTTAATAATGGAGCTAAATTCTTAATTAGAAAAAAAGGAGCCCTAAGATTAGTATTTATAATTTTTTGCCAATCAATTATGTCAATATCATCTAAAAAGGTAGGGTAAAAAACAGAGGCATTATTTATTAATAAGTCCAAGTTAGAAAATGAACTAATAATATTATTTGTAAATTTTGTTATTTCAGCAATATTACTTAAATCTGCTTGCAGCCCAAAGGCAGAATTCTCTCTTTTGGCATTAAATTTAGCTATTAAATTTTTAGCTTCTTTTTCCGAGCTAAGATAATGGATAATTATATTAAATTTATTTTTATGCAAGACTTTTGCGATTTTTAAGCCCAGTCTTTTAGCCGAGCCTGTTATTAATGCTGTTTTCATACTATGTTTGAAGAAATTTTAAAAAATATTATTATACAAAATGATAAAGCAATAGGGTTTGATGAATTTATGAATCTTTGCCTTTATCACCCACAACATGGATATTATCATTCTAATTTGACAAAAATTGGTAAAAAAGGCGATTTTATAACCGCACCAGAAACATCTGAATTATTTGCAAAATGTATTGCTAAACAATTAACTGAAGTGTTGGAAAATATAAATAATAAAAATATTTTAGAGTTTGGTGCTGGCAATGGGACTTTATGTTTACAAATTTTAAAAAACTTTAAAAAAAAAAATACAAGTCTTAATAAATATTATATTTTAGAACTAAGCGCTGATTTAAAGAATAAACAACAAAGTTTAATAAAAAAAGAATTAGCAGACCTATATGATAGTGTTATATGGTTAAACAAAATTCCTGTTAATTTTGAAGGAATAGTTATAGCAAATGAAGTTGTTGATGCTTTTCCTATTAAGCGTTTTGAAATAATAAATGGTAAAGTCTTTGAATTAGAGGTAAATGTTGAAAGTGATAATTTTGTATATCAAAGAAAAGTAACTCAATATAAACCAGATTTTAAATATACTGAATTTAAAGATAATTACATATTTGAAGATAATTTTTATCTAAAACCTTGGTTACAATCACTTTATAAAGCAATAAGATCTGGCATTGTTTTAATTATTGACTATGGTATGGAAGCTAATGAATATTATCATAGGGAAAAAAATTATGGAAATTTAAGATGTTATTTTAAACACAAAACTCATAAAAACCCTTTTATAAATATAGGGCTACAAGATATAACTGCTCCTGTTAATTTTTCTAAACTTTATCAAGATGCAACAAGTATAGGCTTTAATATCAAGGGCTATACAAATCAAGCATTTTTTTTAATAAACTTAAAGATAGATGAGGAGTTAAAAAATATAAAAGATGAATTTGAGTTTATAAAACTAAATCAAGAACTAAAAAATTTAATACTTCCTAATGCTATGGGAGAAGACTTTAAAGTTATTGCACTTAGTAAAAATCTAAATGTAAAATTACAAGGTTTCTTATCTAATGATTTATCTCATAGGCTTTAATGGATTTACTTCACGCTATCATCTTAGCATTAATTCAAGGTTTTAGTGAATTTTTGCCAATTTCATCTTCAGCACATTTAATATTACTACCTAAAATTAATAACTGGCAAGATCAAGGTTTAGCTTTTGATGTAGTTGTTCATTTAGGGACTTTGACTGCTGTGGCAGGTTATTTTAGAAAAGATATTAGCACAATAATAAATGACTTTATAAATTCAATAACTTTAAAAAAAGAATTTGGTGATTCTAAATTAGCTTGGGGAGTAATATTAGGGACAATACCAGTTGGATTAATAGGGTTAATCTTTAAAGATATTATAGAAACTGATTTTCGCAATCTTGAAGTTATAGCTTATACCACTATTATTTTTGGTTTACTTTTATGGTTTGCAGATTGGGTAAATAATAACAATAAAAGCCCTAGAGAGCATATAAATTGGGTTGATGTTATTGTAATCTCTAGTTTTCAGGCTATTGCATTAATACCCGGCACATCTCGTTCAGGTATTACTATTACAGCAGGATTTCTACTTGGTTTATCAAAATATGCTGCAGTTAGATTTTCCTTTTTATTATCTATTCCTGTTATTATTTTATCTTCAACTTTGATTATTATTGATTTATATAAAATAGGTGATAATGCAAATTGGTATTTTTTAATCCTTGCCTTTTTAATTTCAAGTATTAGTGCTTATCTGACCATTGCTTTATTTATAAAGTTATTGGATAAAGTAGGTATTTTGCCATTCGTTATTTATCGTTTAATATTAGGAACTATATTATTAATTTTATGACAAAACATGAAGTGATTTTTAGAAAAGACTATAAACCAAGTAATTACTTAATTAAAAGTACTGATTTAGTGTTTGAGATAGAAGAAAATCAAACTTATGTATCATCAACAATACAATTTTATAAAAATAATGCTTTAAAAAATACTGCTAATGAGCTGTTTTTAAATGGTAAAGATTTAGAGTTATTGTCTATTTTAAAAAATGGAGAAAGCATAAATTATGTACTTAAAGAAAATGGGATATTAATTACTAATCTTGAAGATGAATTTATTTTAGAAATTAAAACTAAAATACATCCCGAAAAAAATACCACTCTTAGTGGATTTTATAAATCATCAAGTATTTATTGCACTCAATGTGAAGCGCATGGTTTTAGCCAAATTATGTATTATTTAGATAGACCAGATGTTTTAAGCGTATTTTCTACTACCATAATCGCTGATAAGACAAAACATCCAATATTATTGTCTAATGGTAATCTAAAAGCTAAAAAAGATTTGAAAGCTGGGAAACATTTAGCAACTTGGGTTGACCCACAGCCTAAGCCTTGTTATTTATTTGCCTTAGTTGCTGCTGATTTAGCGTTAACAGAAGATAAGTTTATAACTAAATCAAAGAAAGAAGTTAAACTACAAATTTTTGTTGAAAAACATAATATAAATAAAACTAAATTTGCTATTGAGGCTCTTAAAAGTGCATTTTTATGGGAAGAGCAGCGTTTTAATTTAGAATATGATTTAGATATTTATATGATTGTTGCAGTTGATGATTTCAATATGGGAGCTATGGAAAATAAAGGACTTAATATTTTTAACTCTCATTATGTTCTAGCAAATTCTGATACTGCTACTGACAAAGATTTTGTTGATATTGAGGCAGTAATAGGGCATGAATATTTTCATAACTGGACTGGTAATAGAGTTACTTGTCAGGATTGGTTTCAACTAAGCTTAAAAGAGGGTCTTACAGTTTTTCGTGACCAAGAATTTACCTCAGATTTATATTCTAGAGGTATTAAAAGAATAGAAGATGTTAGAGATTTAAGATCTTATCAATTTTATGAAGATTCAGGACCTATGGCACACCCAGTTCGTCCTGAATCATATATTGAAGTCAATAATTTTTACACAGCAACAGTTTATGAAAAAGGTGCAGAGCTGATAAGAATGTTGCACACTTTATTAACTGAAGATGGATTTCAAAAAGGTATAGATTTATATCTTAAGACTTTTGATGGTAAAGCGGCAACTATTGATAATTTTGTTTGGGCTATGAGTGTAGCTAATAACTATGATTTAGAACATTTTAAATTATGGTATAGCCAAAAAGGCACGCCTAGAATAATTATTAACACTGATTTTGATAAAGATAATAACAAATATATTGTAAAAATCAAACAAATAACAAATGATAATAAGCCATTGTTTATACCTTTAGTTTATGGCTTGCTTGATAGTAACAGTAATAACAAAGAAATAAAAAAAGGCTTATTAATAATAAATAGAAATCAACAAACTATTGAATTTAATAATATTAATAAAAAACCCATAGCTTCATGGTTTAGAGGTTTTTCTGCACCAATTATTTTGGAAGATGATTTATCTTTTGATGATAGACTTTTTATAATTAAAAATGATACTGATAATTTTAATATATGGGATAACTCTCAAAAAATATGGCTCAATTATTTATTAAATGGGACAAATAATAAAGAAAAAATATTTACAGCATTTAAAGATATACTAACTAAAAACATCAATACAGCTTTAACTGCTGAAATGTTTTTATTACCAAGCGAGAGGCTTTTGCAGCAGCAATTAGATGAAATTGATGTTTTTGCAATTAATAATAAAAGAGAGAAATTAATATACGATTTAGCACTTGAATTAAAAAATGAGTTTTATAAAACATATAATAAACTTAATGTAAATAAAGAATATAAATTATCGCCAAAAGATATTGCTAATAGATCTTTAAAAAACCTGTCTTTGTATTATCTCAGTCATTTAAAAGAATATGATTTAGCTTATGAACAATATAAAAATGCTAATTGTATGACAGATAAAATTCAAGCTTTTCAATGTTTGCTAAAATTTGATAATAAATATCGTGCTGATGTCATTAATGATTTTTATAATATTTATCAAGATGATACCGAAGTGATTGATAAATGGTTTGCAATTCAGGCATCATCTACTTTAACTAATGTAAATACTATTCATAAATTAATGAGCCATCCTAAATTTTGTTTTAATACTCCAAATAGACTAAGAAGCGTTATTGGTAGTTTTAGTCAAAATTATCCTAATTTTCATACTAATGAAGGTTATGAACTATTAACAGATATAATATCAAGATTAAATAAATCTAATCCGCAAATTGGGGCAAGAATGGTCAGTATTTATAATCATTGGCATAAATTTAGAGATAATGAGAGAAAACTACAAAAGCACCAATTAGAAAAAATATATAAAATTAGTGATTTATCAGATGATATATTTGAAATAGTATCTAAAGCACTCAATTAAAAAATGCTAAAAAAACTAGCAAATATCTTAAAACAAAATAGTTTAAAAATTGCAGTAGCTGAATCATGTACTGCTGGTAATTTAGCAGCTAAGTTAACAAGCATATCAGGTAGTTCTCAATATTTTGACAGAGGCTATATAACTTATTCTAATCAAGCAAAAAAAGATATGCTTGGTATTTTAGATAAAACACTTTCAAAATATGGAGCAGTTAGTGAAGAGATAGCATTAGAAATGCTGATAGGTGTTAAAAAAAATGCTAATGCAGATATAGCTATTTCAATAACCGGTATAGCAGGACCAACTGGAGGAAGTATTAATAAACCTGTAGGAACAGTGTGTTTTGGATTTTCAACATCAGCTAACATTTATACTACTACTAAGTTTTTCAAGGGTTCAAGACAAGATATTATTAGCCAAAGTGTAGATTATTGTATAGCAGAAGTTTATAAAAATTTTAATAGCTAATGTTTGATAAATTAACATTCAATAGTGCCTTTAGATCATCATTTGCAGTAATGTTTGGCTATATACCTTTAGGAGCAGCATTTGGAGTTTTATTCCAAGATTTAGGCTATGTTTGGTATTTTGCGCCTCTTATGGGGATTGTTGTTTTTGCTGGAGCAGCACAATTTTTAGCAATAGGTCTTTTAAGTGCAAATGCTGGCTTATTAGAAATAGCTATCGCAACATTTATTATTAATTCTAGACATTTATTTTATGGGCTTTCATTGATTACAAAATATAATTGTAGTGGATTGAAAAAAACATATATGATTTTTGGTTTAACTGATGAGACTTATTCCTTAGTTACTAGCACAGCACCTGCTGCTGGTATAAATAAACAAGATTATTATTTTTTTCTTACTTTATTAAACCAAAGTTATTGGGTTCTTGGATGTGCTCTAGGTGGTTTCTTTGGAAGTAAAATTGATTTTAATACTCAAGGAATGGATTTTGCACTTGTGGCGCTTTTTATGGTGTTAGTCATAGAACAATATAAAAAAGTAAGAAAACTAACTCCATTTATCATTGCAATTATAAGCTCAATTATTGCAATATTATTTTTTATCCAAAATATGTTATTAGTGGCAATTGGACTAGCAATGGTGATTTTATATTTACAAAATAGGTTGAGCAAATGAGTAATACACAGTATTTAATTTATGTGTTTTTAATAATGGGACTAGTTACTTTTACTACTAGATTAATTCCATTTATAGTTTTTAAAAATAGCAAAGAGCACCCAGTATTAATATTTTTAGGAACTTACACGCCTCCAGCAATAATGACAATATTAGTTATTTATAGTCTTAAAGACATAAGCATCTTAGAATATCCTTATGGCTTAAAAGAAATATTAGCATTACTTATAACTACTGTTGTGCATCTGATAAGAGCAAATCCATTGTTAAGCATTTTTTCTGGCACAGCATTTTATATGGCTTCTCTACAGCTAAATTGGTTTTAAATCCTAAAAACATTTTTAAAAAATTACTTTATATAACTTTTAAAAAGATAAAATTGTATTATGTTTGAAAAGCAATTCAAAGTTATTGCCTTAAATAATAACAAGATAACTTTAGAACCAATAGATGATAAAGTATGTAGTAATTGTGCAGGTAGTCAAAGTTGTGGTATTAATGTCCTAGCAGGCTTTTTTAAGAAAAATATTGAGATTGACAATAGCAAAGCATATAAAGTTAATGATATTATAACTTTAAAAATCTCAACAAAAAAACTATATAAACAAGCATTTTATTTGTTGATATTACCATTATTAAACTTATTTATTTTTGCATATTTGGCAAGAGTTATTACTGATGACAACGATTTTTGGCAAGCACTTTTCGGATTTACTGCCTTTATTGGCACATTTGTTTTTCTAAGGTTTAAAATATAATAATATAAAGTATTAAGTAACATTTAAAGATAATATCAATATGTCAACCATAACTATATCTGATAAAGAAAATAAGACAATAGAAGAAGCTGAGAAAATAATTGGAAAAGCTATCAATTCTATTACTAATGATTTTTTCTTCCATATAGAAAGATTTCTTAGTTTTATTGGCTTTGACAACCTAACATGGATTAATATAACTTGGATAAGAACCTTAACAATCCTTTCTATTTTAATTTTATTTGCTATAGCATCTAAAAAGGCAGTTAATTTTATAATTTACAAATTAGCATCAAGCAAAATTATTAATTTAGACCAAGAATATATCTTAATCTTAAGAAAACCTTTATATACATCAATAATATTATTTAGTTTAGTTGTATTTGTTAATGTACTAACCCTACCTGAAAGCATAATAATTTTACTGTTTAGAGTTATTTTAAGTTTAATTTTATTTTTATGGATAAGTCCAAGTTTTAAAATAACTAAAATTTTATTAAATTATTTTGCTTTTAGTAACAAAAAGCACAACTTTATACGCCCTCAAACTTTTCCGTTATTTTTAAATACTTCATTAATTATTTTAAGTGTATTTTTTCTTTATCTGCTATTTGCAGTATGGGGGCTAAATATGGGAGTATTAATTGCCTCAGCTGGATTTTTTGGACTAGCCGTTGGTTTTGCTGCAAAAGATACTTTAGCTAATTTATTTTCAGGGGTATTTATCATAGCTGATAGACCTTATAAAATAGAAGATTATGTAGTTTTAGATACTGGTGAAAGAGGCAAAATAACTCATATTGGAATTAGGAGCACTAGGATTATCACTAGAGATGATGTTGAAATAACTGTGCCAAATTCAATAATGGGTAATAGCAAAATAATAAATGAATCAGGAGGTCCATATACTAAATCAAGAGTGAGAATAAAAGTTAGCATTGCATATGGCACTGATATTGATAAAGTAAGAGATTTATTAATGAGTGTTGCTACTAATTCTGCATTAGTATGTACTTACCCAGAGCCTAGAATTAGATTTCGTAATTTTGGCAACTCAGGTATGGAATTTGAATTATTATGTTGGATTATTGAACCAGAATTAAAAGGTAGAGTTATTGATGAACTTAACACTAATGTGTATGAAGAGTTTATGAAAAATAATATTGAAATACCTTATCAAAAACAAGATTTATACATAAAACAATTACCTAAAAATAATTAATATTTTAAAAATTTACATACTTAGTGATTAGAAAAATAATTCATATTGATATGGATGCATTCTTTGCTGCAATTGAACAAAGAGATAATCCAAAATATAAAAATAAACCCATAATAGTAGGTGGTAAGCCTAATAGCAGAGGTGTTGTAGCAACTTGTAGTTATGAAGCTCGCAAATATGGTATTCACTCGGCAATGGCAGCAAGTAGAGCTTATAAACTATGCTCTAAAGCTATTTTTATAAAGCCTAGAATTAATGTATATAAAGAAGTGTCTAGAGAAATTATGGATATTTTTAAAAGATATAGTAATAAAATTGAAACAATTTCATTAGATGAGGCTTTTTTAGATGTAACTAATAGCACACTATATAAAGGCTCTGCTACATTAATTGCAAAAGCTATAAAAAAAGAAATTAAAAATAAATTAAGATTAACTGCATCAGCAGGTGTATCTTATAATAAATTTCTAGCAAAAATTGCATCAGACTATCAAAAACCTAATGGGCTTACGGTAATAACCCCCAAAGAAGGCAAAAGTTTTGTAGAAAAATTAAAAATACGCAAATTTTATGGAGTTGGTAAAGTTACTGAGAAAAAAATGCATAGACTAGGTATTTACACAGGATATGATTTACAAAAAAAGAATTTAACATTTTTAAAAAATAATTTTGGCAAATCTGCTCAATATTTTTATTATGCAGCAAGAGGTATTGATAATAGAAAAATATCAAACTCACATATTCGTAAATCAATAGGAAAAGAGACAACTTTTGCTAAAGATATTGAAAATCCAAAAATTATGTTAGAAATTTTAAACACCATAGCTGAAAAAGTTTTTAATTTAACTAAGAATAAAAATCTAATAGCAAAAACTTTAACTATCAAAGTTAAATATTTTAATTTTAAATTAACTACTAGACAAAAAACTAATATAAATGGCTATAAAAATTTAGCTGAAATTAACAAAAACATTGCCATATTACTAACAAAAACTAACGCACAAAATATTAAAGTAAGGTTATTAGGGGTAACTTTATCAAATTTGGTAACTAAAAATACATTTTATAACTCTCTTAAAGTATAATTTTTTAATTCATGGAACGACTTATTGCCTTAGACACTGAAACTACCGGATTAAATCCTAATAAAGGCGATAGAGTTATTGAAATAGGAGCGGTAGAAATAATTAAAAGGCAAATTACTGGTAAGGAATTCCAAAGCTATATTAATCCTAAAAAATCAGTAGGTGAAAGTATAAAAATTCACGGTATCAATAATCAATTTTTAAAAGATAAACCTGAGTTTATTAATGTATTTACAGATTTTTATGACTTTATAAAAGATGCAACATTGATAATTCATAATGCTGAATTTGATATTGGATTTTTAGAAAACGAATTCAAACTTATTAATAAAAACATCAAAATTAAAGAAATATGCTCTGTTATTGACACTCATGTTTTAGCAAAAGAATTATTCCCTTTTTCAAAAAACAACTTAGATGCATTAGGTAGAAAATATAATATTGATATAAGCGCTAGAGAAAAATATCACAGTGCACTTGTAGATGCTCAATTATTAGCTAAAGTTTATTTACAAATGACTGGCGGGCAAATTAATTTATTTAATAATTCCAGCAAGGGTAATGCTGATAATAATGCAAAATTTACAAAGATTGATAAAAAACTCACTGATATAAAAGTAACCAAAGCAAATTCTGAAGAATTAAAAGCTCATAATAATTATTTTAAAAGCTAGTAGTCAACATCAAAAAAAGTTAAGCCAAAATTATGCATTAGAATTTTAAAGCAAAATATATTGTAATTTGTGCTTATATCACTCTAAAAAATAGTAGTTAATTTAATTTTTTTATAAGTTCTTTTATTGCTTCTAATTTAATATCTACATCTTTTTGTAATGATTTTATATCTTTTTCTATGAGCTTTTTAATATCTATATGATTTTGTTTTTTTGTTACTATATCGTTTAACTCTTCTATAACTTCAGTTAAAAAAGAAGATATTTCATAAACTGTTTTTACCTCGTGTTTTCCACTGTGGGAAGTGCTTCTAACACCTTTAGGAGTTTTTGAAAATTTAAATTTTTTACTTATAGGTCGAAGTGAACCTTTTCCTCTTTTATATCTTATATGGAGTATGTCTTTTTTACCCCATTGAGTCATATAATAAGATTCTATCTCTTCAGGGTTATTTATACCCATGCTTTTTAATTTTTTATAATTAGTCATATTTTTTCCTATTGTTATTCAAATTTTAGATTATAAAATACTTATTTATTTTAGCCTCTAACTAGCTTTTTTAAAATTAACTGCTACTACTTTATATTCTGGACACAATGTGTGCTTATCAGTTTCACTGCTAGTAATTTTATTTACTAAATTATCATCAGAATGAAAAGTTGTAGATACAATTCCTGGTTTAACTTTTGCGGAGATTTTAGCGGTTAATTTTACTTCTCCCCTCTCAGAAAATAATAAAACTTTTTCATTATTATCTATTCCCTTACTTTTAGCATCTTCTTTATTTATAAAAAGATAATCTTCGCTAATAATATTTATATTAGCAGTCCTCTTAGTCATTGTAGCAGCATTATAATGCTCTAATAATCTTACTGTTGTTAGGATATAAGGGTAATTTTTTGCATATTTAATAATTTCATTCGTCTCTTCAAAATCAAAATAATGAAATTTACCTTTACCTCTATTAAAACCTTTTATATGCAAAATTTTAGTATCGTGTCCATTGGCAGCAACTGGCCATTGCAAACCTTGAGTACCTAAACCGTCCCAAGTAATTCCATTAAAAAATGGCACTACATCAGCTATTTCAGCTAATACTTCTGTTTCAGAATAAGGTTTTTGCTCATAGCCTAAAACTTTCATCATTTCACAAATAATATCTGCATCTGTTTTAGAGCCAGTGATTGGCTCTACTACTTTATTTACTCTTTGGACTCTTCTTTCACCATTGGTAAAAGTGCCGTTTTTTTCTAAAAATGATGCCCCAGGTAAAATAACATCTGCTACTTTTGCAGTGTCAGTCATAAAAATTTCTTGCACCACTAATAAATCTAAATTATTCAATGCTTTTAGTACATGATTAATATTAGGGTCTGTTTTAGCAATATCTTCCCCCATTGCCCACAATACTTTTAAATCACCATTAATAGCTGCATCAAACATTTCTGGAATTTTAAGTCCTGGATTAACTGGGGAAACAACTTTGTATTTATCACTATAATATTTCTGAATATTAGTATCACTCATATCTAAATATCCAGCCCCTTGATGTGGTTGACATCCCATATCAGCAGCACCTTGCACATTATTTTGACCTCTTAGAGGATTTACGCCCACACCAACCCTACCTATATTCCCAGTTATCATTGCTAAATTAGCAATTAACATAACTGTTCTAGAGCCTTGAGAATGTTCAGTAACTCCTAAACCATGAAATGACATCGCATTATTTGCTTTAGCATAAGCAACAGCTGCACTTTTAATATAATTTCTATCAACTCCAGATATTTTTTCTAAATAATCTAAATCAATATTTTTTATTTTTCCTTCAAATTCACTATAACCTTCACAATATTTATTAATAAAATCTTTAGCTATTAGACCTGATTCTACTATATAAAAAAGCATCATATTTAAAACAGCAACATTAGTTCCGGGCCTTAATTGAATATGATAATCAGCTACTTTTGCTAACTCCGTTTTTACAGGGTCAATAACAATTAAGGTTTTACCTTTCATTGCTTGTTGCTTAATTTTTGCACCTGTAACTGGATGAGCAGAAGTAGGATTAGCACCAATTACCATTATTAAATCAGTGCTATTTAAATCTTTTATTGAATTAGTAGCTGCCCCTGTCCCAAAACTTTGCTGCATTCCATAAGCTGTTGGTGAATGACAAACTCTAGCACAACAATCTACATTATTAGTGCCTATTGCAGCTCTAATCATTTTTTGAAATAAGTAATTTTCTTCATTTGTGCACCTTGCAGAAGAAATACCTGCAACAGAGTCTTTACCATATTTATCTACACTAGCATTAATTTTATCTTTAATATAACCATATGCCTCTTCCCAAGATACTTTTTCAAATTTATCATTTCTTTTAATCATTGGGCTAGTTAGCCTTTCAGGGTGATTATAAAATTTAAAAGCGTATCTACCTTTAAGGCATGTATGCCCCTTGTTAGTTTCAGCATCTTTTGGAGCTTGAATAGATAAAATATCTTCTCCCTTAACACTAACTTCTAAATTACAACCTACCCCACAATAAGAGCACACAGTTCTAACTTTTTTAGTAGCTAAATTTGCTTTTGATTCAAAAACATCAGAAATTGCTGCAGTTGGACAAGCCTGAGCGCAGGCACCACAAGAAACACAAGAAGAATCCCCAAAAGAAACATTATTATCTTTACTAATAAAAGCATCAAAGCCTCTGCCAGACATAGTAAGAACAAATTGCCCTTGAATCTCATCACAAGCTCTAACACATCTTGAGCAATTAATACATTTTGATAAATCCATACGCATATAAGAATGAGAAGTATCTTTTTTTCTATCTAAATGATTTTTAGGTTTATGATAACGAACATCTCTGATACCTAAAGATGCTGCTACATCTTGCAATTCACAATTATTATTTGCTTCACAAACTAAGCAATCAAGTGGGTGGTCTGTTAGAACTAACTCTACAATATTTTTTCTTAATTTTTGTAAACTTTTAGAATTAGTAAATATTCTCAAATCTTTAGTAACTGGAGTATGACATGATGCAACTGTTCTAAGACTAGAATTACTACCCTGTGCTATCTCAACTGAGCATACTCTACAAGCACCATAAGGTTTTAACAGCTCATCATCACATAAAGTTGGTATTTGCTTTTCACCAACTTTAATTTTCACAAATTCTAAAATAGAATTGTAATCTTTATCTATCTCATAAGCTCTATTATCAATATGCGCTACATTAATCATAATTTCTCCTTAATAGTAACTTCTTGAAAATATTTTTTTAACTCAGTAGAAAAATATTCAATTATATTTTTAATTGGAAGTGGCAACCCTCCTCCCAAGCCACAAAGTGATGTTTTCTCCATAGCATCTAATAACTCTTCCAATAGTTTTTTATTTATTTTATTTTCTGATTTTATAGCTTGCTCTATCATTTCTAAACCACGAATTGAGCCTAAACGACAAGGAAAACATTTCCCACATGATTCTTTTTTAGTGAAATCAAATAAATGTTTCATATATTCTATTATTTTAAAATTTTCTGGTATAGACACAAAACTTGCATGACCTAACATAAAACCATTTTCACTAAAAGATTCAAAATCAAGGTTTAAATCATTGATTTTTGTAATTGGCACTATACCTCCAAGCGGTCCACCAATTTGCAATGCTTTTATATCTGTTTTAAAGCCGCCGCCAATATTGTAAAGAACATCTTTTAGTCTAACACCCATATCAATCTCATAAACTCCAGGATTTTTAAAAAAGCTATCTAAGCATATAAGTTTAGTCCCAGTAGATTTTGAATTACCTATATTTGCAAATTTTGCGTATCCAAATTTTAGGATATTAGGCACTGCTGCTAAGGTTTCTACATTATTAATAACTGTAGGCATTTTAAATAAGCCTTCAACAGTTGGAAATGGAGGTCTTATATCAACTTCTGCTCTTCTACCCTCAATTGATGCTAGAAGTGCTGTTTCTTCACCACATATATATGCACCTTGTCCTATTGATATATATAAATTGAAATTAAAGTTACTATCTAAAATATTCTCCCCTAATAATCCATTAGATTTTAATTTATCAATAGTATTGCTTATATTTATGATTGAGTCAGGATACTCACCTCTTATATATAAAACTCCTTCATTAGAACCAATAATATAAGCACAGGTGAGCATACCAAATATTACTTTTAAGGCTTGATTTTCTAATAAATACCTATCTGAAAAAGCTCCAGGGTCTCCTTCATCAGCATTACAAACAACATACTTTTTTTTACTTTGCTGGTCTTTACAAAATTGCCATTTTAATCCTGCTACAAAACCGGCTCCTCCTCTGCCTCGTAAATTTGATTTAATGATGTCATCTAAAACATTATCTTTTCCATCATTTAGAACTTTGGTTAACAGATTTTTAAAATCCTCTGCACTACTAAACTCATCATCAATTAAAAAACTTTTAGAAGCATAGCTTTTAGCATAGATTTTATTACTAGTAATTTTTTTACCTTCAATTATTTCATCAATATCATCAATGCCATTCCCTGAATAATTAACCCCATCATAATGAAAAGCTTTGTTTTCATAACACCGCCCTAAGCACATCATATGACCAACATTACCTTTACCTAATTTAAATTCTAATTTATCTTTAATATCGTCTTGGTCTCCGGAACATAAACACGCTGTGCCTTCACAAATAAATGCTTTTTTATTTTTATGTTCAGAAGCTAAAAAATCATAAAAACTATTAGTTCCATAAATTGTTGATACCCCTAAATTATATTCTTCTGCTAATTTAAATACATCTTCATTGTTTAACTCAAGGTTATCTGTTGATAATTTTGATATTCTAGAAAATAAATTATTTTTTAGACCTTTTCTAAATGAAAGTTTGCTTATATTTACTGACATATTTCCCCTTTTTAAATAATTCTATTTTTGCCACTATATATATTAAATTTTTTTGAATTTACAAAGCCTATTAAACTCATATCAAATTTATCAGCTAAATCTATAGCCAAACTACTTGGAGAGCCTATACCTACAAGCATAGCAATGTTTGCTCTTAAAGATTTTTGCACCAATTCAAAACTAAGCCTACCTGAGCAAATAATAAATTGTAAATTAGTATTTAAAATTAAATTTTTAATGCTATAGCCTATAAGTTTATCTAATGCATTATGCCTACCTACATCTTCACGAATTACTATAACTTCCCCCTCATTTGTGACTAATGCACTGGCATGATTACCACCAGTTTTAACAAATTGTACTTGGCTATTATATAAAATCTCAGGTAATTTTGTTATTAACTTTTTATCTACTTTTGGATAATTTTTATCAATTTTAGGTTTATAAATCATATTAAGTGCTTTTATTGAAGTTTTACCACAGACTCCACAACTTGAATTAGTTAAAAAATATCTTTCAATATTTTCTTTATCAAATTTATGATTGTCATCTAAAGTAACTCTTACTTTATTCTTAAGTTTATATTTACCTACTTTATTACCTATGAATTTTATTTCTTTTATATTTTCATAACTATCTATTATGGCTTCTGAAAATAAAAATCCAATTACTAAATCTTCATCATTAGATGGAGTACGCATAGTTATATAAATAGATTCATCATAAAGTTTATTATCTTTTTTATAGCGCACAATTGTCTCTAATGGTTCCTCAATAGTAATAAAATCAGCTATAACATTAGCTTTATTATTTTCATAATTTGTAATATCATAGCTGATATTTGATTTGTTAGTCATTGGGAAATTTATTTTGTAATATGCATGTATTATAGCTATTTTGTCTATTCAATATATGTTTGTGTATACCAATTTTAACTACATATTTGGATAATTAGGACCACCTCCGCCTTCAGGCACAGTCCAATTGATATTTTGTGTTGGGTCTTTAATATCACAAATTTTACAATGCAGACAATTTGCTGCATTAATTATTAATTCATTATTTTCTGATACTTCATAAACCGAAGCTGGGCAAAATCTTTGCTCTAAAGCATCGTATAGTTTTAGATTAATTGCTTTAAATTTGCTTTTGTCAGCTAATTTTAAATGAACAGGCTGGTTTTCTTTATGATAAACGCCAGCAAGATAGACTGATGATAATTTATCAAAAGTAAGTCTACCGTCAGGCTTTGGATAATGAATTTTTTCACAGTCAGCTGCTTTTTTTATTCTTTTATGGTCTTGATGATGTTTTAGAGTCCATGGACTCATACCAAAAGTTATATAAGTCTCAAAAGCTGCATTAACCATACCAAATACTAGCCCTTTGTTAAAACCAGGACGAATATTTCTTACTTGTTTTAATTCCTTATAAAGCCAACTTTTTTTTAAGTCTGCACTGTATTGTTTTGCTTCATTAGTATTGTTGTTTTTAATTATTTTATAAACTGATTTAGCTGCTAAAGTTGCACTTTTCATAGCAGTGTGAGTGCCTTTAATTTTTGCTACATTTAAAAATCCTGCACTATCACCAATAATAGCTCCGCCTTTAAAAGTAAGTTTTGGTATTGATTGAAAACCACCTTCAGATATGGCTCTTGCACCATAGCTTATTCTTTCTCCATTTGTAAAAATATCTTTAATATCTGGGTGAGTCTTAAATCTTTGAAACTCTTCAAAGGGATTAAGATAGGGATTTTTGTAATCAAGCCCAACTGCAAAACCAACTGCAATTTGACTATCATTTAAATGATATAAAAATGAGCCGCCATAAGTATCTTGTTTTAACGGCCAGCCTATAGTATGAAAAATAGTGCCCGGCTTAGATTTTTTTTCACTAATAGTCCATAGTTCTTTCATACCTATAGCATAGGTTTGCGGCTGAACCCCAGTGCGCAAATTATATTTATTAAAAAGTTCTTTAGTAAGGGAGCCTCTGCAGCCTTCTGCAAAAATAGTCTGTTTTGCTCTTAGCTCTATGCCCGGTTCAAAATTAGCAGTTTTTTTATTATTTTTGTCTATACCCATATCCCCAGTCTGAACACCGCAAACACCACCAGATTCATCATACAAAATTTCTGCGGCGGCGAAGCCAGAAAAAATATCAACTCCCATTTCTTCGGCTTTTTGAGCTAAATATCTGCAAAAATCACCAAGACTTATAATGAAATTACCATGATTGTTCATATATTTAGAAGTAGGTAATTTATATGATTTGTTTTTAGTCAAAAATAAAAAACTATCTTTTGTTGCCTTTGTGGCAAAAGTAGTATTTTCCTCACGCCATTGCGGTATTAATTTATCAATAACTCTTGGCTCAATAACAGCTCCTGATAGAATATGAGCTCCAATCTCAGCTCCTTTTTCTAACACGCAAATAGATATTTCTTCATTATTATCATTAGCAAGTTGAGATAATTTTATTGCAGCAGTTAAACCTGACGGTCCTCCTCCAACAATAACCACATCAAATTCTATACTTTCTTTTGTCATAATAATATTGCAATTAGTATTTTTTAAATACTAAAACACCGCAGCATATCATCAATGACTACCCATAGTTTTTTTTAAAATAACCCTTCTATTTGACCATTTTCATCTAAATGAATATTGTCTGATGAAGGCACGCGTGGTAAGCCCGGCATAGTCATAATAGCACCACAAATAACTACCAAAAATTCAGCCCCAGCAGATAGACGAATATCTCTTATTGGAATGACATGTCCAGTTGGTGCTCCTCGTAATAACGGGTCGGTAGAAAAGCTATATTGGGTTTTAGCAATACAAACTGGAATATGCCCAAAACCATGGTCTTGATACCATTGAAAATAATCTCTTACTTTTTTATCAGCAATAACATCATCAGCACCATAAATACTGCGAGCTATGATTTGAACTTTTTCAAATAATGTTTTACTATCATCATATAGCGTTCTAAATTGTGCTGCACCAGAATCTGCAACTTTAGCTACATTTTCTGCCAACTCTTTAGCACCCTCACCGCCATTTGCCCAATGGCTTGAAACATAGGCATTTACACCAAAATTATTACAATATTCTTTAACAAATGCAATTTCTTTTTTAGTATCAAAGCTAAATTGATTAATTGCTACTGTTACTGGTATGCCAAAATTACCTAAATTACGAATATGGCGTCCAAGATTAACCACACCTTTTTCTAATGCTTCTAAATTTTCAGTATTTAATTTATCTTTTTCAACTCCTCCTTGATATTTTAACGCCCTAATAGTAGCAACTAAGACTACTGCATCTGGTTTAAGCCCTGATTTTCTGCATTTAATATCAAAGAATTTTTCAGCACCCAAGTCTGCTCCGAAACCAGCCTCAGTTACCACATAATCATTTAATTTTAATGCAGTTTTTGTGGCTATAACTGAATTACAACCATGAGCAATATTAGCAAAAGGACCACCATGGATAAACGCTGGATTGCCCTCTAAAGTTTGCACTAAGTTTGGTCTAAAAGCATCTTTTAATAAAACTGTCATCGCACCTTGAGCATTTAAGTCTCTTGCTCTTATTGGGTTACCCTCTCTAGTATATGCCACAATAATATTAGCTAATTTTTTCTCTAAATCTTCTAAATCTTCAGCTAAACAAAAAATTGCCATTACTTCTGATGCCACAGTAATATCAAAACCTGCCTCTCTTGGAAAGCCATTTACTTGACCTCCTAAAGAGGTAACTATCTCTCTAAGAGCTCTATCATTCATATCTACCACTCTTTTCCAACGGACTTTACGAGAATCAATATTAAGACTATTACCCCAATAAATATGGTTATCAACTAATGATGCTAGTAAATTATTAGCAGCGCCAATGGCATGAAAATCACCAGTAAAATGTAGATTAATATCCTCCATAGGTATCACTTGAGCATAACCACCTCCTGCAGCACCACCTTTCATACCAAAGCAAGGTCCTAGACTTGGCTCTCTGAGGCATACAGCAGTTTTTTTCCCAATTAAATTTAGTCCATCACATAAACCAACTGAAGTAGTAGTTTTTCCCTCTCCTGCTGGAGTTGGTGATACTGCTGTTACTAATATTAGCTTGCCGTTTTTATTGCCCTTAACTGAATTTATTAAATCCTCATTAAGTTTTGCTTTACCGTTACCGTAAAACTCTATTTGCTCTTCACTAACACCAACTTTAGCTGCAATATCACTAATTGGTCTAATAGTTGCCTCTCTTGCAATTTCTAAATCTGTTTTTACTTTTGACATGTTTTTTCCTTTTTAAAAGTTAAAATAAATTACTAATTTCTTGTTTTCTTTTATTAATAAATGCAATTAACCCAGCATCTATTGCATTATCTAATTTTGGTATTTGGTATCCTTTTAGCATTTCTTGATATTTTATTTCTGCTCTTTTAGCCATATCCAAACTACCTCCATCTTTCCATTGTTCATAACTATTACTATCAGATATTTTAGATTGATAAATTGGTGTTTTGCGTTTAATATAAGTTGGCGTTTTGATAACACTTTCAGACTTTAGTTGTCTTTGTCTTCTTCTTATTCTTTCTCTTGTCATCTTTTCACCTTGCTTTTTTAATTCTTCTGCGAGATTTTGCAATATTTTTTATTGCAGTTATTTTTGATGTAGGAAAGCTCATAGCACTTACAAAATACTCTTGAAATTTAGGCTCAATTGCACTTTCAATTTTATCTATTTTATCTACTGCTTTAATGATTTTTGCTTTATTATCACAATTTATTAATGCCATTGCAGCACCTTCGCCTGCTGCATTTCCTATAGTTTCTATATTATTATTTTCAATTTTTGGAACTATACCAATATCTGCTATATATTTTGCATCTAAATGATTGCCAAAAGCACCTGCAATTAAAACTTTTTCTAATTTTTTACACTGTAAATAATTCATTAATAATTTAGCTCCTGCATATAAAGCTGCTTTAGCAAGTTGAATTGCTCTAATATCTGTTTGTTCTATATAAATTTTATTATCTTTATCTTCATATAATAAAAACTGTAGAATATTTTTTTCATTTCTAAAAAATCTATCAGGACACCTTGATTTAACAAATAACCCTGACTTATCTATAACCCCACTTGAAGCTAATTCAACCATAGCTTCAAAAATACCTGAACCGCATATACCTATAATTTTTGAATTAGATTTTTTAAATTCTAGCTCATCTGACCAATTATCATTACCAATTATTTTTACTTTAGTTTTTAAACTACCTTTATCTATTCTTACTCTTTCAATTGCTCCAATTGAAGCTCTTACTCCATGAGATATTTCTGCACCTTCAAAAGCAGGACCAGTAGGAGATGAAGTAGCTGCAATTTTATTTTTATGTTGTAATACAATTTCAGCATTAGTGCCAATATCTACTAATAATGTCGTTTTACTGTTCATTTTGTCCATTTGGGTTAAATATGCAGCACTCATATCAGCCCCGACATGACCTGCAATTAATGGTAGAAATGACACTCTAGCTGTTTTTGCTAATTTTATATTTAACTCTCTTGCAGCAATATCAATCCAAAAGCGATTAGTTAAGGTAAAAGGTGCTTGACCTAATGGAATTGGTGATACACCTAAAAATAAACTTTGCATAATTGGATTACCAACTAACACTAATTGCAGTAAGTTATCTACATCAATTTTTAACTCATTACAAGCGTTAGTTAATACTTCTGATGTTTTGTTTTGAATAGCAGATGTTAATAATTTATCGCCATCTTTATTTAACATCGCAAAAGATACTCTGCTCATCAAATCCTCACCATAGCTTATCTGAGGGTTCATAGTTGATGTCTCGTATAATAAATCACCAGTTAATAAATCATAGATATAAAAAGCCAAAGTTGTTGAGCCAATATCAATAGCAGCTCCATATAAATTTACTTGTTCTGGATTTTGTAATGCAATAATTTTTTTACCATCCTGCACAACTACTGCTAATTTTCTGTGATGTTTTTTTAAAAGTGGTTGCAAACAAGATAATAGCCTGCTATCTAAGCTAACATCTAAATCTTGTTTTGCTAATTCTAATAATAAGTTTTCTGCATCAGCAGGATTTGAGCTTAGAGTTGGTTGTTCTAAAGTGCAAAAATAAACTTTTAGTGCTGGATTTAATTTTTCTGTTATTAATACTGATGGTTTTTTCACGGCTGATATAAGTTCTCTAGACTTATCCGGCACTTCAATAACAATATCACCGTATATTTTTGTCTGACATGCAAGTCTATGAGTGTTATCTTTTCCTTTAAATACTTCTTCTTCTATCAAAGTTTTATTAGAAAGATTTTTCTCAATAAAGTTAAACCCATGCTTTGGATAATTAGCAAATGGGGTATTTATCCTGCATTGATGACAATATCCTTGTCCACCGCACAATGATTTGATATCAATTCCTGAATTTCTAGCAGCAGTTAAAATATCTTCACCATATTTCACTTTTAATCTCTTGCCTGAGGGATTAAAAACAGCATTAAATACTTTATTTCTCATTAGCTAATGAACTCATGATTTTTAAGAGTGTTTTTCATCATAACATGGTATTTTCTTATTAAATGTAAAACAATCAGCTTTTTCTTTTACAAAGATATGTCCCGTTTCAGATAAACCTTTAGAATCATCCAAAGCGCCAACAAAAATACTTGTTGTATCTAAGCCATCTTTTTTCCAAAATAACTCCGAGCCACATTTATGACAAAAACCATGTTTGGCACTATCATTAACATAAAACCATTTAAACTTGCCATTAATTTTGATGTCTATATCTTTTGCTCTTGTAGCTCCAACATAATTGCCACTTATCTTTCTACATTGTATGCAATGGCAATACCAGACATTTTTAGCTACATTTTTAGCTGTAAAACTAACAGCTTGGCATAAACAACTACCTTTATATATTTTATCCTCTACGACGAGCACGCCTTCTTCCTCCACGAGAATTATCTCCAGCTTTAGGCTCACGATATTTTTGCACCCAATTTTTACAATCAGCATCATTCCCCATTAACACATCTGCAGCTTTTACAGCTTGCACTAATTCAGGGTGCATAGGGTTTACAATAGCACTTGTCATTCCTGCTTGCATAGCCATAGGTAGGAAAGCATAATTGATACCCATACGATTAGGTAATCCAAAACTTATATTAGATGCCCCACAAGTAGTATTTACTTTCAATTCCTCTCTAAGTCTTTTAACTAAGTGAAAAACCTGTTTTCCAGCTTGACCAACAGCGCCTATTGGCATTACTAATGGGTCAACAACCACATCTTCTTTTTTTATTCCATAGTCTTGAGCTCTTTCAACTATAAGTTTAGCAATTTCATATCTTTCATCAGGATTTTCAGAAATGCCAGTTTCATCATTAGAAATAGCCACAACTGCAGCATCATATTTTTTAGCTAATGGTAAAACTTGTTCCATAACTTCTTCTTCTGCAGTAGTAGAGTTTATTAATGCCTTACCTTGATATACGCTTAGCCCTGCCTCTAAAGCTTTAATAATTGATGAATCAATAGCAAGAGGAACATCAGTTAAAGATTGAACTAATTTAACAATTTCAGATAATATTTTTGGCTCATCTGCTAAAGGTATTCCAGCATTAACATCAAGCATTTGAGCTCCTGCAGCAATTTGTGCTAAAGCATCTTGCTCAACTCTTGAATAATCACCATTTTTCAATTCTTCAGCAAGCAATGAACGCCCAGTTGGATTTATCCTTTCTCCAATCATAACAAATGGCATATCAAAGCCAATTTTTAATTCCTTAGTTGCTGAACTAACAATAGTGTTAATTGTCATTATTATCTCCTTATTTTTAATCTACAAAATCATATAGTTACTTATTATTTTTTAGTGACCATGGCTCTCTACCATCTAATACATTTGATTTTTCAACAAGCTCTCCTATGTGCTTTTCTTGTTTATAAGCCATAATATGCAAACCACTAACACCTTTTATCTCTTTAATTTGTTGCATTTGTTCAACACAAATTTTTACTCCTTCTTGTTTTTGATCTTTTGCACCTTCTATTCTTTTAAGAATGTCGTCTGGGATATGCACTCCAGGAATATTATTTCTTAGCCATTTTGCTGTTCTAGCTGATGGTAATAGCCCCACACCAGGTAAAATAAAACATTTTTTATCTAAACCTAAATCTACAACTTGAGCCATAAAATCTCTTAACATAGGTATATCAAAACAATATTGACTTTGTATAAATTGTGCTCCAGCATTTATTTTCTTGGCTAATTGTAATACTCTATCTTTTACTGGTGGCACAAATGGATTTATAGTAGAACCAATAAATAATTTTGGTGAGGCTTCTATTTTTCTACCACTTAAAAATCTAGATTCATCACGCATAATTCTCATAGTTTGTAATAATGATATACTATCAAAATCAAACACTGGTTTAGCTTCTGGGTGGTCCCCTGCTAAAACCCCATCTCCTGTTAGGGCTAGGACATTGCCAACATTCATTGCAGCAACCCCTAAAATATCAGCTTGAATTGCAATCCTGTTTCTATCTCTAGAGCTAAATTGCACAATTGGAGAATATCCTTTTTTTGATAATAATGCACAAACTGTAACACTGGACATATGACAATTAGCTCCTGAGCCATCAGTTGCATTTATAGCATCAACATAGCCATCAAATAACTCTGCTTCTTCATAAACTTTTTCTGGATCAACAGTATCAGGCGGGGCTAATTCAGAAGTAACTGCAAAATATCCTTTTCTTAATACTTGTTCAAATCTACTTCCCGAACTATATCCTAGCGGTATTTGGGTAAGTGATTTTGGGTTTTGATATTCCTTAAACGGCTGGTTCATCTTTATCAATTCCTTCTCTCATAATTCTTAACCATGAAGAGCTGCCTTTAAGCCTATTATCAACTGTAAAATGAAAGTCATTTATTTGATGCCCATGTTTCATTTTTTTACTACCATTCCATGCTTCTACCCAAACACAGCGCATTTCTGGTTTCACTTCACAATTGCCATTTTCCCTAACACCACCACATGGACCATTTCTAATATTTTTAGGACAGTTCATTGGACATGACATTCCAGTAGTAGATAGCACACAATTGCCACACATTTTGCAATCAAAGAAAAATCCTTTTAAATTCCTTTCAATAAAAGTTACAAAACCATCTAATCTATTAGCAGTAAACTTACTAAAATACTTTAATACAAAAACTGATAAAGGATATAAAGTGAAATATGTTGCTTCAAACAATCTAGAATTTTTAGTTGCAAAAAGTCTAACTTTATACATTTTCTTTAATTCCTATTTCAAAAGTATTTTTGTTTTGAATTTTATTAACAAAATAATCCAAAGCTAATTTTAAGTCTCCAAAACCTGTTTTCTCAATTTGTAGTTTAAGATTTAATTTTTTTGCTATTTCTTTTGCTTTATTTATAAGATTTATATTTTCTATCTGCATTAAATAGACCACTTTAGTATAGTTACCAAAATAACTAGTTAATAACTCTGGATACTTATCTAAACCTAAAGTTTTATATACTAATCTATCAAAATTTCTAACTAAGTAATCAGTTAGAAAAAAGCTGCCAATACTATCCTCAGTTATCTTATTAAATTTATCATGAGTTGCAAAAAACTCATAGCAATGTGCTCCTGGTACGCGTTTTATGTTGTATTTATTAATAACATTATCTATTTTAAAACCTGTTCCACAATCAGCATAAGCAACAAAGATATCTTCATATATATCAATATTTTTATTTATTATTATTTCTAATTCTGGAGCAATTTTTGCAGGGTTATTATGATATGATGCTGACAAGCATTGTATATCAATCAAGTTAAATAATACTTTATGCTTAGATAATAATTGTATTATCTCCTTAGCTAAAGCTCCACAAGCTAAAATTAAAAATGGTTTTTGCTTAATCACTTAGCTATTTATGTACAAAATTTTGTGCTATTTCTGAGCTTAGTGCAGCATCTCTACCATAAGCATGAGCCCCAATAGCTTGGGCAAACTCTTCATTTAATGGGGCACCTCCTACCATTACTTTCATTGTTTTGAGCATATCTCTTTTATCAAGCTCTTCAATAACTGTTTGCATATATGGCATAGTAGTAGTAAGCAAAGCGGACATACCTAATATGATTGGCTCGTGTTTTTCTATGGCTTCTAAGTAATTTTCAACAGGATTATTAATGCCAATATCAATAACTTCAAATCCAGCACCTTCTAACATCATACCAACTAGATTTTTACCTATATCGTGAATATCGCCTTTAACTGTGCCTATTACAAATTTACCTAATGAGCTATCTACAGCACTATTAGCAAGAATTGGGCGTAATAACCCCATACCTCCTTTCATTGCTCCAGCACATTTTAAAACCTCAGGGACAAACAAAATTCCATCACGAAAATCAACACCAACTATTTTCATACCACCAACTAATGCTTGACCAAGCACATCATTGGCGTCCCAGTCGCGATTAAGTAAAATTGAAACTCCCTCTTTTACTTCGCTTTCTAATCCATCATATAAATCATCTTGAATTTGCTCAACTAATTCTTTGTCATCAAGCTCGTTCAAATTTATATCATCGTATTCTTCACTCACGCTTGTTCCCCCTTTTTTTTATAATTTAAAACTTAAACTTTTATTAAAAAATAACTACAGCTTTAAAAGTGTTGTAGGATAATTTGTTTTATATTTTTGTCAAGTATTTTTTAAATTAGTAAAAGAATTTAATTAGTATCTAAAATCTTCCTAAACTCAAAAGTATATTAAGACCTCTTGTATAAAAAAATAAGAGAAAAGACTTTACTTTATAAATAATATTAATATATCAAAATCAGCTATTTATAAATATATGAATATATTAAAATTAGCGAAAATAATTATAATAAAAAAATGATAGCCTAACCTGAACAAGTATGATGATTTCTACCAGTAGCAACTTTTTTATTTTTATAAATTTTGCATTAATCTTTTATTATATTGGATGTATACAATTTTATGATTGGTAAAGAAAAAATAAGTGAGAGCATAAAAATATGAGACATAATCAAAAAGTAAAATCACCTTTAAAATAACCTTGATTATGGAAGATAAACGATTTACTAAACTAAAAACTTGGCTAACTGATTATTTTGATAATAATCAATATAAATTGTCAATTGCATCAGATGACGCTAGCTTTAGAAGATATTTAAGAGTAAAAAAAGATAATAAATCATTCATTATTATGGATGCTCCAATTGGTAAGGAAGACCCTAGCAAATTTGTAAAAATAGCTGAATATCTGTATAAAAATAATATTAAGGTTCCTAAAGTTTATGCCCAAGATTTAAAAAATGGTTTTTTAATATTAGATGATTTTAATGACACTACCTTATTATCTTCTTTAAAAGAAAAATATGATATAAATTACTATATTGATGCTATTGACAACCTAATAGCTATCCAAAAACTACCTTGCAAAAATAATATTCCACCATATTCTAAAAAATTACTAATGCAAGAAATGCAGCTGTTTATTGACTGGTATTTAGCAAAAAACTTAAAAACTAAACTCAATAATTCTCAACAAAAAAAAATAAATAATTTATTTTTATATCTAACTGATAATGCTTTAAAACAAAAACAAGTATTTGTGCATAAAGATTATCATTCAAGAAACTTAATGCTACTCAAAAATAATAACTTAGGAATACTTGATTTTCAAGATGCTGTAATAGGTCCTGTGAGTTATGATTTAGTATCATTATTAAAAGATGCTTATTTTAAAATCAATAAAACTGACTTAATATATTTGCTCAAATATTATTATAACAATAGTGATTTAAATATAGATTATGATGATTTTATTAAACAATTTGATTTAATGGGGTTACAACGCTTTATAAAAATATTAGGCATTTTTTCTAGATTATATTTTCGTGATGGCAAGGAGCAATATTTAGCTGACATCCCCCTTGTAAAACACTATATCAGCGCAGTAATTGATAAATACCAACAAACTTATATACTAAAAGATTTTATATGAAAGCAATGATTTTAGCTGCAGGTAGAGGTAAAAGGATGTTGTCTTTGACTGACAACACACCTAAACCTCTTCTTAGGATTAATAATGAAACTCTTATTGAATATAATATTAGAAAATTAAAATCTGCAGGAGTAAATGAAATTATTATAAATACTGCATATTTAGGACATGAGATTGAAAATTATTTACAAGATGGTAGTAAATTTGGAGTAAAAATTTACTATAGTAGAGAAGGTAAAGCTCTAGAAACTGCTGGTGGAATTATAAACGCTCTATCACTGTTAGGAAAAAATAATTTCATAGTAATTAATAGTGATATTGTTACTAATTATGATATTAAAAATCTAAAGTTAGCTAAAAACTCTTTAGCTCATTTAGTTCTAATTGATAACCCTAAGCATAATGAACAAGGTGATTTTAATTTAAATAATGGCTATGTCAGCATTGACGATACTAATAAATTAACTTTTTCTGGTATTGCTATTTATAATCCAAAACTTTTTGATAAATTTAAAAAATATAATAAACTTCCACTATTGCCTGTTTTTAAATATGCTATTGAAAATAAAATGCTCACAGGTGAGTATTATTCGGGATTTTGGTCAGATATTGGTAATCCAAAACGACTTAAAAACATTATAAGTTATTTAAAAAAAGGCTAAAATGTATAACTTTATGGTAGCGATGTTGGTGCATTTATAACGAATGGTTATGAACCCCGCCAGGTCCGGAAGGAAGCAACGGTAATAGCATTTTTCGGGTATAGATTGTCATCTGCAAAGCTACCACCCTTTTTAGTAAGTTCTAAATAAAAAACTAATTTATATATGCCTCAAGTTTATAAAGTTTTAGCTAGAAAATATCGTCCTCAAAATTTTAAAGAATTAGTAGGTCAAACCCATATAGTAAGAACACTTTGTAATGCCTTAGATTCACAAAACTTACATCATGCTTTTTTATTTACTGGCACTAGAGGTGTTGGTAAGACTACTATTGCAAGAATTTTAGCTAAATCAATAAATTGTGAAAAAGGAATATCCTCTACTCCTTGTGGTAAATGCTCATCATGTGTAGAAATAACCGAAGGTAATTCAGTAGATTTAATTGAATTAGATGCAGCCTCAAGAACTGGTATTGATGATATGCGTGAAATTTTAGAAAATTCACAATACATGCCCACTAAAAGTAAGTTTAAACTATATTTAATTGATGAAGTGCATATGCTTTCAAAAAATAGTTTTAATGCTTTATTAAAAACTTTAGAAGAGCCTCCTCTGCATGTGAAGTTTTTATTTGCTACCACTAATCAAGAAAAATTACCTATTACTATTCTTTCTCGTTGTTTGCAATTTAATTTACAAAAACTTTCAGTTTTAGAAATACAAAATCAACTTGAATATATTATGAAAATTGAAAAACATAATTATGATTTGAAAGCATTAAATAAAATTGCTAATGCTGGTAATGGTAGTATGCGTGATGCTCTAAGCTTATTAGACCAAGCTATCGCTTATGGTGGAGGAAATGTTATAGATTCTGAAATAAGAACAATGTTAGGTTTTATTAGCAAAAAAGATGTGGTTAGAATAGCTAAATATTTATTTTCTAATAAAGTAGATGAGTTATTAGAACTTATTACCACCTTAGCCAAAAATGGAGAAAACTTTGAAAATATTTTAAAATCTCTGATAAGTTTAATTCATAAATTAACTATTCTAAAAATAAGTCCTGAAGTGAAAAGTAATGACACTGAGCTTTTAGAGCTTAATAAAATTACTACTCCTGAAGACTTACAACTTTTTTATCAAATAGCTATTGATGGTCAAAAAGATTTGCGATTTGCTCCTAGTGACCAAGTTGGCTTTGAGATGACTTTACTTAGAATGCTTACATTCAAACCTAATAGCAACATAATTAAGACTCAAAATATTGAGAAGGCAAATAATAAAGAAATAAATAAAACCAATACTGAGGTAGTTAAAAAAAAAACTTTAATTTAAGCTCAAATGCTAGTTGGGAAAATTTAGTCCAAAATAATAATATAAAAGGTATTAACTACACTCTTGCAAGTAATATGATTTTTGATAGTTTTGAAAATAATACTTTAACTTTGCATTTAGATAATAATTTTAAACATCTTTTAACAACAAATACTCAGAAAAGTTTAGAAAAGATATTAGCAAGTATTTTAGGTAAAATATCCCTAAAAGTTGTAATTCATAAACTTAAAACTAAATCTTTAGCTACAAAAAATAAGGATAGAGAAGAAAAAATAAAAAAAAGAATTGTAGCTAATTTTCTAAATGATAAAGTTTTACAAAAATTGCAACTTGTATTTGATACTAAGGTTGATATTAACACAATTAAAATTATAGGAGAAAAAGATGTTTAAAGGTGGTATGGCTCAAATGATGCAGCAAGCTCAAAAAATGCAAGAAGAAATGAAAAAAGCCCAAAAAGAACTAGAAAAAATGGAAATCACAGGGTCTGCTGGTGCTGATTTAGTAAAAGTAACTATAACTGGTAAACATGAAGCTAAAAAAGTAGAAATTGACGATAGTGTAATGGATGATAAAGAAATGTTAGAAGATTTAATTACTGCTGCTATTAATTCTGCTGTGCAAAAATTATCTGAACAAAACTCTGAACAAATGAAAGGATTAACTGAGGGCTTAAACTTACCAGGAAACTTTAAACTGCCACTTTAATGATTAAAACTTTAACTGATGCTTTCTGTGCCTTACCAGGAGTAGGCAAAAAAACAGCTCAACGTTTTAGCTATTATCTATTAGAAAGGAATCGTGAAGGTGGATTAAAAATTGCCGATGCACTAATAAATGCTATGGAAAAAGTTGGTAATTGTAATAGCTGTAGAACTTTAAGCGAAAAAAACATATGTGATATTTGTGCAAATCCAAAAAGGGATAACTCTAAGGTCTGTATTGTTGAAACTCCACAAGATATTGAGGCTATTGAGCAAACTATGAGCTATCATGGTTTATATTTTGTGTTAAGTGGATATTTATCACCAATTGATGGCATTGGTGCAAAAGAATTAGGCTTAAATAAGTTAGAAGATAGGTTAAAAAATAAAGAAATTAAAGAAATTATTTTAGCAACTAATGCCACGATTGAAGGTGAAGTAACTGCTCATTATCTTAATAATATTGCAAAAAAATTAGCCATTAAAACTACTAGAATAGCTCACGGTGTCCCTTTAGGTGGCGAATTAGAATATACTGATGCTAATACCCTTGCTCATGCTTTTCAAGGTAGAAAAGATTATGAATAAATTAGATTATTGGCTCATCTATAAACTAAGATTTATTTATAATACTTTTTAATCTTACAACCTCTTCTTGAATTGTATTTTTGGGAAATTTGGCTTGCGCTCTACTATACCAATAACTCGCATTAGCATTATCTCCCTCAATACGATGTAAAAGTGCATGTATTAAATAATGATATTTGTGATTACCTTGTTGTACAAGTTTATGTGCTTCATCCCATTTATCTAATTCAATTAATTCTAAAGCTTTATTAAAGTCATTCATAAAAATTATTTTCTAAACAGATTAATTATAATTGTAAATATAATACTTAATATAATCATTGAAACAATAGGAAAAAATATTTGAGTTTTTGCTATTTTAATCCTAATATCTCCCGGCATTTTGCCAAACCAACTAAAGATACTTGGTGCAAAGTACATTAGCCCCCCGACAATTATTAAGATAATTCCTATTAGTATTAAAAATTTAGCCATAATTATATTATTTTATTGGCGCCCTTGAGACGATTCGAACATCCGACCTATCGCTTAGGAGTTGCAAAAGGACACTTTTTTATATTTTTTTAGGGTCTTGACTAGTTGAGCAATTTCAAACTGCTTAAAATACTAGTTATGACAAT
>CAZDRI010000015.1:0-37633 GCA_964508055.1 uncultured Thiotrichales bacterium
ACTGGTATAAACGCTAGTCAATTGGGTGTGGTGCACTTATGAGTTGAATCCACCAAATAACAAAAGGGGACAGAAAAATAATATTAACAAACGGTAAATGGTATGAAATTGCAAAAGACTTTGTTGAAGAAGTTGAAAATAATTATAAAAATACTCTAAAAAGTTCAACAAGTATTTCGCTTGTTGAGTGCGAAGAAAAACAACACGAGGACAAATACAATGAAAATTTAGCAAAGTCAGTTAAAGGAATTTTAATGGATAGAAAAAATATAAATTATGGTGGCGGTTCAAGTTCAGTAGAATTTTGTGATGTTTACGACACAGAAAAAAAAGCTTTTATGCATATCAAAAATTATTACGGCTCAAGTGCGTTAAGTCATTTATTCGCACAAGGACGAGTTTCCGGGCAACTATTTCTTTCTGATCCAAAATTTAGAAAAAAAGTTAAAGAGAAAGAACCATCATTGCCATTTGACCCAGATACAAACCCAAGCCCCAGTGACTATAAAATAATTTTTGGCATTATTAGTGAATCTGAAAACGATTTGAATCTTCCTTTCTTTAGCAAAGTAAATTTCAAAAATGAACGAAATCTTTTAAACACTTTTGGTTTCAAAGGTGTTTATTTGACGAAAATTAAACGAAAATAACTATGCAATATTCAGTTGTAAATTATAAAATGGTAAAAGAAAATTCTGATTTTAGAATTGACGCGGACTATTTTAGGCTGGACTTTTTAAATTCTCTTAAATTGATTACATCTCATGAAAATTTAATGCTTTCCGAAATTAGCAATGTAAACGGAGGCAAAAGATTACCACTTGGTGAAAATTTTTCAGATTCAGATAATGGAGTTTCGTATATCAGAGCAGAGGATGTAAAAAATGGATTTGTGCAATACGAAAATTCTCCAAAAATTTCACTTAAACTACATGAATTTTTAAAAAGATACCAGACTAAAAAAGAGGATATTTTAATAACTATTGTCGGTAATTCTATCGGCGATGTTGGAATAGTGAAATTTGATCTCAAAAAGTGCAATTTAACTGAAAATTGCGCCAAAGTAACAAACTTAGAAAAAGTTATTCCTGAATTTCTGTTTACTTTTTTGCTTTCAAAACACGGCCAAATTCAAATTCACAGGGAAAAAGTTGGAACAGCTCAACCAAAACTTGCGTTAGAAAGAATTAGGAAATTCAAAATTCCTATATTTAGTGCTAAATTTCAAAATAATTTTTCTATTATTGTAAATCAGGCAAATCAATTTATTGATAATTCCAAATCTCTCTACTCCCAAGCCGAACAATTACTACTTTCCGAACTCGGACTTTCCGACTGGAAACCAAAACACGAACTAAGCTTTGTAAAAAACTTTTCCGAAACGCAAAAAGCCGAGCGAATGGACGCGGAATATTTTCAACCATTTTACGAAGAAGTAGAAAGTAAGTTATCTATGTTTGAACAAAAAACACTAGATGAGCTATGTAGCGAAATAAACTATGGAACGGTACCAACAAGTCCGTATGTCGAAGTTGGTATCCCTTATATTAAGGGACTAAATTTAATTGAAGGTCTTATTGGTGGAAAAATAGACCGTATTAAAAACACAGACTCATTATCTCAAAAGTATTATACAAAGGAAAACGATATTGTCATTTCACAAATGGGGACGGTTGGGAAAGCAGGTTTGGTATCAAAAAAAGAAGAAGGTTGTTTGTTTGCTTCGTTTACAATTCGTGTAAGGTTAGCAGGTTACGATTTTGTTGACCCTTACATTTTAACCTTATTCATAAATAAAATTGCTAGACCATACTATCTGATGAGAAAAATTGCACAGGCAAGTGTTAGGCAAAACACTGATTTACCAACAATTAAGTCTTTAAGAGTTCCAAAATTAGGTGATAAAATTCAACAAACAATTAGAGATAATATTATCGAATCACGAGAATTAAAACACCTTTCAAAATCCCTGCTTGAAATTGCTAAACAAGGTGTTGAAATGGCGATTGAGAAAGATGAAAAAGAAGCGGAAAACTGGATAAATGGCGAGATTGAAAAATTTGATATAAGTATTTAGGCTTGGCGCGCCAACTTCGTTGGCACAAAAAATAAAACTGGCAAAAAAAAAGCCTCAAATCGGGAGAAGCCCGAAAAGCAAAAAGTAACAAAAATGATAGAAATTAACAAGAAGTATATTAACAAACAAAGGTGTAGAATTACCTCTCAAAACTGGTTTTTTAAAATAACTTTTAATTAATTGTTTAATACCATTTTTTATCTTAGAAATTGTAATAAAAATAACTAAGATTATTATTGTAGAATATAGTATTCTTAATTTTGGAATAAATAATGGATAAATGTTTTATTGATAATTCTATGCTAAGCGTTGAACAAGCATTAGATTTTTTACTTAAATGTGTAAAGACAAAAACAAAACTAGAAAATATAAATATAAAAGATTCTTTAAATAGAGTGTTAGCTAAAGATATTAAGTCAAAAATAAATATCCCTCCTTATGATAATTCAGCAATGGATGGCTATGCTATAAATATTGATAATGATTATAAAAATAATGAGCTTTTAATAACTCAAAGAATAACTGCTGGAAGTGTAGGAGATAGTCTTTTAAAAGGAAGTGCTGCTAGGATTTTTACTGGCGCTTTTATACCAAAAGGTGCTAATGCAGTTGTTATGCAAGAAGAGTGTGATAATTTGAGAGATAAAGTAAGGATAAATGCAGAAGTAAAAAAAGGGCAAAATATTAGGAGACAAGCAGAAGATGTAAAAATAGCTGATGTTGTGCTCAAAAAAGGTCAAATTATAACAGCACAAGATATGGGTCTTATAGCATCATTAGGTATTAGTGAAATAAAAGTTTATAGAAAAATATCTGTTGCAATTTTTACTACCGGTAATGAAATTTGCGAACCTGGAGATGATATTAAGTTAGGTCAAATTTATAATTCAAATCGTTATGTATTAATTGGTCTTTTAAAGTCAATGGGAGTTGAGTTAATAGATTTAGGTTTAGTAAAAGATGATTTTGCTACTACTAAAAAAACCTTAATTGCTGCAAGTAAAAAAGCAGATGTAATAATATCAACAGGTGGGGTATCTGTGGGTGAAGAAGATTATGTAAAAAAAGCACTAGCAGAGATAGGCGAATTAAATCTGTGGAAAGTAAAAATGAAACCGGGTAAACCTTTGGCATTCGGCAAAATTAATAATACTTTTTTCTTAGGTTTACCGGGTAATCCAGTTTCAGCATTTGTAGTATTTAATTTATTTGTGCGCTATTTTTTAAATAAGCTAAGTGGTGCTACAAGTGAATTAAAAACTTATAAAGTAAAAGCAGGATTTAATTGGCACAAAAAGGCTTTTAGACAAGAATATGTCCGAGTTAGGATTATTAATGATGAAGCTATATTATATAAAAATCAAAGTTCTGGAGTATTAACATCTATTACTTGGGCTGATGGTTTAGTTTGCATATATGAAAATACAGTTATTCAAAAAGGAGATTTAGTAGATTTTATTAATTTTAGTCAGTGGAGGTGTTAGATGGATGAATTAACTCATGTTGATAAAAAAGGTCAAGTAAAAATGATAGATGTATCAGATAAAGATATAACTCAGCGCACAGCAAAAGCTACAAGTTTTGTTAAGATGAATAAAACTACCTTAGATTTAATAAAATCAAATGGCCATAAAAAGGGTGATGTACTTGCTTGTGCTCGTATTGCTGGAATTATGGCTGCAAAACAAACTCATAACTTAATCCCAATGTGTCATCCATTATTATTAACATCAATAAAAGTTGATTTTGAAATTGATGCTAAAAATGTGGGAGTAAAAATCCTAACTATATGCAAATTAAAAGGGCAAACAGGGGTGGAAATGGAAGCCTTAACAGCAGCATCTGTAGCCGCACTTACAATATATGATATGTGTAAAGCAGTTGATAAAAAAATGATAATTACTGCTACTAAATTATTAGAAAAAAAAGGTGGCAAATCTGGGCATTTTATTGCTGAGTAATATTTTTAGTTTTTCACTAATCAATAGTTTTTTGCTAAATTAATATAGGGTTTGTTATATAATTGACAAAATTATTACAGTAAATTTAAATTATATAAATATGAGCAATATCTTAAAATCAACAACTTGGCATACTAAAAATGTTGATGAGGTTTTTAATTTATTATCTACTTCAAAACAAGGCTTATCAGTTAAAGAAGTAGAAAAAAGATTAGAGAAGTATGGTTTAAATCAATTACCTCAAGCAAAATCTAAAAGCGTTTTAGTAAGATTTTTATTACAATTTAATAATGTATTAATTTATGTTCTATTGGCAGCATTTGTTGTAACTAGTATTTTAGGACATTGGATAGATGCTGGTGTGATTTTAGGAGTAGTGGTCATAAACGCTATAATTGGCTTTATTCAAGAAGGCAAAGCTGAAAATGCTCTTAAAGCTATCAAGCGCATGCTATCATTAAGTGCTAAAGTAACACGAGAAAACAAACAAAAAACTATTGATGCCAAAGAATTAGTTTTAGGTGATGTAGTTTTTTTACAATCAGGTGATAAAGTCCCAGCAGATTTAAGATTATTCAAAACCAATAATTTACAAGCACAAGAAGCTATATTAACTGGGGAATCGCTACCAGTTAGTAAAAAAACCTCTAAGGTTAAAGGAAAAACAGCTATTGGCGATAGAAAATGTATGGCTTATTCTGGCACCTTAATAACTCAAGGTCAAGCCTTAGGTATTGTAGTTGCAACTGGTATTGATACTGAGTTAGGTCATATTTCTAAATTAGTTACTGAAGTTGAGACTTTAACCACTCCATTATTAAGACAAATATCACAGTTTAGTATTTGGCTGACAATTGCAATTTTAGTTATAGCTAGTATATCTTTTATATTTGGAGTATTTATTCGTGACTACTCTATTAGTGATATGTTTTTGGCATCTATTAGTTTATCAGTTGCGGCTATTCCTGAAGGATTACCAGCTATTATTACCATTACCTTAGCTATCGGGGTGCAACGAATGGCTAAGAGAAACGCTATTATAAGACAACTGCCAGCAGTAGAGACATTAGGTGCAGTATCAGTTATTTGCTCTGATAAGACCGGTACTATCACCTGTAATGAGATGACAGTAAAAAATATTGTTACTGCTAATAATAAATATAGTGTAGAAGGCACAGGATACAATGATAAAGGCTCAATACATTTAAATGATAATGATATTGCATTAGACCAACATCCTGCTTTAGCAACGGCACTTAATGCAGCTTTATTATGTAATGATGCTTCTTTAGATAAAAAACAGCAAGAAACAATTGTTAGTGGTGATCCAATGGAAGGCGCTTTATTAGTATCAGGGTTAAAAGCAGGTATAGATTTAAAAAATCAAAACAAACAATATCCGCGCATTGATATTATCCCTTTTGAATCTGAAAATAGATTTATGGCAACTTTAAATAGTGATCATCATGCAGATGAGAACATTATTTTTATTAAAGGTGCTCCAGAAAAAATATTACAAATGTGCGATAAGCAACAAATTGGAAATACTAATGCTAGCTTGAATAAAAACTACTGGTTTAAAAAAATAGACAAAATGGCAAGCAAGGGTCAAAGAGTATTGGCGGTAGCTAAAAAAAATATTAAAGATGATAAACATTTAAATTTCAAAGACATAGAAAATTCTTGCACAATGATAGCATTATTTGGCTTGATTGACCCACCGCGAGAAGATGCTATAAAGGGAGTTGCAGAATGTAATAGTGCTGGTATTAGAGTAAAAATGATTACTGGCGATTATGGTGCGACTGCAAGTGCTATAGCTAAACAATTGAATCTTAATAATACTTTTGATGTTATTACTAGCAATGATATAGAAAACATGTCTAGAGATGAATTAGCAGAAAAAGTTGAGTATGTTGATATTTATGCCAGAATAAGTCCAGAGCATAAACTCTTATTAGTAACACTATTGCAAGAACATCATTTAATTGTAGCTATGACCGGTGATGGTGTAAATGATGCTCCAGCTTTAAAACGCTCAGATGTTGGTACTGCTATGGGTATTAATGGCTCAGAAGCATCAAAAGAAGCGGCAGATATGGTATTAGCTGATGATAACTTTATTTCAATATCGCATGCAATAGAAGAGGGTAGGACAGTTTATGATAATATTAAAAAAGCTATAATTTTTATTCTACCAACCAATGGTGGTGAAGCATTAGTTATTATTGCAGCTATATTATTAGGGTTTACAGACCTACCGCTAACACCAATACAAATCCTTTGGGTAAATATGATAACTGCTGTTACCTTAGCTTTGGCTATTGCCTTTGAACCTAGTGAGGATAATGTTATGCTAAGACAGCCTAGAAATTCTAAAGAACCAATATTAAGTAAATATTTAATTTGGCGTATAACATTTGTATCAGTAATATTAATGATAGGTACTTTTAGTTTTTTTACTTGGGATATAAGTCAAGGTAACTCCTTAGAACATGCTAGGACTATTGCTGTGAATACATTAGTTATGTATGAAATTTTTTATTTATTTAATTCTCGTTATATCAATGCATCAGTTTTAAATATAAGAGGTTTTATAGGTAATAAATATGCTTTATTAGCAATATTTTTACTTATTATTTTTCAATTGATTTTTACTTATGTAGAGTTTGCTCAATTTTTATTTGGAACAACTTCTATAGAGCCAATAACTTGGTTATATATTGTTTTAGTAGCAAGCTCAGTTTTATTCTTAGTTGAGTTTGAAAAATTTATTGTTAGTAAATTTAGAAAAACAACATAGTTTTTTTTTATTTACTAACATTAGCTACATCAATATGAATAGTGAGTTTTTTACCTATTTTTAAAACTTTATTTGGTGTTAAATTATTCCATTTTTGAATATCTTTAACATTAACTTTAAATTTGTTAGCAATTTTAGAAAGATTATCACCTTCTCTTACTTTATAGTTTATTTTTCTTTCAATGCCGGATTTAACACTAATTACTTTTTCTATATTTACCTGTTTTGTTTTTTTTTGCCATAGAACTAATTTTTTGCCAATTTGTAGAGGTTCTTTTAGAGATATTTTATTCCACTTAGTTAGATTGGCTATGTACACTCCATAAGTTTTACCAATTTTCCAAAGACTATCACCATCTACCACAGTGTGAATAATTTTCTTGCCTTCTTTTTCAACATTGAGCCTTTGCTGCAGTCTTTCTTCTTCTGATAAAGAGTAATATGATTTTTCTTTTTTAGGAACAGGGATAATTAAATAATCATCAATTCTAATCATGTTATTTTTTAATTTATTAGCAGTTTTTAGAGCTTTAGTACTAGTTTTATATTTTTTGGCAATTTGCTCTAAAGAGTCTCCTTTTTTTATCTTGTGTCTTAGCCATTTCATCCGTAGCTCATTAGGGTATTTTGAAAGCTCAGTTTTAAAATTATCAACTAAGTTTATAGGTAATAAAATATGATGCCCTTTACCCGGTGGAGTAGCCCAACGATTAAATCCTGGATTGTAATTATAAATATCATCTAACTCTAAACCAGTAAGAGATGATATAAGCGAAAGGTCAGTTTGAGACCTTAACCATACTTTATTTAATACTGCTTTATTTTTTACTTTAGTTATTGTTTGCCCATATTTTTTAGGATATTTTATTAATTCACTTACAGCTAATAGTCTTGGCACATATCCTCTTGTCTCTAAAGGTAAGCTTAAATTCCAAAAGTCAGTTTTTTTAGCTTTTCTCTTATTTTTAGCTATTTCTTTTTCTACCCTGCCAGGACCAGAATTATATGCAGCTATTGCAAGCAACCAATCACCATTAAAATATTTATTTAACTCTTTAAGATAGCGTATTGCTGCTTTGGTGGACTTTAATATATCTCTTCTAGCATCATACCACCAGTTTTGTTCTAAGCCGTATATTTTGCCAGTACTGCTGGTAAACTGCCATAAACCGCTTGCTCCTCCCACCGAATATGCAAAAGGATAAAAAGCACTCTCAACAATAGGAAGCAAGGCTATTTCAAAAGGGACTTTTTGTTTTTCAACTTCCTTTACAATTAAATATAAATAAGGAGTTGCTCTTTTAGTTACTCTAGTTAAATAATCAGGATTTTTCACAAACCATTTTAAATGTCCTTCTAAATGAGGATGGTCATGGTCAGGCAAGCTGTATCTATTACTTATATATTTCCATAAATTATATTCTTTTGCTTTGTTTGATTTATGTTTATTTATCTGTGTTTTAATCTCTTTACTAAAAATGTCCTGTTTTGAATTAGCACCCCAAATGTATTTAAAACTACTTTTTTCATCAGCTTGAATGATGGTGTTAAAGCTTAAAAAAATAACGATTAAAAAAAAATTATACATATATTAAAAATCAGACTAAAAAATTATTTAACACCTTGACAATTTGGAGTATCAGGTGCCTTTTTAGCTTTTTGCCATTCTGATAAAGTATAAGTATGTATAGATAATGCGTGTATTTTTTGAAGTTCATCTTTAAATAAATTATTAATACTTCTATGTCTATCAATTAATTTAACATCTTCAAATGCATTAGATACTATTACTATTTTAAAATGAGAATTGACTCTACCTCCTGAGTGCATATGACTTTCATTAATAACTTCTAAATGCTGCGGATTAAAGTTTTTATTTAATTTTTCTAATAATAATTGTTTCATAATTATTTATTAGCAGCATTTGCAAATTCAAAAGCATCTGCATGAAAATCCTTAATATCAAGTTTATAGTCAATTAATAACTCAGATGCAGCATTAACCATAATAGGTGCACCACAGGCATACACTTCAAATTTTGATAAATCTTTAAAATCTTCAATAACTGCATCTTGAACAAAACCTTTTTTACCTTCCCAATCAGTATCAGGGTTAGCTAATACTTTATTAAATATTATGTTGTTATAATTTTTACTCCATGTTTCTGCTAAGTTAGAGTATATATCTGCTTTTTTATCCCCACCCCAATAAAGGTATATTTTTCTATCACTTTTCTTTTCAATTAAATGTTCAATAATAGCTTTAATAGGAGCAAACCCAGTTCCAGTAGCAAGCAATATTATTGGTTTTTGACTATCTTCATTTAAATAAAAACTACCTTTAGGACCTTCTATTTCTAACATATCGTTAATTTTTAAATTATTAAATACATAATTAGTAAATTTTCCATCTTCTACCAGTTTTATGTGTAATTCAATAATATTATCTAATTTTGGGGTATTAGCTATAGAAAAAGACCTAGGTTCAAAATCAGGATGAATAACATCAATATATTGTCCTGGTAAAAATTGCATAGTAACCATAGATTTAGGGTTTAGAAATAGTTGGATAACATCATTATTTAGATAATTTATCTCTTTTACAACTACTGGGTATTTTTCTACTTTTATATCTGTTGCTGTTTCAACTTCGTGAACATTAAGTTTTATATCAGTTAAAGCCATACATTGACATAATAAAGCCATATTATCTTTAACATCATCAGCAGTTAATATTTCTGGTATGTCATTTATATATTTAAATTCACCTTCCACAATTTGAGCTTTGCATTGTCCGCAAAAGCCTTGCTGACAGCCATAAGGAAAATTGACTCCATTATTTAATGCAGCATCTAAAACTATCTGATTATCTTCGGTATTAAAAAAATGACCAGTTATCATATTTGAAACTTTGTGCATAAAGTATTTAAATATTGTAAAAAGCAAAATATTATATCAACTTTTATTAAAATATTATTTAGCTATGAACAATATAATTTTTTTAATGGGTGCAACTGCATCAGGTAAGACAGAATTAGCAATAGAGATTTATAAAAATTTTAAAGTTGATTTAATTAGCGTAGATTCTACTCAGATATATAAAGGTATGGATATAGGCTCAGCCAAGCCAAATAAAGACACACTTAAAAAATATCCGCATAAATTAATAAATATTTGTGACCCTAGCGAATATTATTCAGCACATAATTTTTGCAATGATGCTAAAAAAGCTATTGAAGAAAGTTTTAAGAATAATAAAACTCCATTATTAGTTGGGGGGACTTCTTTTTATTTTAGAGCTTTGGAATATGGTTTATCAGATATGCCAAGAGCACAAAGTCATATTAGAGATAAGTTATTAAAAGATTTAAAAAATAAAGGTATTAATGCCTTACATAAAGATTTAGCAAAGATTGATATAAAAGCAAGTGAGAAAATCCATAAAAATGATACTCAAAGAATTTTAAGAGCTTTAGAAGTGTATTTGATTAGTGGTATTACTCTCACAGATTTGCAAAAAAATAAAGCTAAAAATAAAATCAAATATCCTGTAAAAAAAATAATCCTTATGCCTAAAAGAAGTATAGCTCATAAAATAATTGAAAAAAGATTTTTAAACATGCTTGATAATGGGCTCATTGCTGAAGTAGAAAGATTATACAAAAGAGATGATTTAAATAAAGACTTGCCAGCAATGCGCTCTATTGGCTATAGACAAGTATGGCAATATTTAGATGGTGAATATAGCTATGATGAAATGATAGAAAAAGCAATAATAGCAACTAGACAATTATTTAAGCGCCAATCTACTTGGCTGCGGTCTGAAAAAAATGCTTATGTTGTAGAAGACTATGATTTAGAAAAAATTTTAACTTATCTTAAAGATTTATTGATTGCAGATTATCAACAAAATAACCAATTAAATTATTAGCTTCAGGAGTTTCACCTGCTTGAGACATTAGCTCGTTAAAATGTTCTAAATCATCTGTGTAATCATCTCTACAAGCCCCTAGCCTTAATTTAAAAGTTTCAGGGTTGAGTTCTGGGTGAAATTGAGTAGCCCAAATATTTTTATTATTTATTTTATAAGCATGCACACATCTAGCTGTTTTTGCTAGAATTGTAAAATCTTTTGGTAGTTTGTGCACTTCTACCTTATGACCTACTACAGCTTTAAAAACTTTTGGTAAATGTTTAAAAATATTATCTTTACTAGCACTATCACAAGTATAAATATCCAAAGTGCCAAGCTCAAAATCATCTTCATTTTTTAACATTTTTTTAGTTTTGCTTTTAGTTGCATAAGCAATGAATTGAAATCCAAAACATGAAGCAAAAATAGGCTTGTTTATTGCTATTAAATGTTGGACTAAATCAGTCATTGATTTTAAAAAAGGGTGGTGGGCATCTTCTGTTATATGAACTACTGATGAGCCACCTATAAAAATTCCATCATATTTATCAGCTACATTTTTATCAAATACTGGAGTATCAAATACATTTAATATATCTATTTGTGATTTATCAATTCTGCCATAATTAGCAAAACTCATAACTTCTTCTCGCCTAGTTTGGGCTTCGTCTCGTATTTGAATTAATAAGAATTTAAAATTCTCTCTCATAATGTTTTAAAGTTTAAATAAAATAGCTAAATTTTAAATTATTTCTAAAATTTTATTTAAAGAAAAGATTTTATAATTTATTAAGCTAAATTACAAAGCGCTGTAAAAAATCATCCTCTCAAGCTTCATAGCCAATTTAGTTTTGTAATAATTTTATTTTTTCTTTAATAGTGCTGAATTAGCAATTACAATTATTGAGCTAATAGGCATAGCAATTGCTGCAAATAGCGGCGTTACTTTTGCCATCATCGCTAAAGGAATCATAATAATATTGTAAAAAAATGCAAAAGTTATATTTTGATAAATTGTTTTTTTAGTATTTCTTGCTAGTTTAATAACATCAGCTATTGGCTTTATTTTTTGTTGTAATATTATTATATCTGCAGATTGCAAAGATATATCTGCTGCACTACTCATAGCAATACCAACATCAGCCTGAGTAAGTGCTGGAGCATCATTAATGCCATCTCCTACCATTACAACTTTATCCTCTTTTTGTAATTTTTTTATTTCTCTAACTTTTTCATGAGGAAGTAAATCAGCCTTAATTTCAATATTAGTTAAATCTTTGGTGATTTCTCTTGCTATATTTTCTCTATCGCCTGTTAGCATAAGTATTTTTTTACCTATTGCTTGTAAATTTTTAACATACTCTATAGCATCATCTTTTAGAGCATCATTAAAAGTTATGACTCCTAAAATATTATCTTCATCTGCACAGCATATATATGTTTGAGATTTTTTATCTAAGTCTTTAAATAAATCTAACCAATAGTTATTTCTTTTTATATTGTTTTTTTCAAGCCAATTTAAATTACCAATAAAAAACTTAGTATTATCAATAATTGCACTCATCCCTAAGCCCGGTTTTATTTTAAGATTATCAACTTTATTTATTAGTTTAATACCGTTCTTAAAGGCGTAATTAATTATAGATTTACCAATTAAATGCTCAGAATATGTTTCAATAGATGCAGTGATTTGTAGTAATTTATCTTTCTCTATTTTGCTATAAACTTTATTAACAGTTAATTTTCCTTGAGTTAAAGTACCTGTCTTATCAAACACTATGGTTTTAGTATTATTTAATAACTCTAATGCTTGTGGGTTTTTTATTAGTATATTATCCTTAGCTGCCCTTGTAGCAGCTATAGCAATACTCATAGGAGTTGCTAAACCTAAAGCACAAGGACAGGTTATAATCAGCACAGCTGTTGCTGTAAGTAATGCTAGGTCAAAACTCACTTGATACCAATAAACAAAAGCAATTAGGGCAAAACTTAAAGTAGAAAATACAAAATAAGGCACTACCTTATCAACAATACGACTTATTTTGCCTTTCTTTAATTTAGTATCTTCTACTAATCTTACAATTTGACTTAAAGTGGATTTATTTACTGTTTTTTCTACTTTAACTACTAATGCTCCAACTTTATTTAAAGTTCCTGCATAAACTTTACTGCCTTTTGATTTTTTTACTGGTTTTGCTTCTCCAGTTAATAATGATTCGTCTATTTCAGCATCACCTTTTATTACCTCAGCATCTAAAGGTATTTTTTCTCCTGATTTTATAATAAGAATATCATCTATTTTTACTGTGTTTACAGGGACAATTTTTTCTTTATTATCTATTAATAACTTTGCTATTTTGGGTTGCATTTGTTGGAGATTATGACTTGATGTAATTGCAGACTTTTTTGATAATGATTCTAAATATCTACCTACTGATATTACAAAAATAAAATTCACCACAGTATCAAAATAAATATCTCCCTTTACATTATCAGTTATCAATATGTAACTAGAATAAAAATATGTAGTAATAGCCCCAATACTGATTGGCAGGTCCATATTCATTGTTAAATTTTTAAGTCCAATATATGCATTTCTTAAAAATGGAAAACCAGAATAAAATAGCGTAGGTGTTGCTAGAAAAAATCCAAGCCAATAAAAAAAGTCTTGATATTTACTATCCTCTGCACCACTATATAAAGCAACTGATACCCATAATAAATTCATCATTGTAAATGCTGCAAAAGCTATGCGATATAGCGCTTTTCTATTTTGTGATTTAATAGCTATTTCTTTTTTACTTTCCTCATAAGGGGTGGATACATAACCAATATTTGCTAATTTAACAATGATTTCAGAGAGCTTTGTTTTTTCATCTTGCCAACTTATTTTTATCCTTTTATCAGTTAGATTTACTCTTACCAATAAAACTCCATCTATTTGATTTATGATTTTTTCTATCAGCCAAACACAAGCAGCACAGTGTATTGTCTCACTAAATAAAGTCATAGTTTTTATACCTTTGTTGTTTTCTTCTAAATATAAGTTTTGAAACTCTATCAAGTCATATACTTCTAAAGGATATTCTAAATCTAATTTTGGAGTTAAGTATGTGCTTTCTTGCTTAGAGTAAAAATTACTAAATCCACTATCAAATATAGTGTTACAAATATTTGCACAACCCATGCAACAAAAAGTTTTTTTCTCATTATTGATTTCAAAAACAACTTTATTTTGTTTGGTAATAGCCAAGCCACAATGAAAACAGTTTTTATTCATAGATGATAAAATTTGACTATAAAAAAATCACTGTATTAAATAATAAATAAAAAAAGTTAAAAAATATTAATTTTTTCAATTTTCTCCTGTTAGTTATCCAATGCAGTGGTTTTGTAAAAGTTATTTATTTTAAAATATTAAAGGGTAAAAAAATGGTTAATTTGCAAATAAGAAAAGCTAACATTAATGATGCTAAATTAATATTGAAATTTATTAAACATTTAGCTATATATGAAAAAGCAGAAGATGAAGTTATTGCTGATGTAGCGGCAATTAAAAACACTGTATTTAAAGAAAATTCAAATGTAAGTTCTATAATTTGTATGTTAGATGATAAACCTATAGGGTTTGCAGTTTACTTTTATAATTACTCAACTTGGCTAGCTAAAAAAGGTATATACATTGAAGACATTTTTGTTCTTCCAAAATACAGAAAGCTTGGTGCAGGTAAGAAAATATTAAAATATATTGCTAAACTTGCATATGATAATGGTTATGAACGAATTGAATGGAGTGTGCTTGATTGGAATAAAAAAGCTATTAACTTTTATGAATCTATAGGTGCAAAACCACAAAGTGAATGGATAACTTATCGTATGGATAAAAAAACCATTAAAGAATTTAGCAGCAATTCAAGGATATAAAAATGAAAATTTATCATAACAATAGATGTTCTAAAAGTAGAGCTACTTTAGAAATATTAAAAAATAAAGGTGTTAGTCTAAAAATTATTAACTATCTTAAAACACCTCCAAGCAAAGATGAACTTAAAAATATTTTAAAATTATTAAATAAATTTCCAACTGAAATAATAAGGTTTAATGAATCAATTGCTAAAAAATTAAATATAAGTAAAGCAGATGTTAGAGATATTGATGAATGGTTAGATATTTTAATTAAAAACCCAATATTAATAGAAAGACCTATTGTTGTTCATAATAGTAAAGCTGTAATTGGTAGGCCACCTGAAAGGGTTTTAACATTATTTTAAGAAAATATTTTTTAAAAAATAAACATTTTTAAAAATTAAAAATACCTCAAAAAAAACACCTAAAAAACCTAGTGATAGGAATAATAGTGTTTTTCCAAAAACTACTGGCAATTTAGCAAGTAAAAATAAACAAGGTTAAAATATCCTTAAAGGCATATTGGATATTAAAAACAAAAAGACAAGATTAAATTGTTTTGGAGGTAAAGATATTTTTGATAATAATACTGGCAGAGGTGTTAGATATGATATTAAGAAAATTGATTTATCTATTTTAGAAGAAACAATAGATTAGCTAAAAAAGAGTTGCTTGTAAAAAAAAATGCTTTATGGACTGCACCTTTTATAATAAATGTACTAGATTTTAGACTTTGGTTTGAGACCATAAGCAAGTAATTATTAGCAAAATGCTTTACAAGTTAGTAGTTGATGGTATTAACCAAGAAGGCACATTAGCAAATTCTATTTTTTGATTTTGAAACCAGAGTTCTCCCCACTTAATACAATCTGCATAAGTTTGTCCTTTTTCATGTTGGGTCCAAGGCCAATCACTACCCCAAATTAACCGTTTAGCTCCAATAATATTAAAAAGTTGCTTTGCAAGAAAATCGCATTTTTTTGCTGCTTGTTGAACTGGAATTTTGGGATAAACACGATAAGGTGCTGATAATTTAACACATATAGTTTCATATTTAATAATATCTAAAAAATGATAATTTTCATATTGAAAATTATTAACCGCATCCGGCAGACCAAAGTGGTCTATAACTATACGACTATTAGTTTTTATTAGTTCAGAAATTATCTGCTGCAGACGGCTTCCTTCAATATGCACTTCAACATACCAACCTATATCTTCTACACATTGTAAAAATGTTTGCCATTTTTTCTCATGTAACTTTGGCAGTTCTCTAACAATTAAGTTTAATCTAATGCCTGTTATGCCTGATTTTTTTAACTTTAGCATTTCTTGTTTTGATGAAGAAGGGTCCAACACAGCTACCCCTTTAATAAGAAGATTTGGTTCAAGCAATTTAGCTTCTTTAATAGTCCTTATAAGATAATCATTATTAGTGCCTAAAAAGCTCGGCTGGATTAGAAAACAGCCATTTAATTTATTTTGTTTAAGATGTTTAAAGTATTCTTGAGGCAGAGCATCAAATTTAGGAGTGTAACGACGATTTTGCTGCATAGGTAATGACTTCAGAAAGATATGAGCATGGCCGTCTATTTTAATTTGTTTTTTTTTGAATGTTTGTTTCATATTTAAAAAAAGATATACAGATTTTTTTATAAATTAATTATTACTTTTTCTTACTAAATAAAACTCTAATATAAAACTGTTTTAAGCTAATAACAAATTGTAAATTTACCTGTTTCCTTGACACATATAGAACTCTATAGCTATAATTATACATATTGCTATATAAAAAATATATCTAAAAGGCTAAACTTTTTATGCTTGAATTTGAATACCATCTATCTGGAGATAACAGATTACCCTTGTATCAGCAACTTGTTGATTCAATAAAAACTTCCATGATTAAACAGCAATGGCGACCAGGAGACCGACTATTAGGGGAAAAAAAACTTGCCGCTAATTATAAAGTGTCTGTTGGAACTTTACGCCAGGCAATATCTCAGCTAATAGATGAAAATCTTTTAGAAAGACGACATGGATTAGGGACTTATGTTAGAAGACCTACATTTGATAACTCCTTATTTCGTTTTTTTCGTTTTGAAACCAAAGATGGTGTGCGTCAAATACCAGAAAGTAAAATTCTTTCTCGTAAAGTCATTGAAGCATCTCAAGAAGTTGCAAATATTCTAAATATTGAGCCTAAGGCTTATGTCATTTTTATGAATCGCCTGCGTTTATATAATGGTAAGCCGATGCTAGCAGAAGAAATCTGGTTGGATTATTCTATTTTCAAAGGATTTGAAGATATGGATGAAAAAAAGATTGGTCCCCTACTTTATCCAATCTACGATACTTATTTTGGACAGTTTGTATGTTGCGCTAAAGAAAGTTTAAAAATTGAAGCTATTGATACCGATTACGCCAAGATGTTGCAAATAAAACCCAACTTAGCAGTCATTTTAATAGAACGAAAGGCCACTGGATTTGATGGTAAGCCAATAGAATGGCGTCGTTCTCGTGGCATTGCAGACTATTTTAATTACAAAATAGAAATTCACTAATTTATAGGAGAAATAATATGAACATTAAAAAACTATCTGCTATTATTTTAATAGCATTTACACTAATATTAAAAATTGGAATATCGCATGCGGCATCTAAAGAGCCAATAGTAGTGCGTATTGCAAGCCATGTTTCTGCTTTATCACCATTACACCAACAATCACAAATGTTTGTTGATGAAATTGAAAAACGCTTGCCAGGACAATTTAAATTTAAAATTTATCCTGGTGGCCAACTTGGTAAAGAAAAAGCTTTGATTACTAATGTTAAAGCAGGTTCATTAGAGATGATTAATGTTGCCTCAGGCATAATGAAACTTGATAAAAAACTTGGACTATTTGATTTGCCTTGGTTATTTGCAGACCGTAAACATGTGCAAAGAGCAATGGAAGGAGAACTTGGAATAAAAGTCAGAGAGCGTATTGAAAAAAAAGCTGGGGTTAAAGTTATTGGAATGTATGAAAACGGCTTTCGTCATGTTTTGAATAAAGTACGCTTAATTAAAAAACCTGCTGATTTAAAAGGTATGAAAGTTAGAATATCTGGCGGTAAATTTCGCCAAGGTGTTTTTCAGCAAATGGGAGCAACGCCTCAGAAAATCTCATGGAAAGAAACCTTTACTGCACTTCAAACTGGCGTAGTTGATGGCGTTGAAGCAGCAACCTATGGTTTTTATGGACAAAAGCAATATGAAGTTGCTAAATATCTAAGTTTAACTGGACATGTTTATACACCAAGTTTTATGGTGGCTTCTAAAAAATTCTGGAACTCTCTTAGTACTAAACAACAAAAAATATTTACAGAAGTTGGAAATTCAATGACTGATAAAGCTTATTTAGGTGCAAAAAATCTTGAAGCTAAATACTTTAAAGAAATGAAAAAATATGTAGAAATTAATGAAGTTGACCTATCGGCTTTTCAAAACGCCACAAAAAGTAGCTATGAAAAATATGTAAAAAGTCAGGGCGATGACTGGTTGAAATTGGTTAAAGCTGCCCAGTAATGAAAAGATTAATTCAAATCGTTGATAACATTATTGGAATTCTCGCTGGTAGTACTTTAGTCATAGCAACTTCAATGGTTTTAATCAATGTTTTAAATCGTTATGTAGTTTTAGGATGGCTACGAACTAATAGCGAAAACTCAGATATTTATGCTTGGTTTTATAATGTTTTTGACAGCCTGCTCTCACCCATTAGTGCAACTGCCGATGAAGTGCCTGGACTGCTGTTAATCTGGATTGCATTTTTAGGTGCTTATCTTGCTTATCGAAAAGGTGGACATATTTCATTTGATATGCTTGTTGATAAACTGCCTTCAAAAATTAGACATCTTATTATCACTTTGACAGAAAGCACTATTATGATTTTTCTTTTACTGCTATTTTATCAATCTATACGGATGATTATGGTAGATGGGGAAACAGAAATTGAAACCGCAGAAATCCCACAAGGATGGTTTATGTTAATCATTCCTTTATCTGCATTTCTTATGGTTTTTGCCTTAGTAATTGACATTGTGAAACGCTGGTTTTTTCAGAGGCAAAAATTATGACTTGGGTTGTGATTGGGTTGTTGTTTTCTCTTATTATACTTGGCTTTCCAATTGGATTTGCATTGATGATTACAGCAGCAGTTGCGATGGCTGTGCAAGGTATTGATTTAATTATGGTGCCTATTCAGATGTATTCTGGAACCAATAGTATTGTATTGTTAGCGATACCATTTTTTATTTTGATGGGTGAATTAATGGGGGCAACCTCCATATCAGAAAGAATCATAAACTTAGCTTCTGCATTGGTAGGTTGGATTCGTGGTGGATTGAGTCATGTAAATGTCGTTACTTCTATGTTTATGGCTGAAATGAGTGGCTCTGCGGTTGCTGATGCTGCGGTTATGAGTAAAATTTTCGTGCCTAATATGGAAAAACAAGGTTATCCGCGCACATTTTCAGCAGCAATTACTGCTGCAAGTGCAACATTAGGTATTATTATTCCACCTTCAATTCCAATGGTGCTTTATGGAGTTACTACCAATACCTCTATCAAAGACTTGTTTATTGCCGGGATAGTGCCAGGAATTATCCTTGGCGGTATTTTTATGTTAACCAGCTATATTTTTGCCAGACGAGAAAAACATCCAGTAGATAAACATTTTAAATTACCTCGTCTTGGAAAAGCTTTTAAAAGAGCAGCGATTCCGTTACTAATTCCAGTGATAGTTGTAGGCGGATTAATTATAGGAATCGTTACCCCTACTGAGGCTGCAGCAGTAGGGGTATTGGCCGCCTTAATATTTGGAATCACGATGCAAAAAGACTTAACGCTGCCTAAACTTGGCGGTATTTTAGTAACCACTGTTCGCCAAACTTCTGTGGTTATGATGATTGTTGCCGGCTCTGCTGTTTTAGGTCAGTTTTTAGCTAACGAACAAATCCCGCAAATAATTGCAAGTGGACTTACCAATTTGTCCTCAAATACAATAATCTTGATGTTAATGATTAATGTTTTTTTATTATTTCTTGGTATGTTTTTACATGCATCAGCAGCCATAATTGTGGTTGTTCCAATGTTGCTTCCAGTTGCCACCAAAATTGGTATTGATCCAGTGCATTTTGGAGTTATTGTTTGTTTGAATTTAGGCATCGGTCAGCAAACACCTCCTGTTGCTTCGGTGTTATTAACAGTATGTTCTACTACCGGCATAAAGATAGAAAATGTTATGAGGTATATGAAATGGTTCATTCTTTCAATGTTTATTACTTTGCTCTTAGTAACATTTATCCCTGCCACATCAATATGGTTCCTATAAAAATCTGAATAAGCTAAGAAAAGATGATTTATGTGTGTTAAATTCTATGTGTTATTTTGAATATAGTTTTTATTCCATTTCTAAAAAACATAACAATAAAGATAATGCTTTAAATATTAGCATTAAAAGTAAATTTTAAATCAAATTAAAATGCAAGCAGTCTAAAATAGTTAGTTTTTGTATTATTACTTTAGAGATATAAATAATAGTTATTAATATCCCTTTATGAAGTGTTGGTATTGCTTATATAAAAATGTATAATTTGTCAGAATAACTCAAAATTAATAAGGAAAGGAAAGTATATAGTGTCTAAATTAGTATCTCCGCATGGCAGTGAAAACTTAAAACCTTTGTTACTTGAAGGTGAAAGTTTAAAAGAAGAATTAATAAAAGCTGAAACGCTACCAAAGGTTAATTTATCTTCAAGAGAGGTTGGCGATTTGATTATGCTAGGCATTGGTGGTTTTACTCCACTTGAAGGCTTCATGACTCAAGCTGATTGGGCTGGAGTTTGTGATGGTATGACATTATCTAACGGTGTTTTTTGGCCGATTCCTATTACTTTATCAACCGATAAATCAACAGCCGATAGTTTAAAAGATGGTGATACAGTTGCTTTAGTTAATGGTGAAAATTCTGAAATAATGGCTACAATGCTCATTACCCAAAAATATAGCATTGATAAAGACCATGAATGTATGATGATTTATAAAACCACAGATGAAAAGCACCCTGGGGTAAAAATGGTAAAAGAACAGGGCGATATTAATTTAGCTGGTTCGGTAAAAGTATTATCGCAAGGTGGTTTTCCAGAAAAATATGGCTCTTTATATATGACTCCGGCACAAACAAGAGAGTATTTTAATTCTAAAGGTTGGAGTACTGTTGCAGCTTTTCAGACTAGAAACCCTATGCACCGCTCTCATGAATATTTAGCAAAAATTGCAATTGAGACTTGTGACGGCGTTATGGTTCATTCTTTATTAGGAAAATTGAAGCCTGGCGATATACCTGCTGAAGTAAGAAGTAAAGCTATTTCAACATTAATTGAAAATTACTTTGTTGATAATACAGTTTTGCAATCAGGATATCCATTGGATATGCGTTATGCAGGACCAAGAGAGGCATTGTTACATGCAGTATTTAGACAAAATTACGGTTGCTCACACTTAATTGTAGGTCGTGACCATGCTGGTGTTAGTGATTACTATGGTCCTTTTGATGCTCATCATATCTTTGATGAAATTCCTAAAAATGCCTTACAAACCCAAGCATTAAAAATAGATTGGACTTTTTGGTGTCACAAGTGTAATGGTATGGCATCAATGAGGACTTGCCCGCATAAGGCAGAAGATAGGTTATTATTATCTGGGACTAAATTAAGACATATGCTAAGTGAAAATTTAGAAGTGTCTTATCATTTCTCTAGACCAGAGGTTTTAGAAGTATTGCGTGAGTATTATGCAAATTTAAAAGAAGATGAAAAGGTAAAAGTAGAATTGTCAGGACATTCTGCTAAGTGATATTTTTGTTTTAATGATAAGGAAAAAATTATGATAGATATTAGTGTTAACCCATTTGCTGAACTTTCAGCATTTAACATTACGACAGAAGCTATGCAATACTATGTTATTGCAATGTTAGTTTTAGTTGTAGGAAGCACAATCATTGATATGATTCACAAAAAAAGTGCTAAGTATTTTTTTGAAAATGCCCAAAAATCTCAAAAAAATGCAACTAGAGAAGTAGGAGGCGGTGAAAAAATAGGTATAGCAGTTAAAACAGTTATTGAAGATGTTGCTTTATCTGGAGAGTTTTGTAATGTTAAGCGTAGAATAGCACACATTCTTACTATGTATGGATTTATTATATTTGTAGCAACAACTGCTATTATGATATTTAACCCATCAAACACATCTGCATTATTACCACAATTGTGGCATATTGGTGCAATTATGCTCGCAGTTGGTAGCTGGTGGTTTTGGTTATTTATTAGAGTTGATGTTGCTGCTGAAGGCAATAATAAATTAAATATTGCTCCTATGGACTTATTTAGTCTTTCGCTTATGATGACTTCTGCTTTTGCTCTAGCTTGGTCTTTTTCAGATAATCATGTATTGTTGTTTGCTTTATTTATTTTATCTAGCACAGTATTGTTTGGTGGAGTTTTATGGTCAAAATTTGCTCATATGTTTTTCAAACCAGCTGCTGCTTTTAATAAGCGTGTTACTAAAGCTGATGGTTCAGCTGAAAATCTTCCTTTGCTTACTAGAGATGACCCAGAACAAAGAGAAAGACATTCTATGGAACTACTTAAAGATGCACCAATGAATATGGGGCTTGGCATTAAGCGTGAGCCGCCTAAGCATTATTAATTTTAACTAACATAAGAATAGGAGAAAAATATGCCAACTTTTGTATATATGACTCGTTGTGATGGTTGTGGACATTGCGTAGATATTTGCCCATCAGACATTATGCACATAGATAAAACTTATCGTCGTGCTTATAATATTGAACCTAATATGTGCTGGGAATGCTATTCATGCGTTAAAGCATGTCCGCAAAATGCAATTGATGTAAGAGGTTATGCAGATTTTGCACCATTAGGTCATAGTCTTCGTGTTAATCGTGATGAAGAAAGAGGAACTATTGCTTGGAAAATTAAGTTTAGAGATGGTAGAGAGAAGAATTTCTTATCTCCAATTACTACTAAACCTTGGGGCAAATACATTCCAGACTTATCTCAAGAAACAGAGCCTAGTCAAGAAATGAGAGATAGTCAATTACTATTTAATGAACCTAAATATATTCGTTTAGATGATGGTGATTTGCACACTTTAAAGTCTAATGGTTTAATAATGAAAGAAGGAGTATATTACTAATGAATTATAAAACAATTTATGAAAAAGATATTGATGTTTTAGTAGTTGGTGCTGGTTTAGGTGGAACTGGTGCTGCATTTGAAGCGAGATATTGGGGCAAGAATAAAAAAATAGTTATTGCTGAAAAAGCTAATATTAACCGTTCTGGTGCTGTTGCTCAAGGTTTATATGCTATTAATTGTTATATGGGCACCCGTTTTGGTGAAAATAATCCAGAAGATCATGTGCGTTATGCGCGTATTGATTTGATGGGTATGGTGCGTGAAGATTTGTTATTTGATATGGCTCGCCATGTAGATTCTACTGTACATCAGTTTGAAGAGTGGGGTTTACCACTGATGAAAGACCCAAAAAGAGCAGATATTGGTGCTTATATGCGTGAAGGTCGCTGGCAGATTATGATTCATGGTGAATCTTATAAGCCTATTGTTGCTGAAGCTGCAACAAAATCAGCAGATAAAGTCTACAATCGTATTTGTATTACTCATCTTTTAATGGATGAAGCTAAAGAAAATCGTATTGCAGGTGCTGTTGGTTTTAATGTACGTACTGGTAATTATCATGTTTTTCAATCTAAAACGGTAGTTGTTGGTGCTGGTGGTGCTTCTAATATATTTAAACCGCGCTCAGTGGGTGAAGGTGCTGGTCGTGTATGGTATGCTCCATGGTCATCAGGTTCAGCTTATGCATTATTAATTAATGCAGGTGCTAAGATGACACAAATGGAAAACCGTATTGTGCTTGCACGATTTAAAGATGGCTATGGTCCAGTAGGTGCATATTTCTTACACCTTAAAACATATACTCAAAATGGTTATGGTGAAGAGTATGAGTCTAAATGGTTCCCAGATTTACAAAAAATGGTTGGTAAGGAATACTTAGACCCTGAAGTTTCTCACAGAACTCATAGACCTATTCCAACTTGTTTGCGTAATCATGCATTTATTTCTGAAGTAAATGCAGGTCGTGGACCAATTCATATGGTAACTATGGAAGCATTCCAAGACCCACATTTAGAGGAAGTTGGCTGGGAGAATTTCTTAGGTATGACTGTTGGTCAAGCTGTTTTATGGGCGGCGACAGATATTGATCCTAAGTATGTAAATCCAGAACTTACTACTTCTGAGCCTTATGTTATGGGTTCTCATGCTACTGGTTGTGGTGCTTGGTGTTCAGGTCCTGAAGATATTTCTCCTGATGAATATTTCTGGGGATACAATCGGATGATGACAGTTGAAGGCTTATTCGGTGCTGGTGATGCTGTTGGAGGTACTCCTCATGCATTCTCTTCTGGTTCTTTTACCGAAGGTAGATTAGCTGCAAAAGCTGCTTGTAAATATATTGATGATGGTAAATCCGAAGGAATTGTAGTTTCTGACAAACAAATTGCTGACCTTAAAGAAGAGGTATTTAAACCGCTAGAACATTATAAAGTTTATCGTAATGAAATTGTTGCTGGAACAGTTAGCCCAAATTATATAAATCCAAGACAAGGTCTTGACCGTTTACAAAAACTTATGGATGAGTATTGTGGTGGTGTTACTGTAAATTATATGACTAACGATAAACTTTTAAATATGGGTCTTAAAAAACTTAAGATTATGGAAGAAGATTTAGAGAAAATTGGTGCAGAAAATATTCATGAATTGATGCGTGCTTGGGAATTAAAACATCGTCATCGCACATCTGAATGTGTTATGCAACATACTCTATTTAGAAAAGAAACTCGCTGGCCAGGTTATTATTATCGTGGTGATGCTATGAAATTAGATGATAAAGATTGGCATGTGTTAACTGTTTCTCGTCGTGACCCTGATACAGGCGAATATGCAATGGAGAAAGCTCCTTGTTATCATATAGTTGATAAGGATGAGAAATAAACAAATAAAATAATGTGATTTTTATTTGTAATAAAATAAAAGACCAACACATAATAATTTGTTGGTCTTTTTTTATATGTAATAATGCTTATTCAGATTAAATTATTTAGTAAACGGAGAATTTTAGATGAATATCGTGGAAAAAACTGATGCTGAAATTTTAAAAATAGCTAATCCTATGTGGGATGATTTAGTTAAATATTCTAATAATCAAAATTATGGTATGTTTACTAAAGAATTTTCACAATCATTTCTTAAAGGCGCAAATGAAGTGGAAATAGGTAAGCAATTTGCTAGAAGTAAACTAACTAAAAATTTATCTAAAGAAAGAGATTATTTAGGCATAATCCGTAGAGGTGATTATGTTACAGTTTTGTATAGACAAAAGCATAATAAAATGCCTGGTGAGTGGTTAGGAAGGTTAGTTTTAGGTTATGAAGATGATAAGGTGAAAATTTTTGGCGCTACAATTTTTTAATTCATGAAACAAACAATAGAAGACAATAAGTTTATAGAATTAAACTATAAAATTATAGATAAAAAAACTAAAAGTGTCCTTGTTAGAATTAACTATCCGCTAGGATATGTCCATGGTGCTAATGATGTTTTAGTTCCTGAAGTATCCAAAGAATTAGTAGGCAAAGCTGTTGGTGATGTAATTGAAATAGATATTGATTGCAATAAATTATATGGACCTAGAGATGAATCCTTAGTTTTTACTGACCATCTTAAAAATGTACCAAAAAAATATAGAAAAATTGGCACTAAAATCACTATGGAAAATACAAAAGGAGAGCATAAGGATTTTTTTGTAACAAGAATAGATGATAAGACATTAACAGTTGATGGTAACAATCCTCTTTCTGGTAGAGAGGTAACATTTAGACTCAAAGTATTATCTATTCGTGATGCGACTGCTGAGGAAATAGAAGCAGGCGGTCCAATAGATGCTAACCCAGATATTAATGAAATATTAAAATAAGATACTTATTATGGTTGAAGACTTTAATGAACACGAGATTAATATTGCTAAAAAATTAATTGATAATCGTTGGAAAAACGGAAATGTTAATATTCATTTAGCAGATATAGAATACACAAAAGAAAATGAAGAAAGCCCTAAACCATATCCTGCGTTAGTTTGGGAATATAAAGTTACTACTTTTGTAATACTTAAAATAGCTAATTTAACTTATAAAAGTTTTTTTTACTATAAGAATAATAAACGCTTTGATACTGGTGTGTTAGAGTATAACGATTTACATGAATGTGTTATGACTATAATGAAAGCACAGGCTGATTTTTTATTGTCTATGACAGCAAAGAAAAATGACTAAAAAGATAGCGGTATTATCTGATACTCACGGCTATATTCACCCTGATATTGTTGATTTAGTATCTAAATGTGATATTGCAATCCATGCAGGTGATATCTGTGAAGAGCAAACATTAACACAACTAAAACCACAAGAAAAATTAATAGCAATTCAAGGCAATAATGATTACCATATAACGCATTTAAAAGATAAAGAAGAATTAAATTTATTTAATAGAAAAATTGTAGTTGAGCATGGACATGCTTATCCTTATGAGCATATAAAATCATTACATAATTCACTGCGAGAACAATATCCAGATGCAAATATAATTATTTACGGGCATACTCATAAACAAGTAATTGATGACAGCCAAACGCCATGGGTTATTAACCCTGGCGCTGCTGGAAAAATAAGAACCTATGGCGGTGCATCTTGTTTAGTGCTACAGTTAGCTGAAGATAAAAAATGTAGTATTGAAAAGTTTAGATTTAATGATTAGAATGTTAGTTGGTATGCATAAGTTCAGAAACATCTTGTAAATTAGCCTCTATTAAATTAGTCTGTCATAAATCAGCCTCTTGCAAATTTATATAATCAATTCCAAATAATTTTTGGTAAATTTGTATTAAATTAAATTTTTTAAGATTAATAAAGCTTAAATCTGCTCTTTTGCCTCCAACCGCTTGTTATGTGCCTTGTTTGACTTGAGCATATCACCAATATGCAGAGTCATCTAGGGCTTTCACGCACGAGCATCTGCCGGTCAAAGAATCAATTGAGTCGCCCATGAGCGATTGACCAAGCCATCCATCCGGCTGCGAAAGTTCAAAAGGGGGTCTAATAACCTCGTGCGATATGTGGTGGAATCCAACTTTGGTGTAAAAACTCGGATCTCCGTATGTAATTACGAACCTCACCCCTTCGTTTCTCAGTGCATTGAGTCCATGCTTGATTAATCCCTGACCTATACCCTTGCCCTGGTGGTCACAATGGACGGCGACGGGTGCTAATATGAAGGAAGCAAAACCAGCGGGGAAAGTCAGTCGAGTAAACAATATCGAGGCAATGATCTGATCTCTGTCGATTGCAACGAATCCAAATAGATCATACACATTAGTTTCAGCGATGAGTTCCTTGGATAATCGGCTAATCAATGCGCCTTCCGCTTCACCCTCTGACTTTGTGAACACGGATTCAAAAAGAGACTCGATGACCAACGAGTCATTCTGTGTATGATTTCTGAATTCCATCGCAATCCCCGACAATGATGGGAGCGTGTATTTGATGGCAGCACATAACAATTTATTAGGCTTTTTTCAATTTAACCTACACCTCATTGGCTAAAGTAGTAGGTTTACATTGAGGATAATCTAAATTGCACTCGTTGAATATATGACAAGTGCGTTTGCATACTGATACCAACATAAGCATAAGAGGAACTTCTATTAGCACACCAACCACTGTGGCTAATGCTGCTCCCGAGGATAAACCAAAAAGAATGACGGCGGTGGCAATGGCTACTTCAAAATGATTAGAAGCCCCAATCATGGCTGCTGGTGCAGCATCATGATATGAAAGTTTTAACCATCTTGCTAAAACAAAATAGCCAATGGCAAAAATAAAGATAGTTTGTATGAAAAGCGGAATAGCAATCCACAAAATTGTAAGTGGATTATCGGTAATAACTTCACCCTTGAACGAAAACAACAGAACCAATGTTAAAAGTAGTGCTGTTATGCTAACTGGGGTAAGCCAATGTAAAAACTTTTCATTGAACCACTCCATTCCTTTGTATTTAATTATCCACTTTCTTGATAAATAACCTGCAATGAGAGGCAATGCCACATAAATTGAGACCGAAAATAACATCGTCTGCCACGGTACGGGCATGGAGTTCACATTTAGCAATAAACTGCCTAATGGACCATAAAGAAATAGCATCATTAAAGAATTGATTGCCACCATTACCAATGTTAAGCCATCGTTGCCTTTTGAGAGGTAGCTCCACATTAAAACCATTGCAGTACACGGTGCGATGCCTAGCAAAATAGTACCGGCAATATAACTGCGCCATAATTCAACTGCTTCCCCGTTTGCAAGTACTTCTGTGCCTGGTAACAAGTCCTTAAACAAATAGCCCAGAAAGAAATAGGCTATTGCAAACATTGAGAAAGGTTTGATTGCCCAATTTATAAATAGAGTCAGAAATACTGGTTTGGGCGTCTTGGCTGATTTTACCACTTGGGCAAAGTCTATCTTTACCATAATGGGGTACATCATAAAAAACAAACAAATTGCAATAGGAATAGACACTTGATAGATTGAGAAATCATTGAGCGTAGTTGCAATTTCAGGTGCAGATTTTCCTAGAGCAATGCCTCCTACTATGCAAAGCAATACCCAAACAGTTAAATAGCGTTCAAAGATTGATAATGTCTTTTCTTTCATTCTGGCTATTCCTTGATATTTAAGGCGTTAATAAGTGATAAAATTTTCTCTACATTCATGAAGCCTAACAATTTACTATACGCACATCATTATATACAATGAGTATTCTTACCATAGACAAAAATAAAAAATCTATGCTTAAGTTCAGAAACATCTTGCAAATTTATATAATCAATTCCAAATACTTCTTGGTAAATTTGTATTAAATTAAATTTTGTAAGATTAATAAAGCTTAAATCTGCTCTTTTGCCTTCTTTTGTATTTGTGTCTAACGTTTATTTTCAGTGACAGCTCTGCTGTTTACTGCTAGTAGTTGTTATGTCTTCTAAGCAGTCTAATTGTAGCTAATCGTATAATTATTAACCTATTATTTCTTTTAACTTTTTTCTTAATTTTTTTTCTTCTTCACTTCCATTTGTTGGAAATCTAATGATTGGGATATTATACTTTTCTAAAATACCATCTTTTAATTTATCCCGTTTTAATTGAGTAGGATTGTTTTCATGGTACGCTACACCATCAACTTCTATAGCTAAAATAGCTTGTTTATTGATTTTATTATAAATTAGAAAGTCTAAGTGAGACCAATCGTTTTGAGAAAACTTCTGTTCATCAGGTGTTAAGAGGGAAGTGTCTTTAATTAATCTATTTAAAGGAAGGTTAAACACTTTATCTAGGTTAGAATAATTTTCATCAAATAAAACTTTTTCAATAATGCTATTCATTAAGTTTTCAGATTTAAATTTAGAAACTTTTTTTGCATTATGCAAAGAGTTATCTATATATGGAGAATAATTTTTATAAAGAAGATCAAATATAGAATAAACTTTACTTTGAATCACTTCAAAATTATTATATTTTATATAATTGATTAAATCTTTCATGTTTTTATTTTTTTCATCATCAGACACAACTATATGTAATTGCTCTTTTGCTCTTGAAATAGCTACATTGAGCAAGTTTTCATTATCAGCAAACTCATTCTCTTTATCCACAACTGTTGTAATTATGATAATGTCTTTTTCTCTACCTTGATACTTATGCACAGTGTCAATTTCAATATTGAGATTATTATCAATATCACTTGATAATTTAGACACTTGTTTTCTAAAAGGAGAAATAATACCGATATCTTTGTTACTTAATTTAAGCAGTACTTCATTTTGAATAACATCTATTTGTCTTTGATTATATGTGCCTCTTGCATGGTTCCCTGCAGGTGTGGAGTATAAAGACAAAGGTGAGTTTTCAGTTTTACTTTTAGACAATATCACCAACTCATCATTGTAAAATTTTTTATTACAAAAATCAATAATTTTAGGATTACATCTATAATGTTCTTTTAATAATGTTTTTGGGGCATCATCAAATAACATAGATGTGGATAACAACAAACTATTTTGATAATTATAAGCTGAGTGCAAGTTATAATTTTTAAAAATACCGTCTAGTAAATTTAACGACTCACTCTTAACTATATGTGGTAACTGTTTTAAATCCCCTACTATAACAACATTTTTTGCACAAGACAATGCAAGTGAACCAGATAAAAGATCAACTTGAGATGCTTCATCTATTATTAAGTAGTCATATAGAAAATTTGGACCTGTTGAGCTTTGCAAAGAATGTGTTGTACTAAATATAACAGGGTACTCTTTAATGAAATTTTCAAATTCTTTCCATAGGTCACCGCTATCAAATTGCTTTCGAGTATCTTTCATATTGTATTTGTTTAATAAATATGACTTAAACACATCCATAGATTTTTTTCTATGTTCAGATAATTCTTTGTCAAAATTAAATTTGCTTAAATTTTTTTCTAAATCTTGAATAGTAAATGTGAGCTCTACTTCTTTTATCATATAAAAACAATATTGCAAAAATATTATAATGTCATCCAAAGGGTAGTCATAAAAAGAAAATGTAAAAATTTTATATTTAAAAATAGATTTTATTTTAAAGTACAGACTGACTTTTTTATTATCACGTTGAAATTCTTCTATTTCAGCCCATAAAGACAATATCTTATCTAATTTATAGTTAGTAAATTTTTTATAGTTTTCTATTTTGGATCTTCTTTTTTCATATAGCTCCATGAAATATTTTTTTTCTATTCTCAATTCTTCCAACTCTAAAGATAATTTTGCTAAATTATTTTTATTTTTCAACATCTCTTTTATTTTGGACATGCTTTTTTCAATTGATTTAGTATGCTTTTGAACAGTAACTATATCAATAGATTTATATTCAGGATATTCCTTATTTTGACTATTAAAAAAACTATCTTTATTTTCTTTATTTCCTAAAACTGCAGAAAAAAATGATAATTTTTCTGCATCTAGTTTTTCAAACACATTTGTCATAGCGGTATTATTGTTAGAAACAATAGCAATACTTTTATCGCTCATAACTAAACTTACTAGAATATTCAGTATAGTCTGTGTTTTACCTGTACCAGGTGGTCCTTCTATAATACTTATTTGATTTGTCAATGCTTTAACAACTGCTTTTTCTTGACTTAAATTAAATCCAAAAGGATATATTATTGGAGTATCAAAAGTTTTTCTTGTAACACTATCAGGTTTTAAATACTTTGCTAAAACACTATCTTCATTAATTGATTTGATTTTTTCATACTGATTGTAAAGAAAATCATTTTCTTCATCTTTGAAATAACTTGATAGCTTTTTTAAGTAAGCTAGAATGTGTTTGGCATTCTTGTTCGCTAAAACATTGTCTTTAAAGGAAAGTTTAGACTTTAAATATGATGACACTTTACCTTGAATGTAAAAAATTTTAAGATGACTGCCAAAGTCTAAAACTTTTTCAATATTTGACAAACAGCAATTTCCTAAATAAATGAGATAATTATTATGATTAAAAATACTAGGATTATCTAAAATAATAACATTTGATTTATTGTATGAAAACTGTTTATTGCTATTAAAAAATTTTACAGTTATTTTTGTAGATTGATGCGTGATACTTTCAACATCTGATGTTTTATCTTTTCCATTTAAAAGTAATATATATTTATTTTCATCCATAAATTTATAAGGCTTTCTAATTTGTGTTTATATAGTGTGGACATAACAATTTATTATGATTCATGATTGTAACATAATATATTTAACCATCTAAATATTTGCTAAATAACTAATAATCATATTAATAGTACTTAATTTATGTATTTAATATAAATATAATCTATTGTTTTTTTAATATAAAAAGACATTTATTACAATGCAAAACAACTCTAAATTATTAGATGTGATGCGTAATAAAATTCGCTTGAAACACTATAGTTTGAAAACTGAAAGAAGTTACTTTATCTGGGTAAAAAGGTATATTTTATTTCATAACAAAAAACACCCCAAAGATATGGCTAAAGTTGAAATTGGAGAGTTTTAATTTATTTAGCAATTAATAGCAATGCATCTCCTAGTACTCAAAACCAAGCATTTAATGCTATATTGTTTTTATATTATGACATTTTAGAAATAGATATTAGCAGCTACAACATTAAAGCTATGTGCGCTAAAAATAAAAAATATTTGCTAGTTGTACTTAGTAAAGGTGAAGTTAATCTAATTTTATTTAATACTACTGCTATATATAACTAATGCCTATCTACTAGTTTTAAGGCTAAATTTAGTATAAAAAATCAGCCTAATTTTGATATAATTTTTCGTTTCACAAATTTCAAAGGATTTATATGAAAAATGCTTTTTATGCACAATCAGGAGGAGTAACTGCGGTTATCAATGCCTCTGCTTGCGGGGTAATAGAAACTGCAAGGCAACACAAAGATGAAATTGGCACAGTTTTCGCTGGAGAAAATGGCATTATAGGTGCTTTAGAAGAAAACTTAATTGATACCTCAAAAGAGAGTGATGCTGATATAGCAGCACTCAAACACACGCCTTCTGGTGCTTTTGGCTCCTGTCGCTATAAAATGAAATCATTAGAAGAAAATAAAGTTGAATATGAAAGATTAATAGAAGTATTCAAAGCTCATAATATTGGTTATTTTTTCTATAATGGCGGTGGAGATTCCGCTGATACTTGCTTAAAAGTATCTCAATTATCAGAGCATATGGGTTACCCAATACAAGCTATTCATATTCCTAAAACTGTAGATAATGATTTACCTATAACTGATAACTGTCCTGGTTTTGGTTCTGTTGCTAAATATATTGCAACATCAACTATGGAAGCAAGTTTTGATGTAGCATCTATGGCAAAGACCTCAACTAAGATTTTTGTAATTGAAGTTATGGGCAGACATGCTGGCTGGATTGCAGCTGCAGGTGGTTTGTTAGATAAATCAATACCAGTGGTGATTTTATTTCCTGAAGTTGAATTTAATCAAGAAAAGTTTTTAGCTAAGGTAGATAAAAATGTAAAAGAATTCGGTTATTGCTCAGTGGTGGTAAGTGAAGGCACCAAGTGGCCAAATGGTCATTTTTTAGCAGAACAAGGAACTCGTGATTCATTTGGTCATGCCCAACTTGGTGGAGCTGCTCCGGTGGTTGCCAACATAGTAAAAGATAATTTAGGTTATAAATATCATTGGGCAGTTGCAGATTACCTACAAAGAGCAGCTCGTCATCTAGCTTCAAAACCAGATGTTGAGCAGGCTTATGCCTTAGGTAAAGTAGGAGTTGAATTAGCTTTACAAGGACATAATTCAATAATGCCAACTGTTAAAAGAATTTCAGATAAGCCTTACAAATGGGAAATAGGTGAAGCTAATTTAGCTGATGTTGCTAATGTAGAAAAAATGATGCCTATGGATTTTATCTCAAATGATGGTTTTGGGATTACTCAAAAGTGTTATGATTACCTTGAGCCTTTAATTGAAGGTGAAAGTTATCCTCCATATAAAAATGGTTTACCTGATTATGTGGTATTAAAAAAACAGAAAGTAGCTAAAAAGTTATCAAATTTTAAAGTTTAACAAAGGATTAATTATGAATATTATTTTATTAGGACCTCCAGGTGCAGGAAAAGGAACTCAAGCACAAAATATTTGTGAAAAATATAACATACCTCAAATATCTACTGGTGATATGTTAAGAGCTGCAGTAAAAGCAGGGACTGAATTAGGAAAAAAAGCTAAAGCAGTTATGGATAGTGGCGGTTTAGTATCAGATGATATTATTATTGGGTTAGTAAAAGAAAGAATTGCAGAAAAAGATTGTGTAAATGGATTTTTATTTGATGGCTTTCCACGCACCATAGCACAAGCTGAAGCTTTGAAAAATGATGCTATAAAAATTGATAATGTTGTGGAAATAAAAGTTAAAGATGAAGAAATTGTCCAAAGAATGTCAGGGCGTAGGGCTCATCTTACATCAGGTAGAACATATCACATAATTTATAATCCACCTAAAGTAGAAGGTAAAGATGACATAACAGGTGAGGATTTAGTCCAAAGAGAAGACGATAATGAAGATACTGTTCGTTCAAGATTAAAAGTCTATCATGAACAAACTTCTCCCTTAGTAGATTATTATAAATCTTGGCAGCAAAATGATATTAATGCTCCAAAATATTCATCTGTTGAAGGTGTTGGTAGTTTAGACGAAGTAAAGACAAGAATTTTTAATTCTTTGTGATTACCTAAGTTTAAAAATTATATTGCGCTGCTACCTTTGGTATCTTTGATAAAGATAAGGTTTTATTAGATATTAAATTGAATATTATCAATTAGTCTTGTTTTGCCTATCATAACTGCTGATATAATTATAAAGCTATTGCTATTTTTATTTATTTTAGCTAGATTTTTAGCATCTAATATTTCTAAATAATCAACTTCAAAATATTCAGCCAATTTATTAATTGCATCTTTTTTAATTGAAGATATATCTTTATTTTGTTTGATAATAGCTTTTGAATTATTAGCAGTTTCAGATAATATTTTATAAAAATTTGCTGCTATTTCTCTTTGTTGTTTAGTTAAGTATTCATTCCTAGTGCTCATTGCTAAGCCATCTTCTTCTCTTATAATAGGAGATGATATTATTTTGATATTAAAATTTAATTCAACTACTAGTTTTTTAATTACTTGTAATTGCTGATAATCTTTCTCACCAAAAATAGCTATATCTGGTCTAACAATATTAAATAATTTGCTAACTACTAAAGCTATACCATTAAAAAAAATTGGTCTAGATTTGCCACAAAGGATTTTTGTTATATCTCCAACATCAATAGTTATTGAATCCTCTTTAGGATACATAATATTTATTTCTGGGATAAATATGGCATCAACTTTATGATCTGCTAATTTTTTTTTGTCCTCTTCAATATCTCTTGGATAAGAATCAAAATCTTCATTTTCACCAAATTGTTTAGGATTAACAAAAATACTAACTATAACTTTATCAGCAACTTCTGCGGCTTTTTTTACTAAAGATAAATGTCCTTTATGAAGACCTCCCATAGTAGGCACAAAAGCAATAGTAAAATTATTTCTTTTCCAAATTGCAATTTGTGATTTAATCTCGGTAATTGTAGTTAATAAAGGCATTTAAAAACTCTCATCTATAGTTGGAAAAGTTTTATTTTTTACTGCTTTAATATAACAATTTATAGCTTTTTTAACACTGTTATTATTTTGCAAAAAATCTCTATTAAATTTTAGTTTTTTCTCATTCATACCTAACATATCATAAATAACTAACACTTGCCCATCACAATCAACCCCGGCACCAATACCAATAGTTGGAATAGTTAGTTTTTTAGATATTTTCTTAGCTAATTTATGAGGAATACATTCTAAAACTAATAACTTAATACCTGCTTTTTCTAAAGAAATAGCATCTTTAATAATTTTATCAGCATCTTCCTTAACCTTACCCTGAATTTTATATCCACCTAATTTATGAACTGATTGTGGTTGTAGTCCTAAATGGCCGCATACTGCTATTTTTTCTTTAACTAATATTTTTACAATTTCTATCTCATTACCTTCTAATTTAACCATTTGAGCACCTGATTCAATGAGTTTTTTTGCATTTGTTAATGCTACATCTTTAGTGTAACTTTTATAAGGCATATCAGTTATAAGATAAGAGTTTTTACAAAATGGAGCAACTATTTCAGTGTGATAGCACATATCATTCATAGTTACTGCCAAAGTATCATTTCTACCTTGAATAACCATCCCAAGCGAATCTCCAACTAAGATTATATCTATTTCTTCTCTAGCTAAAATACGAGCCATACTGGCATCATAAGCTGTTAAACAGCTTATTTTTATGCCTTCTTTTTTCATCGTTTGTATTTGTGCTAAATCCATAAGATATTTGAACTAAAATTTTAAATTGACTAATTATACCAACCTTAATTTTTAAAAAATGAACCGCTTAAGTTGTCATGACCCTCTTATAATATTGAAATTAATAATAGTTATACATACAAAGAAAAACCGGAACAATGAATGATTTTATAACTGTAACAGGTTATCAACCTGGCATTATTGGTAGAGTTACTGAGCTACATGCTTTGTATTATTCACGAGAGTGGAATTTTGGTAGCTTTTTTGAGACAAAGGTTGCGACCGAATTGTCAAGTTTTATTAACAGATACGATGAATCTAAGGACTGTATCTGGTCATTAATAATTGACGGTACCTTAGAAGGTTCAATTACTATTGACAGTTCCTCAGAAGATTCAAATATAGTCCACCTTAGGTGGTTTATAGTTTCAGACAAAATCAAAGGTACAGGTGCTGGTAAACATTTAATGAGCAAGGCTGTAGATTTCTGTAATCTATTATCCTTTAATAAAGTTTATCTTTGGACATTTCAAGGCCTAGAGCCTGCGAAACATCTTTATCAAAAATTCGGATTTAAATTAGTTGAAGAATTAAATGGCTCACAATGGGGAACAACTGTTACGGAACAGAAGTATGAGTTAAAAATATAACCACAACACAAATAAACTCATATATTTTAGGCTTTATAAAATTCAAGAATATAAAGACAATTGCTAAAATAAAAAACCAAATCTGCCACTATTCAGACAGTTTACCGTTGCGAATATAAGAGAAAATATAAAAAGAAATATAAAGAGAAATGTATAGCAAGGCGCTGAAATTAACAGCAACAAGTTGGTTTTTATTCCAAGTTTAATTTTTACCACAAAAATAAGTCTGCTGTAAAATTAAAAATTTTGATGCAGTCTAACTCACACCATAATAAATATGAATCACTACCATTTAGCACAAATTAATATCGCCAAGGCTAAGGGTTCAATGGACTCAAAGGTTATGAAGGGCTTTGTTGACCGTTTAGACGAAATTAACAGCTTAGCAGAAAAATCGCCAGGTTTTGTATGGAGGCTTCAAACTGAGAAAGGAGATGCAACTTCAATTCAAGCGTTTGATGACTCTGCTCTTATTGTAAATATGAGTGTGTGGGAGGATATTGAAACATTAAAGGAATTCGTTTATAAATCGCTGCATGTTGAGTTAATACGCGATAGAGATGCGTGGTTTAATAAAATAACAAATGCTCATCAAGCATTGTGGTGGGTGCCTGTTGGGCATATTCCTTCTGTTGAAGAAGGTAAAGAAAAACTAAATCTTTTACAATTAAAGGGTCCAAGCAAAGAAGCTTTCACTTTTTCCAAGCCATTTGAGTGTTAGACATAAACCTTGTCATCCTGAGCCTGGTTCAGGGCAGTATAATCATTCTGAACTTGGTTCAGAATCTATGAAAGATTTATGAGATACTGAAACGCTTTGGTCACCCTTGTATCTTAAATATCCGTGTAAATAATCAATTTTTTTTGATAGTTTTAACTTACACTACCCAATGGCGATTGGGTAAGGGGATAGAGATGTTGTTGTCACACTAAGATTTTAAAAATCTGTAGTTCAGGTTAGCACCTATCCCCTATATTTAACTTCATTAAATGCGAACAGTATCTAGTGCATAGCTCATGCTAATAGCACGAATTATACAAGGATGCATAGAAGTTAATATCATCCAATCGGTTTTATTATAACTAATTGTTTAGTTCCACTCTCTTATCCTTCGGATTATACAAAAAACAC
>CAZDRI010000016.1:0-36889 GCA_964508055.1 uncultured Thiotrichales bacterium
TATATCTACTTCTACCCATTTAGCTATTTTAGTTTATTTTAGTAGAGTTTAGTGAGCAGGTATAATCCCTGATGTTATTTGGAGGATGTAGAGTCGTTTGGAAGATGCATTCCCAAGCAGGAGCTTGGGAACGAGCTGATAATCCCTGATGTTATTTGGAGGATGTAAAGTCATTTGGAAGATGCATTCCCAAGCAGGAGCTTGGGAACGAGCTGGAACCTTTTTATTTAGTAAATTAAATGAAAAAATAGTTAGTAATGCAAAGGTCTTAGCTTCTAGACCAAGTTTAGAATGGCATACTATTATATTAGGCTTAAATTCAACAAAACTATATGCAATCTTAATAATTCTTAATAATACTGCAAGATTTCTTTATTTTCTTTATCAATAATAATCTCAAGACCTTTGTTTTTATATTGCCAAAGCTGAATATTATCATTTTCTTTAATAATATTATCTGGACTGCCAAAACGATTAATTATTGTTTTGGTAGCTAAGTCTGTATAGGGCATAACTGAAATATTACTAATTACTGTGTTTAAAAGCTCATTATTTACATTACTTTTCAATTCGTACTTAATATTAGACGTTGGTAATTTTGTTATTTTTTTAATATTATTTTTAAAAAATTCTAAGTTATTAAAATCTAACTTTAAGCCTAATATAATTTTTACTGAAAAACCTGCTATTTTAGTATTAGCAAAATAAGCCTCTAAATCATAGCTTTTATCTTTATTTTCAAATAAAGCAGTTTCAACTTCATTGCCAAAGTATTGCATTGCATCTTTAAGTTTACTTTTATTTATAGTAATACCAAAGGCAACAGTTTGATTATTTTCATCTTTAAAACTTTCCCAAGGCATCATATTTACTTTTGGTAAATGAGTTACTTTTTTATTAAAATAAAGCACAATAAAAATTACTATTGAGCCTAATAGGATATTTAATATTATTTTCTTTTCCATCTAAACTATTATATGAGGTTTATTGTTTTTATCTCTTAACCAATTAAGTGCTTTTAAGATGTTTTTATTAGCTATTATTTTTTGTTCAAGTTCTCTTTTATAAGGAAATCGCATTACTAAAACTGCTAATAAAATAGTAATAATTCCCTGCCCTGGGGTAAAAAGCATAATAAATCCTAATATAAGAAGTATAAGACCAAAAATATTTCTTATTGGATTAACTATAAGTTTTGTTATTTTAGAAGCTGATTTCATACTATACTTATCATTGACAAAATAATCATAAGGTATTTTTCCAACTAACCATGGTGTTATTAAAATCATAATAATAAAAAATATAAATGACCCAATTCCTAAATAAATCAATATATCTTGATTTTTAATAAAAAAATCTAACATTCAAGTAAAAAAGTAACTGGTCCATCATTTACAAGACTGACTTGCATATCTGCAGCAAAAATACCACTTTTAATATTTGGATATAATCCTTTGGCATAATTTACACAATAATCATATAAATATTTTGCTGTAATTGGAGGCATAGCACTAGAAAACCCTGGTCTATTGCCTGATTTAGTATCAGCTGCTAAGGTAAATTGAGATACTAATAAAATATCTCCTTTTATATCTTGGACATTAAGGTTCATCTTGTCATTACTATCAGAAAAAATGCGCATATTAAGTATCTTATTTATCATTTTATTAGCGCTTTCTTCATCATCTTCTTTCTCTAAGCCAACAAAAACTAATAGACCTTTTTTTATTGAAGTTATTTTTTTAATATCCACCTTAACCGATGCTTTTGTTACTCTTTGTAATAAAACTCTCATTGATATTAATTAATGCAAAAAAGAAATATCAGCAATTTTTAAGAAAATAATGCGAATTTTATATAATAAAGATAATCTATTAATTTTAATCTTCTCATCAGCTACATTTACCATAACATTATCAAAAAAGTTATCTATAACTTGTTTTGAATCAGTTAAAGCTAACATCATTTTTTTATAATCACAATTTTTAAAATCAGCGCTTAATTGTGAAGTTCTTATAAAAAGCTCTTTTTCTTCTTGCTGTTCAAAAAGACTTGTGTCAATTTTTGATAAATCAGTATTTTCTTGTTTTTTAATCATATTAGCTATTCTTTTATTTGCTTCTACTAATGATTTTGCTTTATCTGATTTACTAAACTCATTTACTGTAACAATTCTTTGGTGAAAATCATAAGGACTTTCTGGCATTAAGCTATAAACTGCTTCAAACACATTAGTAGTTATACCTTTTTCTAAGTAATAAGTTTTGAGTCTTTGTAACATAAATTTATAAATTTCAGCACTAGCTATTAAATCTAAATTAGCAAATGTTTTTTTAGATTCATTTATGACTTCATATAAATTTATATCAATCTTGCTTTCTATTAGTATTCTTAATACTCCTAATGCTAGTCTTCTTAGTGCGTAAGGGTCTTTATTACCACTAGGCATTTGCCCAATACCATAAATACCAACAATAGTATCTAATTTATCGCTAATTGCTAAAATTTTAGCTTCAATACTTTCTGGAATTAAATCATTTGCAAATCTTGGATGATATTGATATTTAATTGCAGCAGCAACTAAATTATCCTCATTATCATTTAGGGCATAATAATAGCCCATAATACCTTGTAAGTCTGGAAACTCTACTACCATATCTGTAATTAAATCTGATTTTGATAAGTAAGCTGCTCTTTTAACAGCTACAGTATTAGCATTCATTTTAGGGCTTATGTAGGTTACTAAATTAGTTAGTCTATCAACCTTATCGTATAAAGAACCTAATGACTTCATAAACATAACTTTCTTTAAATCATTTACTCTTATAGCAAGTGTTTTTTCACAATCTTTATTATAGAAAAATTTAGCATCACTAAGTCTTGGCTTTATAACCCTTTCATTCCCCTTTATAACCATACTTATATCTTTGCTTTCAATATTAGCAACAGCTATAAAATAAGGTAGTAATTTATTATCTTTATCTAATAGATGAAAATACTTTTGATGTGAACTCATTGCAGAAATTAAAACTTCCTTTGGGATTTTTAAAAACTCTTTATCAAAAGTAGCTATAAATGCTTTGGGATATTCTACTAATGCAGTCACCTCTTCTAATAAATCATCATCAATATCTAAAATAGCATTATTATTTTTAGCTATATTAACAATATCATTTCTAATTAATTGTTTTCTTTTATCAAAATCAGCAATAATCTTAGCTTCATTTTGCAAAACTTTTTCATAATCACTAGCATTTTTAATAATAAATTTATTTGGCTTAGTAAATCTTAAACCTCTTGTTATATTTGAGCTTTTAAGATTAAAAATTTCAATATTTAAAACTTCAGAATTAAGTAAAGCCACTATCCAATGCACAGGCCTTATAAAAACCTCATCATTATCACCCCAACGCATAGCAACATTTGCAGTTAAATTCTTTAATGCAGTTTTAATAATTTCTACTAATAAATCTTTAGTGTTTTTGCCTTTTTTTACTACGCTATAACAATAATATTCAATATTATTTATAGTAATTTTATCTAAATCTTTAATATTTATATTTAGTGCTTTAACAAAACCAGATATTGCTTTTTTATCTGCATTAACTGGAGGACCTTTGCGGTTTATCCTAACATCTTTTTGTTCAGTAGATAAATCTTTAATAAATAAAGCTAAACGCCTTGGAGTAGCATAAAATTTAATATAATCATAGCTTAGCTCATTAGCTTTAAGTAAATTAGCTATATTTTCTTTAAGTAAATTTGCAGTTGTTTTTAAGGACTTTGGTGGTAACTCTTCTGAGCCTAGTTCAAATAAAAAATCTTTTTTCATTTATTTTGATAGCTCAATTCTAATATCTAAAATTGAGTTGCTTCTATTTTTATAAATATTCATTTTAATTTGTGATTCATCAACTTCTATATACTTATTGATTACATCTAATATTTCTGACTTCATAACAGTAATATAATCACTATCTTTTATAGAGCCCCTACCAATATTATCTTTAGCTACAATTGTTTTTAGTCTTGATTTTGCATCAATAGATGTTTTTTTCTTTTTAAAAAAATTAAACATAGTTATCTTCTTCCTATAAGTTTATTGAAAAAACCCTTTTTCTTATTAGAGTTATCATTTGGCTCTATTCTTAATGCTACATTTTTACCTGACAATCGTAAAGCAACATCAATATATGACTTTGCAATATTAGAATTTATATCATTAACAAGCAATTCTCCTTTATTTGAAGATTTAAGTACTTCATCTGATTCTGGAATAATTCCCACTAAAGGTAAATTTAATATTTGCTTAATATCTTCTATGCTTAACATATCTTTATTTTTTACTTTTTTATAATCATATCTAGTTATTAATAAATGTTCTTTTATTGGATCTAATTCACTTTCAGACCTTCGAGATTTTGAATGAAGTATATCAATAATTCTACTTGAATCTCTGATTGATGAAACTTCTGGATTAGTAACAATTATTGCCTCATCAGCGCAATAAAGCGCCATTAAAGCGCCTTTTTCAATTCCAGCAGGTGAATCACAAATTATATAATCAAAGTTCTTACATCTAAGTTCATCAATAACGCTGATTACACCTTCTTTTGTTAAATCCTCTTTATCACTTGTTTGTGATGCTGCTAATATATAAAGATTATCAATGTTATCATCTTTGATTAAGGCTTGATTAAGGCTTGCTTCATTATTTATAACATCTATAAAATCAAAAGCTATTTTTCTTTCACAACCTAACAGCAAATCTAAATTTCTAAGACCTATGTCAAAATCTATAACTACTGTTTTATAACCACTATTTGCTAATGCTGCTGATAAATTAGCACTGCTTGTTGTTTTACCAACACCTCCTTTTCCTGAAGTTATAACAATTACTTTCGTCATTTATTATTATCAATTATATGAAAATTTAATTTTTGTTTATCTAAACTTATATATACAGATTTATTTAAAAACTCAGTTGGAATTTTAGCAAATTTTCTATATATGCCAGCAATTGATACTAAATATGTAGCAAATTTATTTATATATATAGCGGCCTTTTTATCTCCATTTACACCTGCAAAAACACTTCCTTGAACAGTTTTATAAGCATATACGCTACCACAAGCTATAACTTCAGCTCCTTTATAGATATTATTTAATAAAACTAAATCAGATTTTTTAGCAAAAACTTGTTGTCCATTTCTCACTGTTTCATAAATAACTAATGCTGAAGTTTTTTTATTTGTAAGAGCAATTTTATTTATATCTTCTTTGTTTTGTTTTTTATCTTTTGACGAGCTTTTAGCTGCTTTTATATCATAAGCAAAAATAGCTAAACCAGATAATTTAGCAAACTCAATAAGTTCTTTAGTATTAGACCTAATACCTATACAATTAAGACTATTTTGATTTAATAATTCTATAAAAACAGCTAATTCATTAGCTTTTAATTTTATATCATCACTAATTTCTAATATTGTTGCTGAAAGTTTAAAAATATCTTTATTTTTTTTCTTTAAGTCAATGATTTCATCACCTATAGTTTTAATATCAAAGCTTTTTAATCTGATAGTTAATATTGGTTCTTGATTTGTTTTTATACTAATGTTCATTATTTATCAGCTTCAAAATCAAACTCAATTCTCTCATCAAAAACACTTTCATCAGGCGCCTTTGGTAATGGCGATGATTTGTACACTGCATTTCTTACTGAGTCTGAAAACTCTTTTCCACCATCTGCTTGTTTTATTAGCACTGACTTAATTTCTCCATCTTTAGCTTGCAATACTAAGACTTTAGCTTTCCAGCCTATTTGCGTTTTTGCACCACGGCGCCAATTCTTGCTCACTTTAGCTGCAATATTATTTATATAGATTATTTTTAATCTTTCTAATTGATTTTGTCTTAACTCTTCTCTTTCTCTTAACTCTTCAGCTATTATTTCTCTTTTTAATTCTGCTAATTTTCTTTGTTTTTCTGCCTCTTTTTTCTTAGTCTCTTCTATTCTAGTCCTTTCCTCAGCTATTTTTTTAGCTTGCTCAGCTCTTTGTTTTTTAAGTTCAGCTTCTTTTCTTTTCTTCTCTGCTAATTTTCTTTGCTGTTCAGCTTTCTGTATTTTAGCTTCAGTTTCTTTTCTTTTTTTCTCTGCTAATTTTCTTTGCTGCTCTACTTTTTTCTTTTTAGCTTCTTCTTCTTTTCTTCCTTTCTCTGCTAATTTTCTTTGTTGTTCTGCTTTTTGCTTTTTAACTTCAGCTTCTTTTCTTCTTTTATCTGCTAATTTTCTTTGCTGTTCTGCTTTTTGCTTTTTAACTTCAGCTTCTTTTCTTCTTTTATCTGCTAACTTTCTTTTCTTTTCTGCTAATTTTCTTTGTCGCTCTGCCTTTCTCTTTTTAGCTTCAGCTAGTTTTCTTAACTTTTCAGCCTGTTGTTTTTTTTTTAATTCTGTTTGTTTTTGTTTTTTTAATTTAGTTATTTCTTGTTTTCTCTTTTGTTCTTCTTTTTTTGCTTTTTCCCTTAAAATTTCAGCTTGTTTTTTTTGTTTATCAATCTTAGCTAATTCTTTTTTGTGTTTTTCAATTTCCTTTTTTTTCTTGAGCTGTTTTTCTTTTTCTATAGCAACTAAACGAGCTTTTTCTTTTTCAACTAATTTTAAATCAACACCAACAGCTTTAATTATTTCCTCTTTTTTTTCTTTAACACTAACAGTTTTTTGAACCTTAAGTTTAGGCTTATTAATATTTGCAGAATCAATATTTACCAAAAAAATAGTAGTCAAAATCACATGAAAACTAACAGCCATAGCAAATGCCTTAGGATATTTTTTTGCAATGTATGGTAACTTTAATTTCATTATCTATTAAAATCAGGAGATTCAGTTACAAAACCTATTTTTTCAGCCCCTGCCATTTGTAAAAAACCCATTAACTCAACAACCTTACCATATTCTATATTTTTATCTCCTCTAACTAAAATTTGAGTTTTAGGATTAATACTTAATGCTGCATTAACTATAGCAACCACCATATTGGCAGATAAATTTTTCCTAACATCGCCTATATTAATTGAATATTCGCCTTTTTTATCAATAGTTACTACTACCGGCTCATTTTCACTAAAATCTAAAACTTGAGATTTAGCTGGCGGTAAATCAACTTCTATCCCTTGTTCTAAAATTGGTGTGGTCATCATAAAAATAACTAATAACACTAGCATAACATCAATATAAGGAACTACATTTATATTAGCACTAATATTACTTTTTAACCTTTTTCTTAATGAAAGCATTTTATCTTTGGAATATTACAAACAACTCATCAATTAATGATTGATATTGGTTTGATATTGTATCAATTTTAGAGGTAAAAGAGTTATAAGCTATTGTTGCTGGTATAGCTACAAATAACCCTATTGCTGTAGCTATCAAGGCTTCTGCTATGCCAGGAGCTACTACTGCAATTGTTGCTTGTTTTACCGAACTCAACCCTATAAAAGAGTGCATAATGCCCCAAACCGTGCCAAATAAGCCAATATACGGACTAGAACTTGCTATAACTGCCAAAGTTGACATATTAGTAGTTATATCCTCTAACTCCCTTGTGAGTACACTATCCATAGCCCTATATGCTCTCTCAGATGGTGAATGCAGTTCCTTTTCAAGGTTTTTTCTATATGATGTTATGTCAATTGGCAGTTTTAATTCCTTATAACCAATACAAAATATCCTTTCCATTACACTTTGAACCGCAACTGCTTTAGGTAATTTTTCATGGAAGCTTTTTAAATCATTAATTGACCAAAACCTTTCTTCAAAATCAATAACTTCATTGCTAATTTTTTTTATTAATTTTCTCTTAGCAAAAATAATAGTCCAAGAATAAATTGACATTATAAGTAATAGCAACATAACTAATTGCACTATGAGACTGGCATTTATTATTAACTCAGCAATAGATAAACTTTCACTCATTTATTCTCTCCAATATGTAATCAGGAATCTTTTTAGGTTTAAATATTTTATAATTCAAGCACACAACTGTAACAAAAGACTTAAATAATACCTTATTATCTTTTTTATTAAAGATGTCTTGAGAAAAAACAATACTGCTAACACCTATTGATTGTACTCGGGTTTGGACTTCTAATAAATCATTAAACAAAGCTGGGCTTTTATAGTCTGCTTCAATTTTTTTTACTACAAAAATAGTATTATCTTTATTTAAAATAACATCTTGTTCAAGGTTTAAACTTCTTAAATATTCTGTTCTCGCTCTTTCAATAAATTTTAAATAATTAGCATAATATACAATGCCACCGCTATCTGTATCTTCATAATAAACTCTAATGTCAAAATTAAACATCATATAGTTTTTTTTAAAATTCACAATTTTACATTTTTTGCCCTAAAAATGCTCTATCAATACCATTTATATCTTTATAAAAACTTACGTTTTTAAAGTTATTTTTAATTAGATTATAAATGGCATCTTTTTGGTTATAGCCATGTTCTAATAATAAATACCCACCATCTTTTAAATAAAAATTAGCATTAGCTATAATATGGCGAATATCATCTAAACCATCTATGCCTGATACTAAAGCATTTTTAGGTTCATATGCTAGATGTTTTAAATGTTTATCATCTTTGGCAATATAAGGCGGATTAGATATTATTAAGTCAAATTTATCAGCATTTAAATTATCAAACCAATTACTTTTTATAAAGTAAACATTAGCAGCTAAATTGTCAGCATTACATTTAGCTACTGTTAATGCTTTTTGAGATATATCTGTTGCTGTTACTTGCCATTTAGGACATTTATTTTTTAATGTAATAGCTATTACACCGCTGCCAGTGCCTAAATCAAGTATTTTCATTCCTTTATCTTTGTCAAACAAATTAAGGCTTATATCAATTAAAATCTCTGTGTCTGCCCTTGGTATTAAAACATCAGGATTAACTTTGAATACTAAGTGATAAAAACCACATTCTCCAACTATATATGCTAAAGGTATGCCTTTATTTTGTTTTTCAATAAAATTATCAATTTGTTTTTCTTCTAATCCACTTAATTGATAATCACTATTTGCAAAAATCCAACTTCTTTGTTTTTTTAATACAGCAGTTAAAAAAATTAGAATATTTGCTATTTTGCTTTTAAGATAAAAGTCAACTTTCATTAACCTTAACTAATATTTTATTTTTGGCTGTTTGTTTTTGCTCTATAAAATTTTTAATTGCCACAATTATGCCAAGACAAATAAAAGCGCCTGGCGGCAGTATTGCTAAAAGCATACCTTGATAATCATCAAAAATAGTTAGCTTTAAATTAGTAGCATAACTACCAAAAAGCAAATCTGCTTGTGAAAGTAAAGTCCCACTACCAATAATTTCTCTAAAAGCACCTAAGACAATCAAAACTACAGCAAAACCAAGTCCTATAAATAAGCCATCTAATAAAGACTTAAAGAAATTATTCTTAGATGCAAATACCTCAGCCCTACCTAAAATCACACAATTAGTAACTATTAAAGGCACAAATATACCTAGTACTAAATATAGTTCATAATAAAAAGCCTGCATTAATAACTCTACAATAGTTACAAACGATGCTATTAATAATACAAAAACTGGTATTCTAATTTCTGGTTTGATGAGTCCTCTACTAAGAGATACAACTGAATTTGATAAAACCAAAACAATAGTAGTAGCTATTGCTAATCCTAGCGCATTTACAACACTATTAGTAACAGCTAATAATGGACATAAGCCAAGCAGTGCAACTAAAGCTTGGTTATTAGTCCAAAGTCCATTTTTAATGATTTTTACAACATCTTGCATGTTATTGTTTTCTAATCAACAAATTCTATTCTATCTTCTAATTTTTCAATAGCTTTTATTGCACAAGCTGCATCTTTATCACCACCTGGAGCTCCACTAACACCAACTGCACCGATATTATAACCACCAGCAACTATTTTAACTCCCCCTTCCATTACAATTAAACCTGTTATATGATTTAACTCTTGTCTGATATCTTCTCTTGAAGCTCTAAATGCACCACTATCGGTCCAAGACATTACAGTCATATTAGCTTTTTTCTCTGCTATTTCTAAGGTAAACCTTGCAGCTAAATCATCTCTTAGAGCTGCCCTAATAATACCATGCCTATCAACCACTACAGCACTTACATTAAAACCATCTTCTCTACACGCTAATACGGTCTCACTGACAACATCTCTTGCTAATTCCATGCCTATGGTTTTGCTGGAAATAATATCATCAGCAATAGCAGATAAAGTTAAAAACATTAATACAAAATAAAAAGTAATTCTACGCATACATTTCTCCTTAATATATAAATAACATTATTATTTTAACTTATTTTAGTCATTAAACACTAAATTAGTATCTTTTACATCTACATTAACCTCACTACCTGATACAAACTCTCCTGCTAATATTTTTTGTGATAATGGGTTTTCTAATTTTTGTTGAATAACCCTTTTTAAGGGTCTAGCGCCATAAACTGTATCAAACCCCTGTTTAGCAATCATTTCAAGAGCATTATCAGTGATATTTAATCCTATATTAAATTCTTGTAAACGAGATTTTAGGGTATTAATTTGTATTTTAGCAATATCTTTTATCTCTTCTTCTTTTAAAGCATCAAAAACTACAATTTCATCAATTCTATTTACAAACTCTGGACGAAAGTGCTTGGAAACTATATCTTTAAGCTCATTTGTGATATTTTCTCCTTTTTTCTCTTGAATAAGGTGGGAGCCAAGATTTGAAGTCATAATAACCACAGTATTGCGAAAATCAACAGTTCTACCTTGTCCATCTGTTAACCTACCATCATCTAGGACTTGTAATAAAACATTAAAAATATCTGGATGGGCTTTTTCAATCTCATCTAATAATATTACTGAGTAAGGCTTTCTTCTAACAGCTTCTGTAAGTGCTCCACCTTGTTCATAACCTACATATCCAGGAGGTGCTCCTATTAATCTAGCTACAGAATGTTTTTCCATAAATTCAGACATATCAATTCTTATCATAGCTGATTCAGTATCAAATAAAAAATCGGTTAATGCTTTAGATAATTCTGTCTTACCAACCCCTGTAGGACCCATAAATAAGAATGAGCCATCTGGGCGATTAGGATCTGCTAGACCTGCACGAGAACGACGCACAGCATTAGATATTACAGCCACAGCTTTATTTTGCCCTATTAATTTTCTATGTAGCTTATCTTCCATATTAAGTAACTTATCTTTTTCACCTTCCAACATCTTAGCAATAGGTATCCCAGTCCATCTAGCCACTACATCAGCTATTTCTTCTTCTGTCACCTTATTTCTTAGGAGCTGCATATCTATTGTATCTATATTTTCCATCGCTGTTATTTTCTTTTCTAAACTTGGAATAACACCATATTGCAATTCACTCATTTTTGCTAAATCATTGTTGCGATGAGCATTTTCTAAATCTAATTTTGCTTTTTCTAACTCTTCTTTTAAGTTTTGTGAACCATGAACTGATGCTTTTTCTACTCTTAGAATTTCTTCTAAATCTGCATATTGCTTTTCTAATTTAGCAATATTTTCTTCCAATTCACTCAAGCGTTTTATTGAGGCTTTATCTTTTTCTTTTTTAAGTGCTACTTGTTCTATTTTTAATTGCACTAATTTTCTATCAAGTTTGTCCATAGCTTCTGGTTTAGAATCTATTTCCATTCTAATAATACTTGCAGCTTCATCAATTAAATCAATTGCTTTATCTGGTAGCTTTCTATCTGTTATATATCTTTGTGATAATGTTGCAGCAGATATAATCGCTGAATCAGTAATATCTACTCCATGATGTATTTCATATCTTTCTTTTAATCCTCTTAGAATTGCAATAGTATCTTCAATAGTAGGTTCATCAACTAATACTTTTTGAAACCTACGCTCTAATGCTGAATCTTTTTCAATATATTGTCTATATTCATCTAAAGTAGTAGCTCCTACACAGTGTAAGTCTCCTCTTGCTAGGGCTGGTTTTAACATATTTCCTGCATCCATTGCTCCTTCTGACTTACCTGCACCTACCATAGTATGAATTTCATCAATAAATAAAATTACTTTACCTTCCTCTTTTTCTAATTCTTTTAAAACTGCTTTTAATCTTTCTTCAAACTCACCACGATATTTTGCTCCTGCAAGTAATGCAGCCATATCTAAAGAAAGCACTCTTTTATCTTTTAAGCCTTCTGGGATTTCATTTTTAATAATCCTTTGGGCTAAACCTTCTACAATAGCTGTTTTTCCAACTCCAGGCTCTCCTATTAATACTGGGTTATTTTTTGTTCTTCTTTGTAAGACTTGTATTGTTCTTCTTATTTCACCATCTCTACCTATTACTGGGTCTAATTTACCTTCGCTTGCTCTTTTTGTTAAATCAAGAGTGTATTTATCTAATGCTTGTCTTTGAGTCTCACTATTTGCATCTTTCACATTTTCACCTCCGCGCAAGATATCTATTGCATTTATTAATTTAGCTTTATCAACCCCAGCATTTTTTAATAAACTTGCAGCTTCATCATTAGAATCAACTAAAGCTAATAAAAATAATTCAGTGGAAATAAATTTATCTTGTTTTTGTTGGGCTAATTTATCAGTTTTATTTAATATCCTATTTAAACTTTGTGATATAGCTATATCTCCATTTGGTTGAGATACTTTTGCCAGATTAGTTATCTTATTATCTATAGCTAACTTTAATTTAGCTATGTCAACATTTGATTGTTTTAACAAAAAAATTATAGAGCTGTTATCTTGATTTAATAAAGCCTTTAATAAATGCATTGGCTCAATTGCAGTATTATCATTGCCAACCGCTAAAGACTGTGCTTCTCCAAGAGCATTTTGGAATTGAGTAGTAAATTTATCCATTCTCATTTTTAATCTCCAGTAAATGTAAAGTTTATTAACCACTATTTAAGGCGTAAAATTGGTATTATCAAGTATTGATTCAAAAAAATATTATGTTAAATATTGTTTTATACGAGCCAGAAATACCGCCTAATACTGGGAATATTATTCGTTTAAGTGCAAACATCGGTGCTAATCTACATTTAATTAAGCCTTATGGTTTTGAGTTTAATAATAAGAAACTTCGTCGTGCTGGTTTAGATTATAAAAAATTAGTCAATTTATACGAGTATGATAATTTTTCTGATTTTATAAATACTTTTAAACCAAAGCGCATATTTGCAGTAAGCACTAAAGGTAAAACTAACTATACTAATATTAGTTATCAAAAAAATGATGTGTTTTTATTCGGTCCTGAGACTAGAGGTTTAGCACAAGATATTATTGATAAATATACTAGTATTTATCTGCCAATGAAAAAAGATAATCGTAGTCTAAATCTATCAAATTGTGTGGCAATAGTTTTGTATGAAGCTTGGCGGCAAATTGGTTTTATAAAATAATATTTATTTAATGCCAATCCCTTTTATGCCTTAATGTCTATATTTATTTAATCTCAAAATCGTTTATTTTGCTTTTAAATTTTGCTTATCCTCAAAACTTATGTTACTAAATTTTAAATTGTATTTGTTAAAGATTAAACCTAAATTATATGTTAGAAAATTAAAATAAGACCGCTTGTAAAAGTTTATAATTTCGTTGTCATTTTCCCATAATAAAAAGCCCTTTAAACTTTCATTTTTGTTATTGATGTTAACATCTGTTTCGGGGTTTTATTATTTAACTCTTAATGTATAATTTCCACTTTTATAATTTTTTAAAAAAAGAATGCAAAAAACTTATAACATAGCAGTAGTTGGAGCAACTGGTGCAGTTGGCGAAACTCTTATAGAAATACTAGAAAGTAGAAAATTTCCAATTGCTAACTTATATCCATTGGCAAGTGCAAGTTCGGTGGGCAAAAAAGTTAAACTTAATGGTAAATATTACACTGTTACAGACTTAGCTAAATTTGATTTTAAACAAGCACAAATTGGCCTTTTCTCAGCAGGAGGAAGTGTTTCTGAAAAATACGCCCCAGTTGCAGCCAAAGCAGGATGTATAGTCATTGATAACACCTCACATTTTCGTCGTGATAAGGATATACCCTTAGTTGTGCCTGAGGTTAACCCTCATAAAATAAATGAATATACTAATAAATTTATTATTGCTAATCCTAATTGTTCTACAATAGGTATGTTAGTGGCATTAAAGCCAATATATGATGAAGTAGGAATCAAAAAGATTAATGTAGCTACTTATCAAGCAGTATCTGGCTCAGGCAAAAAAGCAATAAATGAGCTTGCAAATCAAACTGCTCAATTATTAAATGCAAAACAAATAATTCCTGAAGTGTATCCAAAGCAAATTGCTTTTAATGTCATACCACATATAGATGTATTTCAAGAAAATGGCTATACCAAAGAAGAAATGAAAATGGTATGGGAGACTCAAAAAATCTTAGAAGATGATGTTATTAAAGTCAATCCTACTTGTGTTAGAGTTCCTGTATTTTTTGGTCATTCTGGAGCAGTACATATTGAGACAAATAAAAAACTAAACTATAAAGATGCTATAGCTTTACTAAAAAATGCAAATGGAGTAACTGTGATTGATGAAAGAAAAGATGGTGGTTATGCAACTGCTGTTACTGATTCTGCAGGTAAAGATAATGTTTTTGTAAGTCGTATTCGTGATGATATATCTTGTAAAAATGGATTAAACTTATGGGTAGTATCTGATAACATTAGAAAAGGTGCTGCACTAAATGCGGTGCAAATTGCCGAAAAATTAATAACAGATTATTTATAAATAAAAATGGATAAAAAACAAAAATTACCAACTAAAAGTATTATTGTTGCTGTTTTATTAACAATATTTTTAGGTCCGATAGGGTTATTTTATGCTAGTGTCCCTGGTGCTTTAATTATGCTAGTTATAACTGCTATTATTGGTTTTATTACTTTTGGTTTTGGTCTGATAATTCCTTATATTATTTGTATTATTTGGGCAATAATAGCTGTCAATAATCATAATAAAAAATTATTTGATATAGCTAATAATTAAACGAAGTAACAATGATTGAAATAAATAGAAAAACTAATGAAACTGATATAAGTGTTGCTATCAACTTACAAGGTACTGGTAGTGCTGATATTAACACTGGTATTAGCTTTTTAGACCATATGTTAGAACAATTTGCAAAACATTCTCTCATAGACTTAAAAATAAAAGCTGCAGGTGATATTCACATTGATTATCATCACACTGTTGAAGATATAGGGATAACTTTAGGTCAAGCTTTTAGTAAAGCTGTGGGTGATAAAAAAGGTATCAATCGCTTTGGGTTTTCATATGTACCTTTAGATGAAGCATTAACAAGAGTTGTCATTGATTTATCTGGAAGACCAAATCTTGATTTTAATGTTAATTTTACAAAATCTAAAATAGGCAATTTTGATAGTGAATTATTTAGAGAGTTTTTTCAAGGTTTTGTTAACCATTCTTTAACTACTTTGCACATTGATAATCTTAAGGGAATAAATGCCCACCACCAAGCTGAGTCTATTTTTAAAGCACTTGCAAAAGCTGTAAAATCAGCAATTAATATAGATAAAAGGTTAGGAGATAATATAGCTTCAACTAAAGGCATATTATAAAAACAAATATGCAAACTATTGCAATTTTAGACTATGGTATGGGTAATTTACGCTCAGTAAAAAAAGCATTGGAACATGTAGCAGCTAATAAAAAAATAATAATTACTGATAATAAAGAAACCCTAAATGATGCCGATAAAATAGTATTCCCTGGTCAAGGTTCTACTAAGGCTTGTCTTGAAGCAATTAAAAAACATGACTTAGAAAATATTATAAAAAAATCTGCTCTAGAAAAACCATTTTTAGGAATTTGTTTAGGTATGCAATTACTATTTGAAAAGAGTGAAGAAGATAAACATTCAAATTGTCTAAGTATTTTAAAAGGAGAAGTTAAGAAACTACCTAATATTGGTATAAAAATACCACATATGGGGTGGAACAAGGTTAAACAAACTAAATCGCACCCACTTTGGCATAATATTGCTGACAATTCATTTTTTTATAGCGTTCATAGTTATTATGTAGTTCCAAACAGCAAAGAAGTGGAACAAGGAGAAAGTTATTATGGTATTAACTTTACCTCAGTGGTAGCTAAAGGTAATATTTTTGCAGTTCAGTTTCATCCTGAAAAGAGTCAAAGCGATGGTTTGAAATTACTTAAAAATTTTGCAAATTGGTCTTAATTTATATCAAATAAAAAAATGTAAATGATAATTATTCCTGCAATAGATTTAAAAGATAATAAATGCGTCCGCCTTCGTCAAGGCATTATGGATGATGATACGGTATTTTCTGATAATCCTACTTTAATGGCAGAAAAGTGGCAATTACAAGGTGCTAAAAGACTACATTTAGTAGACTTAAATGGGGCTTTTCAAGGAAAACCTGTTAATTTAAATAGTATTAAAGAGATAACTCAAAGCTTTCCTGAATTAGAGATTCAAGTTGGTGGAGGTATTAGAGATATTGATATAGCTAATCAATATTTTGATATAGGGGTAAATTATTTAATAATAGGCACTAAAGCTGTAACTCATCCAGAATTTGTAACTGAGCTTTGTAAGGAGTTTCCAGAAAAAATAATTATAGGCTTAGACGCAACTAATGGCTATGTTGCAACTGATGGTTGGGCTAAAAAAACTAACATCAAGGTAATAGAGCTAGCTAAAAAATTTGAACAAGATGGGGTTTTAAGTATTATCTATACCGATATCCAAAAAGATGGAATGATGCAAGGAGTGAATATTGAAACCACTAAAGATTTACTTATGAAGACATCTATACCAGTTATAGCCTCTGGAGGTATCACTGATATAAACGATATTATAAATTTAAAAAAAATAGCAAAGTTTGGACTTATTGGTGCAATAACAGGCAGAGCTATTTATGAAGGAAAACTTGATTTTATTGAAGCTCAAAAGATAGCTAATTAAATATGATAGTAAACTTAAATAACTTAGGCTTAATAAAAGTAATTGGTGCTGATGCTAGATCTTTTTTACAAAACCAATTAAGTAATGATATTGAATTAATAACTAAAAATAATACTCAATTAAGTGCTTATTTAACCCCGCAAGGCAGAATAATTGCACTCTTTCGCATTTTCAAAATAAACGATGGTTATTTATTAGAATTAGCTAAAGACTTAGTGAAAAAGGTTTTAAAAAGATTACAAATTTATGTAATGATGTCAAAAGTAGAATTAATAGATGCTACTAATGAATATGTTAAATTAGGATTTATTGGATATAAAAATTCAGCTGAACTAAAAGCACTAATCAAAAAGAATAATCTTATGCTTTATAACATTGACAATAAAAGAAAAATGTTAATTTATAAAAATAATGGTGATTTAGATAAATATTTAGCTACAGCCTCTAAAAATGAGGTTTGGCAGCAAGAGAATATAAATAATTTTATATCAGAGGTTAACTTAGCTACTAGTGAGTTATTTTTACCGCAAATGTTAAACTTAGATTTAGATGCTAATCCTGGAGTTAGTTTTAAAAAAGGCTGTTATCCAGGGCAAGAAGTAGTTGCAAGACTTAATTACTTAGGGTCAGCAAAGCAAAGATTGATTAAACTAAAATCAAAAAACAAAATCAAAGCTGGTGATAAGTTATCAATAACTAAAAGCACATCATTGAAAGATGCAGGCATTATTGTATCTGTAGTTAAAATTGGTGGTGACTTTTTAGCTTTAGCTAGCATTGAGACTAAATTTATAAATAGTGATGATGAAATAAAGCTAAAAAATAGCAATACTATATTGATTAGAGAAAAATAATAATTGTCTTTTATGGTATATTATTTCACTTAATTTTGAACTGTAATAAAAGAGAATATAATGCTAAAAAAAGTCTTAGCTGTAATTTTATTTTTTAGTTTTGCTAGTGTTTATGCTTCATCTAGTACTGAAAACTCACTAGATTTAACAAACCATTGGGCTGGTTATATATCTTTATTAATATTTATAATAGCCTATGGATTTGTGATGGTGGAGGAAGTCTTACACCTTAGAAAATCCAAACCAATTGTGTTATCTGCAGGAGTAATATGGGCTTTAGTTGCTGCAATATATGTTGTTAATGGCTTTCCTCATGCTGCAGAAGTTGCACTTAGACATAATTTATTAGAGTTTGCAGAGTTATTTTTATTTTTGTTAGTTGCAATGACTTATATTGAAGCTATAACAGAAAGGCAAGTTTTTGATGCCCTTAAAGTATGGCTTATAAAACAAGGTTTTGGGTTTAGGAAGTTATTTTGGATTACAGGCATTATTGCTTTTTTTCTATCTCCTATTGCTGATAACCTAACTACAGCTTTAATAATGGGAGCAGTAGTTTTATCAGTTGGCTCAGGTAATAAAAGATTTATATCTTTAGCATTTATTAATATAGTTGTTGCCGCTAATGCGGGTGGTGCTTTTAGTCCTTTTGGAGATATTACTACCTTAATGGTTTGGCAAAAAGGCATAGTTCAATTTGAGGAATTTTTACCTTTATTTATACCTTCAGTTATTAATTATATTATTCCTGCAGCAATTATGAGTTTTGCTATTAAAGATGAAAAAGCAAGTTCAGACATATCTAATGTTGAAATAAAAAAAGGCGGAATAATGATATGTTTTCTATTCTTAGCAACTATTATTACTGCTATTAGTTTTCATAATTTTCTTCATTTACCTCCTTTTATGGGGATGATGACCGGTTTAGGTTATTTAATGCTTATGAGTTATTATATTAAGAAAAAAATCCATGATGATTTTGATGTTTTTAATAAAATATCAAGGGCTGAATGGGATACTTTATTATTCTTCTTTGGCGTTATTTTAAGTGTTGGAGGGTTAGGATTTATAGGTTATTTAGCATTTGCATCAGAATTTATGTATATAGAATTAGGTCCAACTACCGCAAATGTATTAGTAGGAATATTATCTGCTATTATTGATAATATCCCAGTTATGTTTGCAGTTCTAACTATGGAACCTCAAATGTCTTTGGGTCAGTGGTTATTAGTAACTTTAACTGCTGGTGTTGGAGGCAGTTTATTATCTATTGGTTCTGCTGCTGGTGTTGCACTTATGGGGCAATCAAAAGGTTATTACACTTTCTTTAGTCATATTAAGTGGATGCCAGTTATTGCTATAGGCTATGCAGCTAGTATAGTTGCTCATTTAATAATTAATGCCAGCTTGTTCTAAAATATTTATTGATATTGGTAACACCAATATTAAGTGGAAAACTAATACTGCCAAAAAAATAAATATAGAGAATATCAATTCTTTTAATATTGCTAAACTGCCAAAAGCTGATATGGTTTGGGTTTCAACAGTTAGTAACTTTGATATTGCTGATAACATAAAAACTAATTTCACTGATGTTCATCTAGTAAAGACTAAAAAATATTATAAAAATCTTACAAACGCTTATCCAAAAGTAAGCAGTTTAGGTGTTGATAGATGGCTTGCACTTATCGCAGTTTATCACCTTTATCCTAAACAAGATGTAGTCATAATTGATATAGGCTCAGCACTAACTTTTGATTTATTAACTAAAGACTATAAACATAAAGGGGGGCTTATTATGCCTGGTCTTAACTTTTTAAGAAAAAGCATGCCAATATTTAGTGATGATAGTAACAAAATAGCTAAAAATATAAGTTTAACTAACAATACAAAAAAAGCTTGGCAAAATGGTACTTTTTTTATGCTCATTGATACTATTAATAGTCGTATTGCAAGCCTTAAAATTAAATATCAAAATTTAATTGTAGTTATAACTGGTAGTTATGCTCACAAACTAAAAATCTATCTTCCTGATAATTGTATTTATCATAATAATTTAGTTATTAAAGGCTTAGAGTTTTATAGCAATACTACAAGATAAAAAAATAACTAAAGACATTATATTTTGAGATAATATGAACTTTAAATTTAACACAATTATATGAGTTCTAAAAACAGCAGGGTTTTATCAGGTATGCGCCCAACAGGGCATTTGCATCTAGGGCATTATCACGGGGTTTTAAAAAATTGGACTCAATTACAAAAAAAACATAATTGTTTCTTTTTTGTAGCTGATTGGCATGCGCTTACTACACATTATTCAGACTCCATAAATTTAGAAAATAATATTAATAATATGATTGCTGATTGGTTAGCTGTTGGTATTAATCCAAATAATTCTACAATTTTTGTGCAATCAAAAATAATAGAACATGCAGAATTGCATTTATTATTATCAATGTGTACCCCGCTTAGCTGGTTAGAAAGGGTCCCAAGTTTTAAAGATCAACAAGAAAAACTTAAAGATAAAGACTTAAATACCTATGGTTTTCTAGGTTATCCATTATTACAAAGTGCTGACATCTTAATGTATGATGCTGAATTTGTTCCAGTGGGAGAAGATCAAGTTGCTCATGTTGAGTTGACTAGAGAAATAGCTAGAAGATTTAATCACATCTATGGTAAAGAGCCTAATTTTGAAAAAAAAGCTAATTTAGCAATATTAAAAATGGGAAAAAAACCAGCATCATTATATAAAAATCTTAGAAATAATTATCAAGAACAAGGCGATGATGAAGCTCTAATAAAAGCAAAAGCTTTATTAGAAAGCCAACAAAATATTACTTTAAGTGATAAAGAAAGGTTATATGGTTACTTAGAAGGAAACTCTAAAATAATACTTATTGAACCTCAAGCATTACTTACTAAAACAGCAAAAATGCCAGGATTAGATGGGCAAAAAATGTCTAAATCATATAATAATATTATTTCTCTTAGAGATGATAAAAATTTAGTTAGCAAAAAGATAATGACAATGCCAACTGACCCTGCAAGAATAAAAAGAGATGACCCTGGCAATCCTGATATATGTCCAGTGTTTGAAATCCATAAGGTTTATACTAAAAATGCACCTGATTTGAGATGGATAATTGAAGGTTGCAAAAATGCTAAAATTGGCTGCGTTGATTGTAAAAAACCTTTAATTGAACATATAAATAATGAATTAGCTCCTATTCAAGAAAAAATTAAAGAATACCAAGAAAACCCAAAATTAGTAAAGCAAATTATTTTTGAAGGCAATGAAAAAGCCAAAGATGTAGCAGAAGAAACAATGAAAAGAGTCCGCGAAGTTATGGGGGTTGATTATTAAAACTGAATATTTAGCTAATAGAGAAATACCTGATAATTTATACATACCACCTGATGCATTAGAGGTGTTTTTATCTGCCTTTGAAGGTCCTTTAGATTTATTATTATATTTAATAAAAAAGCAAAATATTGATATTTTTGACATACCTATAGCTTTGATTAGTGAACAATATATGGCGTATATAAATTTAATTGATGAGACTAAATTTAGTATTGCCGGTGATTATCTACTAATGGCAGCAATGCTTGGTGAGATAAAATCAAAAATGTTATTGCCAAAACCAAAAATTGATATTGAAGAAGACCCAAGAGCAGAATTAGTTAAAAGATTACAAGAATATCAGTATTATAAAAAATTAAGTGAAAAAATATCAGTAATGCCAATAGTTGGTAGAGATATCTTTACTACGAGTCATAAATTAGATTTAAGTGAAACTGGTAATGAAAATAACTCCATTACTTTAAAAGATTTAAATTTAGCTATGATAAACATATTTGCGCGATTAAGTCATATGGAAAAACACGTGGTTAAAAAACAACCTCTATCAATTAGTGCTAGGCTAAACTATATTTTATTAAAATTAAAAACAAAAGAGTTTTTAGCTTTTGAAAAATTATTTTCTATAAAAGAAGGTAGAGAAGGTGCAGTTATAAGTTTTATGGCAATTTTAGAATTATTGAGAAAAAGTGCAATTCAAGTGGTTCAAAACGAACCGTTAGGAAAAATATATGTCAAATCAATATAATAAAGATTTTAATTCAATTAAAAATGTAATAGAAACTGCTTTTATTTGTCAGGCTGAACCCTTATCTTTAAAAGATATAAAATCATTATTTTCTGAATCAGATAATGTAGATAGAAACTTAATATTAGAAATCATTAATTCTTTAAAAAATGACTATAAAAATAAAGGCATAGAATTAGTAAAAGTTAATTCTGGCTATAGAATTCAATCAAAGATAGAGCAAAAGCCATATTTACAAAACTTAAATACGGACAAAAAAATAAATTACTCTAAAGGATTTATAGAAACTCTAGCTATCATAGCTTATAGACAACCTATAACTAAAGCTGAAATTGAAGATATTAGAGGCGTTTCTATTAACTCTAGTAGCTTAAAATTAATTAAAGAAAAAGAATGGATTCAAGTTTTAGGTCATAAAGATATTCCAGGCAGGCCTATTCTTTGGGGTACTACTAAAACTTTTTTAAATGACTTTAATTTAAAAAGTTTAGAAGATTTACCATCAATAAATCTAGATGTAGTTTCAGAAAACAAAGGACAAATTGACTTAAATTTAGAAGAGCCATAGTTCTTAATATGAACAAACAAAGATTACAAAAACTTTTAGCCCAAGCAGGTTATGGTTCTCGGCGTTCAGCAGAGAAAATGATTATTGCACAGAGAATAAAAATAAATAACAAAATAGCTAAGTTAGGTGATAAAGTTGACCTTGAAGATATTATAAAACTTGACAATAAAAAAATTGATTTAAATAGATTTAAAGAAGCAGCAACTAAAGTGCTGATAATGAATAAACAAGCTGGAATAATATGTTCTAGAAAAGATCCAAAGGGTAGAAAAAGTATCTATGAGCTATTACCAAAAAATTCTCGTTGGGTAATGGTAGGACGCCTTGATATAAATACTTCTGGTTTAATTATTTTTACCACAAATGGTGAGCTTGCAAATCGCTTAATGCATCCAAGTTATGAGATTAAAAGGGAATATATGGTTAGAGTGTTAGGCAATATTAAAAAAGAGCATTTACAAAAATTATCTCAAGGGGTGATGCTAAATAATACACTCACAAAATTTGATAAAATAAAAACGATAGATAATAAAGGTGCCAATAAATGGTTTAAAGTTACCCTTTCAGAAGGTAAATATAGAGAAATAAGACGCCTTTGGGAAATTTTAGGGTTTAAAGTAAATAGGCTTATAAGAATATCTTATAGTGATATCAAACTACCAAAAAATTTAGCTAGTAACAAATTTCAATATTTAAGACCTCACCAAGTGAAAAATTTAATGAATTCAGTAGATTTAAAAGGGAAAATAGCATGAATATAAGGAGTATAGTTCAAACAGTATTTGGTGTTGCAACTTACATACCTGGAGTATATGAGTGGCGTAGTAAAAAATTAGGCTCTGGTGGCACTTATTCTGCAAGATATTGTTATAGTGTATGGATGCGGCACATTATTATGGCAAACAATAATAAATTAAACAGCTATCCAAGAATTGTCGCTGAATTAGGTCCTGGAGATTCCTTAGGAATGGGGCTTATGGCATTGTTATTAGGTTCTGAGAGATATTATGCATTTGATGTAGTTAAGTTTGCTAATATTGATAAAAACCTAAGCATTTTAGATGAATTAATAAAAATGTTACTAAATGCTGAAAATATTCCTGATGATAAAGAGTTTCCAAGAATTAACCCACATTTAGATAACTATAACTTTCCTAAAAACATATACTCAAAAGAACATTTAACAAAATGTCTTAATATTGATAGGATAAATAAAATAAAAAACTCTTTAAAAAAACCTGATAATAAAGAATCTATGATAATTTATAAAGTGCCTTGGTTTGATAATAAAATTATAAAAAAAGGCCGTGTTGATATGATAATGTCTCAAGCAGTTCTAGAACACATTGATGATTTAGACACTACTTATAAAAAATTATATGACTGGTTAAAAAAAGATGGCTTTATGTCTCATGCTATAGATTTTAAAAGTCATGGTTATGCTAGCACTTGGGATGGACATTTCACAATTAGTGACTGGCGTTGGAAGTTATTAAGAGGAAAACGACCTTATCTATTGAATAGAGAAGTATTTTCAACGCATAAAAATTTACTTAACAAATACAAATTTAATACAGTCAAATCAATACCTATTACTAAAAAACCTAATTTTGAAATCCACCAATTAAATAAAAGATATAAAAATATAACAGAAGAAGATAGAAAAACAAGTGGAGTTTTTATCCAAGCAAATAAAATATAATGCTAAATGTATTATTAATTTTCTCACATAAAGATATAGGCGGAGCTGAGCGTTCACTTACTAAAATGGCAATTGCTAATGATAATAATAAGGTTAATTATCAATTAGCAACTTTTAGCGCTAAAGGTAAATGGTCTAATTGGTTAGATACATTAAATATTAATTATGCAATTTTTAATAACAATTTATTAAAAGTAATCAAATATATAAAAAAAGAACAAATTGATGCTATTTATATTGTTGGTTTTCGTCTGAGCGTATATTTACGTTTATTAAAGTTTTTATACCCAAAAACAAAGTTAGTTCAAGGTATAAGATGGAACCCTGATTCTCAATCTAAATTAGATAAATATTTTAGGGTTTTTGAAAAAAAAAATTCTTCATTATTAGATGGCTATATTACAAACTCTAGTATAGCTAAAAAAACTCTTTTAAAACTTGGAATTAAAACTAATATTAAAGTAATTTATAATGGCTTGAGTGGTATAAATACAAGTATAAAAAGCAAAACTAACAATCAAGTTATATGTATTGCAAATTTATCTAACAGAAAAGGCCATATTGAGTTTTTAAAAGTTATAAAATTAGTTATAAAAAAAATTACAAATACAAAGTTTATATTTATAGGTAGAGATGAGTTAAATGGTGAATTTCAAAAAGCTATTAACTCTAATAATTTAGATAAAAATGTGATTTATTTAGGTTTTCAAGAAGATATTAGCAAATTCCTATCAAGCTCTGATTTATTTGTCCTCCCCTCTTTATATGGTGAAGGATGCCCTACTTCTATTTTAGAAGCATTTAGTTATAAATTGCCTATCATAGCTCATAACATTGATGGCATTCCTGAATTAGTTAAAAATAATATTGAAGGTTTATTATATGATGTTGGAGATAATAAAAATATGGCTAATGGAATAATTGATTTATTAACAAATAGTAAAAAAGCTGTGCAAATGGGTGAAGCTGGATTTTATAAACTACAACACAAATTCAGTCTCCAAAATATGCTAAGCCAACACAATAATTTCTTTTTAAATCTTTAGTCAATACTAAATAGTCCAACCTGAATAATCCACAACTTATTGATTTAAATAAATAAAATAGCAATTATTAGTAATATAAATTGCAACTTTAGTGTAAAATATAACATAATTTCTTGCAAATATTTATCTAAAAATGAAACCTAAAAAAAGCCCAATACCTCAAAATGACTTATTTAAAATGCGCCTTGAAAATATCATAGATTTAGACCACGAATTAGTTAAATTATCTAAAAATATTGACTGGGATTCTTTTGATTGTGAATGGGGCAAATTATTTAAAAGTAACAAAGGAGCCCCAGCAATAGCAACTAGATTAATAACAGGGTTGCATTATCTAAAACATCTTTATAATTTATCAGACGAGCAAGTTGTAGCTAGGTGGGTAGAGAATCCATATTGGCAATATTTTTATGGTGAGCAGTTTTTTTCGCATGAGTTTCCAATACATCCCACGTCAATGACTAAATGGAGAAATCGTTTAGGTGAAAAAGGTGTTGAAAAATTATTTGTTGAGACAATTAAAGCAGGATTAAAAACTAAGACAATAAAACCTAGTAGCTTAAAGAAAGTAACAGTAGATAAAGTGATTTAAGAAGGTTTTATATTTGGTTTAAAGCAAGCTAAACAATTAATATCACAACAGCAAAATAGCAAAAATAAGTGCTCATAATTTAAGGAAAATCATTAACAAGTTAAGAGATTTTTTAGACCAAAATTTATATGCTTGGATTTTGAATATAAAATTAGCTAAAAACAAAAAATATTCTAAATTAAATTTAGTATTTTGTTGTTAATTCAGGTTGGGCTAAAATAAGCTCTTAGCTACCTAATTTTTCTGAACTTCATATACATCATTAAATATAAATATCCCTTTAATACTATAGTAATTAATAATTTCTGTCTTATCTTGCTCATTTAAATTATTCAATATTTTTATAATTAATTCTTTTTTGTAAGAAGGGAATTTATCATTTTCAACAATGGATTTATAGATCTTTCCTATTTTATTAGGATACTTCTCTGATAATCTTGACATTTCTTCAATTAATTTGTATGAATTAAAATCACCTTTAGTGTATTTTGCGGTGTAAATTAATAAAGGCATATCACTATCTTCTATTTCACTTATAAAAATAAACCACTTCGTAATTGCTTCAAATATCTCATTAATATCTCCTGAATTATTATTCTTATAAGTTTTATAAATTTTATTCCATATTTTTTTAACTTTATTTCTTATATCACTATTTTGTTTACTACCATAAAGCCCTACTATAGAATTAATAACATACAAAATATTATCTTTGTTTTTAGATTTAACAATATCAAATATAGTATTACTATCTATATCATTCATATATGCAATGCACATAAAAGATATTATATTATTTTTTATATAATTATCTTCAAAATGAGTTTTTAAGACTTGTTTAATATGTTGTTTATTTTTAAATAAAATATAAACATCTTCATATACTCTATCATAATTAAAAAAATATGCTGTAATTGAAACCTCCCATAGTCTTTTATTTTTAATAGGAAATATTTTATTAAAGTTATTTTTTACCCACTCTTTATCTAAAAATTGTAGCTGGTGTAAATACTGTCCTAATATAGTAAATACTAATAATGAATATACATCATTTTTGTTTAATTGCTCAGTGAAAAAAAGTTTAACATCATCTTCCCATTTAATAGATTGAGAACTATTTAGCCTCCCATATCTTAGAGCATAATATATTAATGCTTGTAGTACTCTTCCATTACAGCTATTCAAAACATGAAAATCTAAGCTATTCCGTATATCATCTTCTTGCTCTTCATACTTATTTATCAATAAATTAAATATAATTTTTTTCGTTATTGGAAGACAATTCTGACTAAAAGCATTATCATCTTTTTTTGTTCCTTCCATTATCAAATCTGCTACTGTACTAATAAACCATTTTTTATGCTTATTATCTTTTGAATTAAAAAAATTAGGTGTTAATTCGTTATTTACAAAGTTTAAAATATTCTTCCAATCAAATTTCTTTTTATCTCTCCAAGCATTACTAAAACCTCCTATTAAGCTATTTTTATATACATAATCAAGATGTTTAAATGTATTTATATCATCAGAAAATTTTTTGGGATGTTTAATAACACAAGTGACTAAATCTTTACCCACATCCTCTATTAAGTCCTCATCATTTTGAAAACTTCTTTTTTCATATTTAGATGGATCAAAATTATTGATAGCTGTTATTGGATGTTTACAAAGTTCTTCTAAATTTACTGGGTGAGTTTGTGGCACTGTATATACACCACTAAACCAAGAATTAAATTCTGGATGTCCATCAAATCCTTCACTTTCTATTGATTCATATTTTTGATAAAGTTCTCTAGCTTTACTATTATTATCTTTTAAACATAATAACCATCTTTTTTTCTGGTATGCATTTGCTTTTTTAATAATTTCATCATCACCGTCTGGATAATATTCTTTTCTATCAATACCCTCTATCCAACTAATTATCTTATCAACCTCATTTTGACTAAATTTATTACTACGCTCTTTTAATAATGTCCATAGTTCTGTAATAATCCTACTCGTCGAAGATGGAGGATTATCCCACCATTGCCAAAAAATTCTTTTTAAATCATCATATTTACAATTGATAATATGTAATGCTATCCGTTGAAATATTGAATCTTTATCTTCTAATAAGAACTCTTCAATACACGGTTTAACTTCATCATTAGATAAATTTTCTAGTAAATCTCGTATAAAAAACACTAATGACTGTTCATATTGACGGGAATAATTATGACTTTGACTAATCTCATTTTTAGTTTTCTGTCTAATAGTGGCAATAGATAGTATGTCAGAATTATCTTTATACTCTTGAATAACTCTATCTAATAAACTAATAACTATTTTTAATCCACTTAATCCTATTAGTTCAATAATATTCCCAGAATATTTATTTAACAGTTTATCTAACCAATACTGTTCAATAATAGGGGTAACCTCACTACCATAACTTTTCTTATTAAATGTGTAACCAAAAATAATAGTTAATAACCTTAGCATATGTTCATGCATCTGGTTATCAACTAGAACAGGAATAACTATCCTTTCAATCTCGTGGTCTAGAATACTATTGTGATTATATTTTCTAATATGTGATTCTATAAAATCAATATGTTCTAAAGTAATGTTGTTTGCGGGTAAATTAAAAATTATCTTAACCATACCATATACAACATGGTCATCAGTTGCATATTTGATAACACTATTTGCTATTGTTAATAATAAGTTTTTAACTTTCTCAATTTCATTATTTCTATTTTGAATTGAAACAGCCTCCAAAAAACTTAATACACACCAATATCGATTTTGATTATCTTTATCTAATGTAAAGTATTTTTTTTCGTAAAGTGATTCCAGCCATAAGGATAGTTGTTGATATTGTGATGCTTTTTGGAAAAAGTATTCATACTGAACCTTATCATTATCGATATTTTGAACTATTGTTGTTATTACATCAGTATATGGATTTTCTAATGCTTTATCAATTTCACAACAATTATCTGGTATTTTTTTTGATTGATAAAAAATTCTATTATTCCAGTCATCAATAACATGAATCAATTGCTCATAACTATTCTCATCCTTTTCAAATGGAACTAATCTAATACCTAAATTACTAAAATAGTTGTGTTCAAGATTACACAGTTCTTGTTCGTGTTGATAATAACCTTTTAGATAAAAGTGACGTGGTTCTTTATTTTTGTCATAAGAGCCAAAAATTTTATGTAATAACTCAAACTCATTTAGACCATACCCCACAAATAAAACTTTATATTGTGCAAAAACACTTTGTATAAATTCAATAAAATCATTGTTTGTATAAGTAGTAATATATTTATTCTTTGTAAAAACAAGACTATCTTCATCACTAATACAACCATGTATTTTGTATAACCTATGGTTACTAATTTGTCTTTTATTAAAATCTTTAATATTAATGTTAATTTTATCAAGAAGATTGTCAATAAACCTGTCTGCATTAGTTGTAATAAAAATATTACCTATGTTTTTTAAGTCTTTATAAAAGTCTTTATAAATTTTAAATTTTTTATCACCTTTTATAAATTCATCAATTTTACTATCTTTTAATGATTTTTTCATTTCCTCCATAAAAGAATAGTTATCAGATTTATCATTAAAAATACTATAGCATATGCTGATTAGTTTTACTTGATCTGATTGTTTTAATAATAATTCTTTAGTTATAGGTTTGATATGTTTTTGTTCCGCACACTTTTTTACTAAGTTTTTTGCAAGCTCATCCCACCCTTTACATCCTATAAATCTTGATACACCAGCCCCTATAAATACTGCTAGTTTTTTATTATTAATTGCGGCTACTATTTCATCAGGTAGATTTGGTATGTTTTTGATTTCAATATTTTTGCTATTCATTTTGAAAACTGTTCTTTGATAACTAGATGTGTTCTGTGTTCATTGTAATAAAAATTTAACATCTTTTAATTTTTGTTAGGTTATCAAGTGTTTTGCTTAATTTATCACAAAGTTTAGCAGTTAAGACTGTGTTTTTTAAGGTATTAGGATGGATAAATTCTAATTTATAAGCATGTAAAAATAATCTATTAAGACCGATTTTTTTTAAATCTGAATTAAATTTATCATCACCATATTTTTTATCACCAGCAATAGGATGATTAGCATATTTAGCATGCACTCTTATTTGATGTGTGCGCCCTGTTATGATTACTACCTCAGCAAATGAAGCTCTTATATTAGCATTAACAAAATTTTGAATTGGCTTAAAATAAGTTAAAGAATTTTTGCCTTTACTATCTATCACTACTACTCTTTCACCTGATTTTTCGATATTTTTCAAAAGTGGGGCGTCTACTTTATGTGTTTTTTTAGCCCAAACTCCTGATAATAAAGTTAGATATGTTTTTTTAACATTATGTTCTTTTATTTGTTGCTGTAGGTTTTTTAATGCACTTCTTTTCTTTGCAATCAAAATAATCCCAGAAGTATCTCTATCTAAGCGATGGATAAGCTCTAAGTTAGGATTATAGATTTGTCTTAAGATTTCTATTAATCCTAAGTTTATACCGCTGCCTCCATGCACTGCTAGACCATAAGGTTTATTAACTGCAATTAAATAATTGTCTTCATAGATAATAGCATTTTTAATTAAATTTTTTAAATTATCATTTACAAAAAAATCTTTTTTAGGACTGGTATTAATAGGCGGTATTCGCACTTCATCATTTATATTTAACTTATATTTTGGTTTTTTTCTACCTTTATTTACTCTTACTTCACCTTTTCTTATGATGTTATATATTTTAGATTTTGGAACACCTTTTAGAGTTTTTATTAAAAAATTATCTAAGCGCTGCTTATTTGCACTATCATCTATTTTTATAAATTTAACCATTTAAAAACAAATTATTAAAATTGTTAGTGCTAGTAGCAGCAATATAATCTATGCTTTTACATCTTAACTCTGCAAGTTTTTGGACAACATAATAAGTGTATCCAGGTATGTTTTTTTTACCACGATATGGATGTGGAGTTAAAAAAGGTGCGTCAGTTTCAACTAACAATCTATCTTCAGGTACTTTTTTTGCTACTTCTTGGAGTTTAACTGCATTTTTAAAAGTCACAATTCCAGAAAAAGAAATATAAAAACCTAAGTCTAAGGCTTGTTTTGCAACCTCCCAACTTTCACTAAAGCAATGCATAACTCCAAATTTAGCATTTTCTGATCTTAATGTATTAATGGTATCGAAACTTGCATTGCGAGTGTGGATTATAAGTGGTTTGTTGGTGTGGTTAGATGCTTTTATATGAGTTATAAATCTTTCCCTTTGAAAGTTTGAATTTTCTTTATCTGTGCGATAATAATCTAAGCCAGTCTCACCAATTGCTATTACTTTTGGATTATCTGCGTATTTTATAAGCTCAGCAAAAGTTATTTCCTTAGCACTGATTTCATTAGGATGAACTCCTACTGATGCATAAACTTCATCATATTTTTCCGCTAAATTTATGACTGTTGCTATATTTTCTTGACCTATAGAAATAGTCAAAAATTTATTGACATTTAGCTTTTTTGATTCTTTTATAACATCATCTAAACTGCCACCAAATGCTTTTAAATCAAGCATATCTAAATGACAATGGGAATCAACAATTTGCATTTGAGATTTAAAAGCCTATATTTTTAAGTAAGTCTTTAGCTGATTTTTCTATATTTTCTTTTAATTTATCAACCACATCTACAGAACCTACTTTTTCTTCAACTTTCTTTTTAATCTCATTTACTTTTTCTTCAATTTGTTTTTTAACTTTTTGAACTTTCTTTTCAATTTCTTTTCTAACAGTAGCTTCAATTTTCTTCTTACCAAGTTTTAATCCTGCTGCAGCACTTACCTTTTTAATTTCTTCTAAAATAACATCCATTAGCACAGTTCCAACTTTATACACAGCTATGCCATTAGTTGATTTACCAAAATCACGAATTTTAATATCAGGAATCTTAATAGTTTCTTTTAACCACTGAGTGTCAATAAAAACTGATAAATTAGTAAAATTTAAACTTTCAATAATAACTTTTTTATCATATCCTTTGCCCTTATCTGCATATTTCTTACTTTGCTTTGCTTTTTTATCGCTAGCTTTAGTTAAGTTATCATATAAACTATATAAATTAACTCTATTATTGTCTTGCTCTAAGGTTAGTTGAATACCATCAAAACTCAAATTTTTAACTAAAATAATATTCTCATCATCAGCATTATCTATATCTAAATATATATTTCTTAAGGAAAATGCCTCGCTATTTTTAAAGCCACTTGGATTAGCAACCCTGATATTCATTACATCCACTTGATAATCTAATAAGTTGGTTTTTATTTCACTAATAGTGACTTCGGTATTAAGGGTTTTGGCGGCAGCTTTTTCTGCAATATTTTTAGCAATTACATCAAAAAAAACTATGAATCCTATAATAGCAGCAATAATAATTGTTAATATAATATATATTAATTTCTTCATAGCTATTAAGCCTTAAATAAAGATTTATATTTTAAATTAATATCTCTACTAAATAGCGATTATTTAAAATTCTAGGTATTTTAAGTTTATGAATTATTACATTATTATATTGGTTGAAGTTTTCTTTATAAAAACTATCACTTTTCATAAATAAATATCTACCTTTATTAGCTAATAGATGATTACTTAATTTAATAGTTTTATCTATATCGGCAAATGCTCTAGTTATTATTTGGTTGAATTTATCATTAGCTTTATAAAGCTCCACCCTGTTATTTATTACTTCAAGATTATTTAAATTAAATTCTGACTTTACATAATTCATAAAATTACATTTTTTCCCAACGCTATCTAAAGCATACACTTTTAAAGAAGGTTTTATTATAGCTAATACAACACTTGGAAGCCCCGCTCCAGAGCCAATATCTAAAATATTGTCATCACTAATATAAGGATATACAGCTATACAGTCTAATAAATGCCTAACTAACATTTCCTCAAAATCTAATATAGCTGTTAAGTTATATACTTTATTCCACTTTTCAATGTGATAAAGATAGCTAATTAATTTATGTTGTTTTTCTTTATCTATATCAATATCTAAATATTTAATACCATTTGCAAGACTTGTTTCAAATCCAGTCATGATTTTAAATACACTAATAAAATTGATATTGCTGCAGGAGTAATGCCTTCTATTCTTGATGCTTGTCCTATAGTTTTTGGTTTATATTTTGTTAATTTATGTCTTACTTCTAAAGATAATGCTTTGATATTAGAATAATCAATATCACCCGGTAATAAGGTATTTTCATTTTTACGATATTTATCAATTTCATCCTGTTGTCTTTTGATATAACCTTCATATTTAATTTGATTTTCTACTTGCTCATAAACAGCTTTATCATCTAGTAAAGGGTGTGCTTTTTTTATACAAGCTAAAGATAAATAACTAATATTAGGGCGTTTTAATAAACTTTCTAAGTTATATTCTCTAGTAACTTTTGTTGCTAATAATTTTTCAGCATTTTTATCACCTTTTTGCACCCAAATAGATTTAAGTCTTTGTTTTTCAGATGCGATTTTTTCATATTTATTTTGAAATTTAGTCCATACTTCATTTGAAATTAAACCTAATTCATAAGCTTTAGGCATAAGTCTATAATCTGCGTTATCTTCTCGTAATAATAATCTATACTCAGCGCGCGAGGTAAACATTCTATAAGGCTCTTCTACCCCTTTAGTGATTAAATCATCAATCATAACGCCTATATAAGACTCGTCTCTTTTAAGGTATAGCTCATCTTTATCTTTTATTTGTAGAGCAGCATTTATTCCTGCTACTAAACCTTGTGCTGCAGCCTCTTCATAGCCTGTTGTGCCATTTATTTGTCCGGCAAAAAACAGGCTTTTAACTTTTTTTGTCTCTAATGAAAAATACAAATCTTTAGGGTCAAAAAAATCATATTCAATTGCATAGCCAGGACGGACAATTTTTGCTTTTTCAAAACCTTTGATAGATTTTACAAATTTTTCTTGAATATCATAAGAAAGACTTGTAGAAATACCATTTGGATATACTTCATTTGTCATTAATCCTTCAGGCTCTATAAATATCTGATGGGAGTTACGATGTGCAAATTTAACAACTTTATCTTCAACTGATGGACAATATCTAGGACCTACTCCTTCAATAACTCCGCCATATAACGGTGAATCTTTTAGTCCACTTTGGATAATCTCATGAGTTTTTTCATTAGTATAGGTTATATGACATGCTATTTGCTTTGGATGGTCAGTTTCTTTTTTATTAAAGGAAAAAACTGGTATGGGTATATCACCGTTTTGTACTTTTAAGACATCATAATTAATAGTCCTACCATCAAGTCTTGGAGGGGTACCTGTTTTTAACCTATCTACCTTAAAATCATAACTATAAAGTTTTTCTGCTAATGTATTTGCAGGCGGGTCTGCTAATCTTCCTCCAGGATAATTTTTTCTACCAATATGAATAATTCCTTTTAAAAAAGTGCCAGTAGTTAAAATTACTTTTTGAGCATAAAACTTTAATCCTAATTGAGTAATAACACCTTTTATAGTTTGGCTTTCAATAATTAAATCCTCTACTGCTTGCTGAAATAAAGTTAAATTCTTTTGATTTTCTACCTTATAGCGTATTGCCTGCTTATATAAAACTCTATCAGCTTGTGCTCTAGTCGCTCTAACTGCTGGACCTTTTGATGAATTTAAAACTCTAAATTGAATTCCTGCATCATCTATTGCTTCTGCCATAACCCCACCTAAGGCATCAATTTCTTTTACTAAATGACCTTTACCTATACCGCCAATAGCAGGATTACAACTCATTTGCCCTATAGTTTCAATATTATGAGTAATTAATAAAGTTTTTATACCCAGTCTAGAGCAGGCTAATGCTGCCTCTACACCAGCATGCCCTCCCCCTATTACAATTACTTGATAATTGTTATTACTCATTTAAAAACTTGTTTAATAATTTATAGTAATAAATTCCTAAAATCTCATGTAAGGCTGTTCTTGAAGCATTAAGACCTTTAGTTGAAGGTATAAATGACTTTATACCTACCTTTGGGATATTTAGCTTTAATGTAGGTGCTGGAATTACATCAAATCCTTGTTTTTTAAATTCAATAACGCTTCTTTTTAAATGATATGCATTTGATATTAATAAAATTTTATTTACATAGTCTTTAGCTAAAATCTTTTTAACATTTTTTGCACTTTCAAAAGTATTTTTTGCTTTCTCTTCAATCCAAGAAGTTGTAACCCCTAATTGTCTTAAAAATATAGCCATAGTTTTAGCTTCACTAACTTCTTCATAATTTGAACTGCCTCCTACTATTAATATTGGCAAATTAGTAAGTTTGTGCAAAAAAGCAGCATATCTTGCTCTAACTAAGCTATTTTTACCATTTACATAACTTTTAAACTCATCTGCATATTTAATCCCTGCAGTTAAGACAACTATGGCTTCTGCTTTTTTAGCATCATTAACATCAACTACTGGGTAGATATCTACTTTATTAATAAGTTTATGAGCAAAAAAAGGAGTAGAAAAAACATAAATAGTCATAAGTCCTATAAATATTACAAATTTAGCTAAATATTTTCTTTTAATTAAAAACAGCCCTATAAATATTAAAATTATTGGACTTGCTGGTGGCATAATAATAGTTTCTATTAAGTTCATAAAATTTATATGTTTAAAAAACCTGATATTTTACATATTGAAGACTTAGCTAAAACTAAACATTTTTGCATTCAAAGCTTAGATTTAAAGTTTTCCAATGGCAAAAAACGCCGTTATGAGCGTTTAAAAAGTTCATCAAAAGGTGCTGTTTTAGTAATACCTATGCTTGATAATGATACAGTTTTAATGATTTATGAATATTGTGGCGGCACTGATAAATATGAACTAGCACTACCTAAAGGTAAAGTTGATGCTAATGAAACTATCATTGATGCTGCTAATCGTGAAATGATGGAGGAAGTAGGTTATGGGGCAAAAAAACTAAGTTTATTAAAATCTGTAACTTTAGCACCTGGCTATCAATCAAATAAAACTCATATTATATTAGCCCAAGATTTATACCCTAAGACTATGGATGGTGATGAGCCTGAACCTTTAGTAGTAGTAAAACATAAATTATCAAAACTTGATGAATTATTAAAAAATGAAGATTTAACAGAAGCTAGAAGCATACTTGCTCTTTATATTGTTAGAGATTTATTAAAAAACAAATAATTGAACTATATCAATAAGTTAATAAAACTGTTATCCGCCAATGAGGACGACCGAATAAACAACATTTCTCCACTTCCCCAAACCTCAAGCAAATATTGTTTAATACAGTGGTCTTTATTTTGTTGGTTAAAGTAAGAATATAAATATTTATATCCGTTTTTTTATGGGCAAAGTAAGAATATAAATATTTATATCCGTTTTTTATTGGTAAAACAAGAATATAAATATTTATATTGGTTTTTTATGAAATTATTCAAAGCAGGGATTATCAAAAACCATAATCTAGGAAAACCTGGTGAGTATCAGTATTTAGGCATAAAATATGATGCCACTAATAATTTAGTTAAAAATTTAGTTAAATGTAATATTTTAGAATAAATAACTGGTTATAGTCGTAATCGCATTTTTGTTATGCGTCAATATTTAGATTTATTTATAAGCGATTAAGCTAATAGCTTAACTAAAGTTAATAACCTCTATAATCCCTTTATACATCAAATAAACTCCATAAAAAATAAGCAGTGAACTTATAAAATAATTTACTTTATCAAGTGCTATCTTATATGATGCCTTTGCTATTAACATAAAAAACACTGAACCTAAAATGTTAATAGGTTGTGAATTCGCATAATAAGTGCACCACTTATTTTTAATTGCAAAGATGTATTTTT
>CAZDRI010000017.1:0-35196 GCA_964508055.1 uncultured Thiotrichales bacterium
TATAAAATTTTGCTTAATGAACTTAAAAAAAGACCCCTCAACTAGTCAAGACCCTTTTTTTATTATAATTTATATTTGTTGTTTATTCTTATAAAATAAAGGATTTATGATGATTGTGTAGATTTATTTTTATTTGTAAATTTTGTATTTTTTTTATTAAAGTCTTACACAATCATTACGAATTTTTATTTTATGGCCATAAATTTTACTAATAAATCGCTTGATAATATATCAATTACTGGAAAACGGCAAAGCATTAAAGATGAAAAATCAAGAGGATTATATTTAGAAATCACAGCAAAAGGTAAAAAAACATTTTCTTTAAATTCGTAGTGTAATGGGTAAAACCTATCGGCACTATATAGGCGTTTAAAAACAGTGTAAGCGGTAGAACTGCTAATATTATGCTAACCCTACTAAAACCAATTTATAATTTTGCATTCAGACAGATTAAAAGATTATGTTTAAAATTAACTTAGTGGATTTTTGCTTGCCGAATAGCAAGCAAAAATTCTAATAAAGGTGCTAGAATTTATAATAAAATTTTCACTATAGGAAATGAGTATTTACACAAAATTATTTACAGAGCCACTTAATTAAATAATTGTGAATGTGAGCCTATTCTTAGTAAGATAATCTCATTATTCTTAACTAAGTACATGATTAGCATATCACCGCCTATATGAAACTCTTTACAATCTAAGTAATTGCCTTGTAGTTTGTGGTCTCTTGCTTGTTTTGGTAATGGTTTACCATTTTTTAAGAGTGAAGTATAAATAATAAACTTTTCAAATTGTTTATCAGTAAGTTTTACTTTTCTAAAATCATTAAGAAAAGACTTTCGTCTTTTAAGTATCACTCAAAATCCTTAATATCAAAATCAACAATATTAATTCCTGCTCTAGCTTCTTTGATAGCCTTTTGAGTTTCTTTATTAGGTATTTTTATATCAAATGGTATGCCTTTGTGTAATTCTACTTGCTTTAGAAAGATATTAATTGCATCACTCATAGTAATACCCAAGCTATTAAAAACGCTTTGAGCGTGTTTTTTTACTGTTGGATTTAATTTAATACTAGTTGTTGTTTTAACTTCCATAATGTTAATCATTTAATAAATAATACAATAGTATTATATAGTGTAATCAATAAAAAACATTAAAAATCATAAAATATTTTTAACAAAATTGCAGTTATAAAATTTTTTAGAGTTTTTTAACAAAATTAACTAGCAGTCAACAGCCCCACTAGACATACACTACAATATAAACCGCTACAGGTCTTCATTTATATGGGGTTTAGTGTATATTGAAACGGCAAAAAGTTTTATTTTGGTTTTTTTAATCTTACCCTGAAATTACATTTTTTGAGCTGTTCGGAAATTCCTAATAGTTGGAAAATATTAAAAACTAAATTTATAAATCACTCATCATCTTTATCTTTAGAAAATAAAGCATTACTAAGATAATCTCCTATTGAATATTTATTATAGTCATCATTATCTATATCATCTAAATTAGGTAATCCTGTTGCTTTTGCAATTAAATTTATGCTTTTTCTCAGTCAAACAAAAGTGCAAGATGTTTCTGAACTTATACATGCATATCACATAAATACAGGAGTGGTTTAAAGTTGTTTATTGATTATATTTGTTGTTATATCAATGGTTTTAAGGTGGCGCCCTTGAGACGATTCGAACGTCCGACCTATCGCTTAGGAGGCGATTGCTCTATCCAGCTGAGCTACAAGGGCTTATATTTATTATATTAAAATTAATATATTAACAGTAAATAGTAAATTAAGTAAAATCATTACTTTTAAATTTTAATAAAATTACATGAAAAAAATAGGAATACTTACAAGTGGAGGTGATTGTCCTGGTCTAAATGCTGCTATTCGTGGAGTATGTAGAACAGGTAATAAGTTCTATAATATGAAATTTATTGGCTTTAAAGATGGATTTCGTGGTTTAGTAAACAATAATTATATAGCTCTTAGAGATGATGCTTTGTCAGGAATTTTAACTTTAGGTGGAACTATACTTGGCACTAGCAGAGATAAGCCACATCGTATGAAAATTGAAGGTGAGGTTAGGAATATGGTAGCTAATGCAGTTGCAAATTATAAAAAACATAATTTAAATGCATTAGTATGTATTGGTGGCGGTGGAACTCAAAAAAATGCTTTTAAATTACATAAAGCAGGATTAAATATCATAACCATGCCAAAAACTATTGATAATGATGTTGCTAATACAGATTTAACTTTTGGCTTTGATACAGCTTTGGGAATAGCAACAAATGCAATTGATCGTCTCCACTCAACTGCAATGAGTCATAAAAGAATTATTGTAGTTGAAGTTATGGGTCATAGAGCTGGATGGCTTGCTTTAGGGTCTGGAATTGCTGGAGGTGCTGAAGCAATATTAATACCTGAAATACCTTATGATGAAAATATTGTAGCTGAAGCTATTTTAGATAGAACAAAATCTGGAAAACTCTATAGCATAATAGTAGTTGCTGAAGGAGCTATGAGTTATAAAAACTCTAGTATATTAACCAAACTTGAAAAAAATAAAAAATTAGCTGATACCAATATAAAAAAACAAAAAGCAGCAACAGCTATTTTAAATTTTTATAAACAACATGTTCACCACACCTTAGATTTAACTAATAAGCTAGAAAAGCTAACTAAAATAGAATCAAAATTAACAGTATTAGGTCATCTGCAAAGAGGTGGAACGCCTACAGCAACAGATAGATTATTAGCAACTAGATTAGGCACCTCTTGTGCAAAATATATAAAAAATGGAAAGTTTGGGGTAATGGTTGCATTAAAAGGGGAAAAAATATCTGTAGTGGATTTGGATAAAGTAGCAGGTATTAAAAAACTTGTTCCTAAAAATCATCCATGGGTTAAATCAGCGAGAAAACTTGGAATTTGTATGGGTGACTAAATAATATAAAACTGTTGTGAAACTATGCCGGGGATGAAGTTTAAGGAAATGTTTTTTTTTGAATAGCTTTGTAAGTTATTGAGGATATAAGCTTTTTAACTTCAAATCTTTTTTACTGTCATCATGTTCAACTTGATTATTTAAATAGGCTTTTATTTTCTCCCAAAAAACAACTCCATTCCATTTTTTATCTTTATTTTTATAAAGTATATTATCCAACTCTAACAAATCATCTTTAATATTATCAAACAAATCATTGTTAGCTATTTCTTCCAAACCAGCTATATTATTAGCAATATTATGTCTAGCCCATTTAATTAAAGCCATACGGCATTTTGCTATATTATTTTCTTTAGCACTTTTTTTAATTTCATTAACAACTTCTTTATTCTTAAAAATATCAGTGTTAATTTTAGCCTTTTTTGATTTACTATTATTTTTCTTAACAAGAAATAATATTACAATAGTTATTATCCAAAACACAGTTAGTATCAGAGATAATATTTGCCATTTAAGAGGTTCTTTATAAATTATTTTTATTTCAGGTTGATTAATTATATCTTTTGGTCTATCAATAATAATTGATTTAGTGCTAGATTTTTTTATCTCTATTGGTTGATTTATATTAGCAGCTAATACTGTTATTTGCTGTGCAGGTAAAGTTATAGTTTCTAATTTTTCAGTAGTAGTATTAAACCAATTAACTTTTATTTCTGGCAAGATATGATTGCCAGCAGAGTTCGGAATAATTAGGATATTTTGAATTTTAGTGCTCATTAAATCTTTTTCAGTAACTTTAATATCTGTTTTAGTGTCATCTATATATTGTTGAAACATATCAGAGCTCTCAAATTTTATATCAGGCAATTGTGATGCCATAAGAGATTTTGCTTGTAGCGATATTTCCCTAATAACAGGTTCACCAACTTTAAATATTGTTGGTTCAGTTAAATATCTTGCTTTGATTTTTAGGTCTTTAGCGGGAAGCCAATTAATTACTATTGCATCATCAATTTGTGGTTTTACATCTAAAATTATTTCATTTGTTATAAGGTTGATTTGTTGAGTTTTTTTATTAGTTTTAAAATTTACCGGTAATTTAATTCTTGGTATTGAAAGTTTGCCTCTTTGCTGTGGGAATATTGCATAATTAAAGTCTATAACCCAAAAAGTTTTATTATTGTATGTTTTTTTTTTTACTTTTGAGGAGTTTAATTTTTGAATAATTGCATTTTTTACTTTTGGAGCAAAAGGTATTTTGCTTATATTTAATAATTTTGATGTGCTATAAAGACTTACAGTGTAATTTACTTGAGATTGAATAAAAGGTGTCTTATTATCTACTTTAGAAGTAATAAATAAAGGCTGATTACTTATATCTTTTATAGCATCTGTTACTTTTATATTTATTTCTTTTGATTTTTCTTTGCCAATACTAAAAACTGGAATTTTTAAATCTCCTATTCTTTTTGGTTCTAAAACTAATTTCCAAACCTTAGTCCTTTTAACTCTATTATTAATTGAGATTATTGATTGAGATTCTGTAGTGTCAATGATTATAAAATCATTTTCTAATTTAGAAAAATTAATACTACCAGACTCATTTGAATTTTCTAAAGATATTGTTAAGTATAAGTTTTCTGCATTAGTAATAGTACTGCTATTTACACTTGAAGTTAATTTAGCATAAGCAAAATTTGTAAAAAGTAAAAAAAATAAAAAAATAAAAATATTACAAAAGGTATTAAATACATTTTGTAATATTTTTGTACAAGCTATTTCTATGAATAAGAGAAAAGAAATTAGTAGATTATGTGTTAAAAGATTCTTCCTTTTTTCAAACTCCATTCTCAATTTTTTATTTATTAATGACCATAATATGTAGAAATTTAAACTTTATCTGAAATGTAATCATTTGGTTTCTTATTATAAAGCAATATTATTGTTAAATTTCTAATCTATCTTAGTTCTTCATTTGATAAACTTACGAGGATATTAGTGATTATCTATTATATTTTTTTACCAAAATAACTAAAGCTATAGATGTTTTAAAATTGATGCTAATGGTTTTTTAGCTTACCTTTTTTCTAAATAATTAAAACAAAAAATAAACAATAAACAATAAACATGAAGTAATATAATAATTGCAAGTTATATAATTTTAGTGGGCGCTGCAGGACTTGAACCTGCGACCCTCGCCTTGTAAGGGCGATGCTCTCCCAACTGAGCTAAGCACCCAATAAAAACACTTCAAAAATATTATATGAGAAGTGTTTTTTATTAAACAAAGGGTAGTTTTACTGGATTAGTTTATTTATTAACCGCATCTTTTAATAACTTGCCAGCTTTAAATGCTGGGACTTTACTAGCTTTAATTTGAATAGTAGCGCCAGTTTGAGGATTTCTTCCAACACGAGCTGCGCGGTCTCTAACTAAAAAGCTACCAAATCCTGTTAAAGCAACTGAATCACCATTTGATAGAGTTGTGGTAACAGCAGCAATCATAGCATCAATTGCACGCCCTGCAGCAACCTTAGATATATCAGCATCTTCAGCAACAGCATTTATTAGATCAGATTTATTCATAAAAACTCCTTAAAAATTTAAAAAAAAATGTAATGTTAAAGCAACTAAAGATTATCCATTAAATATATCTTTAGTCAATATAAAGATAAAAAAATAATTATTTTACCCATCCTCCCCCTTTAACCTTAGGCAGGACTTCATTATCCCACATTTCTTTAGTTAATTGACCGGTAATTTTCTTTTTTATGATACCATTTTTATTGACAACAAATGTTTCAGGAGTAGCATATACTCCTAATTCTAAGCCCTGTTCACCTTTAAAATCAAAAGTAATTTTATGATAAGGGTTTCCTAACTCCTCTAAATATTTAATGGCATCTTTTTTTGTATCTTTATAATTAATACCAATCATATTGACTTTTTTAGATTTAAAAATTTCTAACAATGTAGCATGTTCTGCTCTACAAGTTGCACACCACGATGCCCATACATTCACAAGAGTGTATTTTTCATTAAAGTCTTCTTTTGTAAAAGGCTCATAACTGTCATATAACATTTTTGTTTTAACTATTGGAAACTCTTTATTTATTAAAGGTGATGGTAGTTTTTTTGAATCTATTTGTAAACTTATATATAAAAAGAAAGATAAGATTACAAATATAAAAAGTGGTATTAATCTTTTTATGCTCATTTCTTTAAAGAAGCAGCAACTTCTGGTGGCATATAATTTTCATCATGTTTTGCTAATACTTCACTAGCTTTAAATATATTGTTTTCTAAAAAACCTGTAGCAATAATTCCTTGCCCTTCTCTAAACAAATCAGGAAGTATGCCTTTATAGTGGACTTTTATAGTCTTTTCATAATCAGTCAAATCAAACCATACATTTAAGCCTTCGCGTTTAACACTATCATTTTTAACTATACCGCCCAAACGAAAGTTTTTATTTTTTATTACTTTTCCAGCATATATGTCTTTTGGAGACATAAAATATAATAAATTCTCTTCAAAAGCTTTTATTGCTAAATAGCTAGCTAAACCTACTCCGCATAATAAAATAATTATTAGAAAAATTCTTTTTTGTCTTTTTTTAGTCATTTGTTATTTTTAGTTTTATGATATTTAATCCTTAATTGCTCAATAATTTTATTCTTTGTTTTATTAGGTTCTATAAATGCTAATAATAAAGCTATAAAAGTAAGTATATAACTGCTAAGAATATAAGATGTATATTTACCGTAAGGTATGATAGTAATTAGTTCGTTGATATCCATTTTATTTACCTTCCAAAATAACCTCTTTAACCCATCTTGTGTTTTGTTCTCTTATAAGAACTTCATTTTTAGCTTTTTTTAAAACTACTAAAATATAAAATAATTGAAATGCAAAAGCCATTAATAATAAAGGAATAAGCATGTCAATATGAATAGAAGGTGCTCCTATTTTGCTTACTGAAGCTCCTTGATGTAAAGTATTCCACCATTTAACAGAGTAATGAATTATAGGTAAATTAACTATTCCCACTAAGGCTAAAACAGTGCTTGCTTTACTTGCAGTATTAGGATTATCAAAAGAATTTTGTAAGGCTATATAACCTAAGTATAAAAATAATAGTATTAATTCAGAAGTTAATCTTGCATCCCATACCCACCATGTTCCCCACATAGGTTTACCCCAAATAGAACCTGTAGCTAATGCTAAAAAAGTAAAAATTGCCCCAATTGGTGCTGATACTTTGGCAACGATATCAGCTAATTTTATTTTCCATATAAGACCAATCGCTCCAGATGTAGCCATAACAACATAAATGAACATTGACATCCAGGCAGAAGGTACATGAACAAACATAATACGATAACTATCTCCTTGTTGATAATCTATAGGTGCTACTACTAAACCTAAATATAAACCTATAATTGTTAACAATATAAATGGATAAAAAATCCAATTAATAAGCTTAGTTGAATAAGTAAAAAAATACTGAGGAGATGCAAATTTTTGGATTAATTTCCACATAAAACAAACAAATAAAAAAAGCTAACTGATAATTTTATCATATATTTAGTTTTCTTTAACTAACTATCATCCTCTCAAACCAAAATGAAAAACATTCTCTTCACAAACATCAATACATCTACCACAATTAGTACATAATTCTGAACTAACAAATGGTTTTTCTTTGCCTTTTAATACAGGATTTAATATTTTTGATTCTGGACATACAAGATAACAATCTAAACAATCATTGCATTTATCACGATTATCAGCGCGCATTTTTAATAAACTTTTTTTACCAAGTAAAGAATAAAAAGCACCTACTGGACAAAGTCTGCCACACCATAGATCTTTTGCGACAAATAAATCTAATAGAAATATAGTTAGTAATACCAACCATCCAAAACCAATACCATAAACTATACCCCTAAACAAAACTGATATTGGATTTACTAACTCCCATACTATGATTCCAGTAACAATAGGCAATATTAGCACTACAAATAGTAAATAGTAACGCGTTGATTTACTAATATTAGAACTTGTTTTTATGCCTAATTTATTATGTAACCATCTAGCAGTGTCAGTTATGATATTAACTGGACAGACCCAAGAACAATATACTCTACCACCAACTATAAAATAAAAAATAACAACAATTATCACACCAATAATTGCTTCTCTATTAATATCCATTCCTGATACTATATATTGCAAAAAAACTAAAGGGTCAAACAATGGTAAAGTGTCAAAAGTTAAACTATAGGCAAGTGAACCTTTAGCTATCCAATATCCAAAAAAAGGTCCAGACAAAAAAACAGCTATAATAGTAAATTGGCTTATCCTACGCATTAGTAACCATTTATTTTGTTTAAAAAAACTTATCATCATTCAAGACCTTTATTTAAAGTGTCAATAGGATTAGATTTAAAAGGAGTATTTTTATTATTTGCTGGGTCAAGAATTAAACCTTCACCTTGTAAATCATATTTAACGCCTTCAGGCAGATTATATTTATGTTCTACATCAGGAGTTACTAGAGATTTTCCTGCTTTTTTCTTTTCTTCCCAACCTAAACGATAATGAGAATTTCTTTTACCTTTAGCAACATGGACTGGTAATACTTTTATTGCTGCTTCCTCTAAAATACAAGCTTTCTCACATAATCCACATCCAGTGCAACTTTGTGAATGCACAACAGGTAAAAAACGAGCATGCTTACCTGAGCGTTTATTATGTTCATATTCTATAGTTATTGCTTTCCCTTGAATTGGACAAACATTAAAACATATTTCACATCTAAGACCTAAAAAAGCAATACAAGTTTCTTGGTCAATTAATACTGCAGTGCCCATTTTTGATTTTTCTATATCAGTTAAAGATTTATCAAGTGCGGCAGTTGGACAATTTTTAATGCAAGGAATATCTTCACACATTTCACAAGGACCAGTTCTAGCAATAAAATAAGGTGTGCCAGTAGGTACATTATCTCCAATTTTGCCAAGTTTTAGTATCTCATAGGGACAGTCTTGAACACATACACCACAACGAATGCAAGTTTTAGTGAATTCTTCCTCTGTTAAAGCACCTGGTGGGCGGACAGCATTAACAGCTAATGCAGTGGTTTGTTTGGAATATAAGCCAACCCCAATACCTCCAACAGCAGCGCTACAAGCTGTAGTAAGAATATTATAAAAAAAATGACGACGACTAATTTTAGCTGGCATATTTAATTGTTATACTGTTATTAACACATTTAACTAAACACTCTCCACAACCATTGCATAACTCTATATCTATAACAGGATTACTTCTTCCTTTTGTTTGTAATTTAAACTCTATTGCTTCTTCTTCGCAACTATCAGCACATACTCTACAGGTGATAGCATTCATTGCTAAACAAGATTTTTTAATCTCTACTTTATGCCCAAAAGGCTTATTTTTAATATCAAGTGCATTTGTTGGGCAATTTTCAACACAAATACGACAAAAGTCACAATAATTAGTTGTAAACTCTACTTTAGGGTAATTAAAAGAACCATTTTTAATTATACCTTTAGGACAGAGTTCAATGCATTTTGCACATTTATTACATTTTTCAAAAAAATCATCACCTTTAAAACTCCATGGAGGTAATATATTTTTCCTTTTCATTAATTTTAATAATTATCTTCGCTAGGATCGTATCCTTCTGGAAGTGAATGTGCTATGCCTTTATGACAATCAATACAAGTTTTACCTTCTTCTATAGCTTCATCATGTTTATCAGAACTTCTAGATTCTTGTTTATCAAAATCCATATAATCATAGTTGTGGCAATTTTTACACTCTCTAGAATCTGTTTTTTTCATATCTCTCCATACATTTTTAGCTAGTTCTAAGCGCTTAGCTTCAAACTTTTCTGCTGTATCAATTGTCCCCATGATTTTATGAAATAATTCATTTGTTGCCTTAATTTTACGGATAAATTTATAAGTCCATTCTTTTGGAACATGACAATCTGAGCAGGTTGCTCTAACTCCTGTTCTGTTGCTAAAATGAATGGTTTCTTGCAGTTCTTCATAAACATTATCTTTCATTTCATGACAAGAAATGCAGAATTCTTCAGTATTAGTCATTTCCATAGCAGTATTAAATCCGCCCCAAAATAAAATACCAATCATAGCCCCTATTGCCAAGACTATAGTGACACTTTTTGTTTTTAAAAATTTAATCATATTTTTTTTACCTTATATAGAGATTTAAATAAAAATAACATAATATTGTTACAAACAATATAAAAATGCACTTTCTCAGACTTCAGTGCCAATAAATATAATTTTGCAACACTCTAAATATATTTTTAATATTAAAAAGTATTTTTCACTAATTCTTTAGCATTAGTTTGGACTGCATGACACTGCATACAAAAATATCTAGTTGTAGATATAGATTTAAGTTTTTTATTATGCCTTATATCTTGAAAATGGCTATCACTAACTTTGGGAGCTTTTTCTTTTTCATAAGTTTTCTCACTATGACAATCAAGACAACCATTGTTTTTTAAATTTACTTTATATTTATCAGTTTTGTGTGAAATCAAGGGAGGTTGTATTTCATAACTCTTTTCAAAGCCTCCATCTTTACTCAACACTTTTCTTTTTACAGGTGTGTCAGATGCAGAATTTAGATTATTAGCTCCGCGTTCAGATGTTAATGCAAAACTTGTTATATTTAACATAAAACCTAAAACAACAATTAATGAACTCATTACTATTTTTTTCATAATTTATCTCCTAAATATTTATTCAATAGCTAAACCAATTAAACTTTAACTACTTTAGCGGCACACTTTTTATAGTCAGTTTCTTTGGATAATGGATCTGTTGCATCAAGTGTTAATTTATTAACTAAGCGGCTGGCATCAAACCAAGGTATATAAATTAGACCTTTCGGCGGTCTATTTCTACCTTTTGTTGATACTCTAGCAATAATATGTCCTCTCCTAGTTTCAATTTTAGCTTTAGAACCATTACGTAGTTTGTTTTTCTTTGCATCTTTTTTGTTCATATAAACTAATGCATCAGGCACAGCTCTATGTAGCTCTGGGACTCTTCTAGTCATTGAGCCAGAATGCCAGTGCTCTAATACCCGACCAGTGCACAACCATAAATTGTATTCTTTATCTGGGCTTTCTGCAGCCGGCTCATAAGGAGCAGTTATAATATTAGCTTTTCCATCAGGCTTACCATAAAATTTAACTACATCTTTGCCGCCTTTTACATGAGGGTCATAGCCACCACGATAACGCCATAATGTTTCTTTACCATTAATAATTGGCCAACGCAAACCTCTTGATTTATGATATGCATCAAATTCTGCCATTTCATGACCTTTTTTAGGACCTTCAAATTGAAAGCGGCGATATTCCTCAAACAAACCTTTTTGCACATAAAAATCAAAATCCTCAGATTCGTCATTGTTATATTTATTGCCTCTAGAATCAGTTATTTGTTGTTTAGGGAATTTATTTACTTGACCATTTTTATATAAAACTTCATATAAAGTTTTACCTTTATGTTTTGGCATAGTTGCTATTAATTCTTTTGGCCAAACATCTTCAACTTTAATATATTTAGAAAACTCCATAATCTGCCACAAATCAGATTTAGACTCACCTGGTGCTGTTATTTGCTGGCGCCAAAATTGAGCTCTTCTTTCAGAATTACCATAAGCTCCTTCTTTTTCTGCCCACATAGCAGTTGGTAAAATCAAATCAGCCCCTATAGCTGACACTGTTGGATATGGATCCGACACAACTATAAAGTTTTCCTTTCTTCTCCAACCTGGATAAGATTCATCATTAAAATTTGCTGCAGCTTGTAAATTGTTATTACACATCACCCAAAAACAATTCATCTTGCCATCATTAAGAGCACGATGCATTGCTACTGCATGGATAAGAGTTGGACCCATATTTTCTTTATTAACGCTGTTTTTACCATTGGCTCGTGGAATAGTTCCTTTTGGTATATTCCAGATTTTTTCTGCAAGAAGGCAATGAGAGTCTTTTTTAGTAACATAATCAGCAGGTAATCTATGAGTAAATGTTCCCACTTCTCTAGCAGTGCCACAAGCTGAAGGCTGTCCAGTTAATGAAAATGGACCATTGCCTGGTTCGGATATTTTACCCATAAGAAGATGAATATTATATAACAGACCATTTGCCCAAACACCTCTTACATGTTGATTAAATCCCATTGTCCAATACGAAGCAATTTTTTTATTGGGGTCAGCATATAATTCAGCTAACCTTTTTAATCTTGTTTTAGGAACATTAGATAATTTGCTAGTTTTTTCTAAAGTATAAGGTTCTACTGATTTTGCATACTCTTCAAAAGTTATAGCACTAAGCTTACCTTTGTTAGCATTTTTAGCAGCTTTTTGGCGAGGGTCATTATTTCTTAAACCATAACCAATATCAGTAGGTGTTTTTTTAAAGTTCACATTGTTTTTAATAAATTCTTTGTTGTAAGCCTTTGTTTGAATAATATGATTAGCAATATAGTTTAAAATTGCTAAATCAGTTTGAGGAGTAAAAATGATACCATTATCAGCTAATTCAAACGAACGATGTTTAAATGTTGACAATACATGAACTTCACTACCTGGTTTTGTAAGACGAGTATCAGTGATACGAGACCATAAAATAGGGTGCATTTCAGCCATATTAGAGCCCCATAACACAAAAGCATCTGCATGTTCCATATCATCATAACAACCCATTGGTTCATCAATGCCAAAACCACGCATAAAAGCTCCAACTGCTGAAGCCATACAATGACGAGCATTAGGCTCTAAACTGTTAGAGCGAAAACCAGCTTTTAATAGTTTTTGTGCAGCATATCCTTCCCATATTGTCCATTGACCAGAACCAAACATACCAACACCTTTAGGGCCTTTATCTTTACGGGCTTTAATCCATTTTTCAGCCATAATTTTAAATGCTTCATCCCAAGATACTTCTTCAAAATCACCATTTTTATCAAATTTACCATTTTTCTTTCTTAGAAGAGGTTTTGTTAATCTATCTTTACCATACATTATTTTTGGCAGAAAATAGCCTTTAATACAGTTAAGGCCTTTATTAACTGGTGCATCAGGGTCTCCTTGACATGCAACAGCTTTACCGTTTTTAGTGCCCAACAATACAGAACATCCTGTCCCACAAAAGCGACATGGTATTTTATCCCAACGAATGCCATCACTTTCATTTGCAGAAACCTTTATAGCTGGCAAACTCACACCAACAGCAGTGGCTGCGGCAATAGCGGCATTATTTTTAATAAACTCTCTTCTATTTATTGTCATTATTTACTCCATTTTTTATTGAATTAAACTTAAACTTCATTAACATGGTAAACCATCACTGTGTTAATAACCCCTTTTATATCATTAAATTTATTTATAGTATCAGCAAGAATATTATCGCTTTCTTCTTCTAGTGTAACTATAATTTTACCTTCTTCAACTCCCCCGTGAACTTCTACACCTTTATATTTTTCTAATTCTTTTTTTACAAATTTTGAATTTTTAGGTTTAGAGTAAACTACAGCGCTACATAAATTCATATAATTAAGTAACCTTATAGTAAGGTAAATTGTAATTTATTTTACACTTATTTCCACAAAATATAACCTTAATTTTAATAATCCAACCCTGAACTGGCTACAGAATATTAAATTTAAGGTCATGATAACTTAAGCAGTTCATTTTTAACTAACTTTGTATTCAAAATTCAAGCATACAAATTTTGGTCCAAAAAATCTCTTAACTTGTTAATGATTCCCCTTAAATTGTGAGCACTTGCACATAGTATTACATTCAACATATCTCCAACCTTACCTTTAAGATAATTTCTATTTAGCCTACCATAATTTTCATATGCCCAATCTCTGCTTCTATAGCACTTCTATGTTTCATATGCCACTAATTGCATTTCAATATCCCTAACAACTCTACCAAAACGAGACTTTAATTTCCTGTTTATGTTGTTCATTCTCTTAAACTGCTTAGTGTGAGTATAACGATATGTTATTAAGATAATGCAACCCTGTTATTAATCTAGTTGCCATTGCTGGAGCACCTTTATCGTTTTTAAATAATTTACCCCATTCACAATTAAAAGAATATCTGTCAATATTTTTAGATAATCTAACTATGAAGTTACTTTATTTCTTAGATAAAGCGCACTAGCCAAGTATTTATCAGATTTTATTTCAGATACTGATTTGTATTTTCTTAGTGTTATTTTGATTAAGTTTTCAGCTTTAGGATAAAATTCAGAGTAATAATCCTTAATATTAGTTTTTGATTTTAATATCTTTTCATAAACTCTGAAACCATTCCCTACTCCAATAAAATCATTAGATAATTTTTCAACCGCAGCAGGTTTTTTTAAACTATCTTCAATAATATTTATTTTTTCATTAGAAAAATCAAATAAAGACCAATAAATTTCATTCATCCTAGCATCTAAGGCAACAGCAATTTTAGGATTTTGATATTTCAAGTAGGCGCCAAAAGCCATCAATTCTAATGTAGATATACCAATAGTAGGTATGTTATGACCATAAGATAAGCCTTGAGCCACTGCAACACATACTCTAACTCCTGTGAAAGAGCCAGGTCCTTTGGTATAAATAATTGCATTTAAATCCATTATCTTGGTTTTGGTCTTTGTTAATAGTTCATCACATAATGATAAAATAATGCTTGAACTTTTATTAATTCCTTTAAGAAAATGGTTAAAATTTTTACCATTTATATATAAACTAACTGATACAGTTTCTGTGCAGGTATCAATAGCAATTAATTTCATACATTTATCCACATAAAAACCAATTTTCTGGCTCAGGCTTAAAACCTTTTAAATAAGGTATTTCTTTTATATTATTACAATTATTATTTTTATCAACTTTAATAATTTTAATGTTAGTAAATTCTTTATATGATAAATTATCATATCCAATATCTTTAAAAATTCTTACAAACAATCCTAAAGCTCCATTTGAGCCTGGCATATAAATAGATTTATTATCATCTCTACCTATCCATATAGTAGTGGTGTATTTATCACCAGATGTTACAATCCAGCTATCTCTTAAATCATTTGTAGAACCAGTTTTAGCAGCTATATCAATATTATCAAAAGTTTCTTTAATTCTTTCTGCGGTTCCTATTTTTACAACTTCTCTCATTGCAAATTGAATTAAATACAAAAACTCTTTTTCAGATATTTTACTATTATCTTTTAAATTAGCTTTTATAGAGGCTCCATTTTTATTAACTTTAAGTATAGAATTAAGGTTTCTCTTATAACCATTGCTCATAATTGTTTGATAAATATTAGCTACTTCTAGAGGTGATAAATTAATCGCACCTAAAAGTAATGATGGAAAAGGTTTAACATCTCCTTTTACTCCTAATGATTTTATATATCTTGCAATAGTGTTTATATCAACTTCAAAACCAAGTCTTACTGTTGCTTGATTATAAGAATGTGCTAATGCATTAATAAGCCAAATTTTACCATGTGATTTATTATCAAAATTTTTAGGCTGCCAATTTTTTACTTCAACTTCATTATAACTTTCAATACCAGGTTCAAAATAATCTTTTGATACTTCAGAGTCATCTAAAATTGATAATAAATTAAATCTATCAGGCTCTGATAAAGCAGCTAAATATATAACAGGTTTAATAAGTGAGCCTATGTGTCTTTTGGCGTCTAAAGCCCTATTAAAACCTACTTTTTCTTTATACCTATCTCCTATTAGAGCCTTAATATTATCTTGCCTGTCATTAATAATCACTGCTGTTTGTAGGCTGTATGTTTTTAACTCATTATTTAATTCTAAATCTAAAAGTCCTTTTTCAATTACTTTTTCAGTATGATTTTGTAGTTTGACATCTAAAGTAGAAAATATATTTAAATTATCCTCGGTGTTAGCAATACTGTAATTTTCTTGCAATTGCCTATTTATTAAATCTAAAAAAGCAATATGGTGATTTTTAAGATTTTTAGCTTTTTTAACATTTAAAGGTTTTTTAATTAGCTCTTTATATTCTGTCTCAGTTATTCGCCCATTTTTATACCAAACCAATAACACTAAATTTCGTCTTTTTAGAGTGCGACTTGGATTTAATATAGGGTGATAAAAAAAAACACCTTTTGTCATTGCTACTAAAAGAGCTATTTCTTCAGTATTTAATAAATTTAAAGGTTTATTAAAATAATATTCACTAGCTAGTGGAAATCCATGAATTGCTCTTTTTTTATCTTGAGCAAAATAAGCTGTATTCAAATAATTTTCTAATATAAAGTCTTTACTATACATTTGCTCTGTAACAATTGACATAAAAATTTCTTGAATTTTTCTTAACAAGCTTTTTTCCCTTGAGAGCAGAGAATTTTTTATTAATTGTTGGGTAATCGTGCTTGCACCTCTTAGCTTTTCATTAGTAAATATTTTGTCATATAAAGCCAAAAATATTGCAATAAAATCAATACCTATATGAGAATAAAAACGCTTATCTTCTATCATAAGTAGCATATCAATTAATTCTTGTGGAAACTCTTCAATAGCAGTTAATTTATAATCTTTAAACTCAGTATTTTTTAAAAAACCAATAAAAACTTCAGATAATTTTATTTCATTAACTGGAATATTATTTTTATACAGATTTTGTATCTTAGTGTTATTAAATACAACTTTTGCTAAATCTTTTTTTATATCTATAGTATTGTTATTAACTTCATAGCTTATAGAATATTTATCAAGTATGTTTTTAAAAGATTCTTTAGAAATATGCTCACCTACCTTGAGGCTTATAGGTTCAGAAAATACTTTTGTTGCTAAGATATAAGGATTTGAAAAGTGTTCCTTAATAATAATGTTTAGATATTTAAAATAAGCAACAGCAGATATTATTATTAAAAAGATACTAATAATTATGATTTTTTTATTTTTCTTGCGCTTTTTAAGGTAATAATAATTTGGCCTTTGATATATACGTAAGTTCTTATTAACTCTATGTTTTTTCATCACAAAATTAACTGGATTTTACAAATTTCATTAATCTTCTTTTTTTAGCAATTTGTCTTTTAGATAATTTAGTTTTTCTATTTTTAAAAGGGTTGTTACTAATTTTAAATTCTAGCTTAATGGGTATTCCAATAAGATTTAATTCTTTTCTTAAAAAATTTGTTAAATAGCGCTTATAACTATTAGGTGCCATATTTAAACGACTGCCATAAATAGCAAAAGTCATTGGAGATGAAGCTATTTGATGCATAAATTTTAATTTTATTCTTTTACCTTTATGAAAATTTAGCGGACTTTTAACTATAGCTTGTTCTAAGATTTTATTTAATAATGAAGTTGAAAAAGTTTTAGTAGAGTTTTTATAAATAATATTAATATCAGGAAATAATTTATTGATACCTTTGTTTTTTAATGCTGAAATGTAATGCTGCTTAACATAGTCAACAAAATTTAACTTTAATTCTAAAGTTCTTTTTAGTTCTTTTTTTTGGTAATCATCTACTGCATCCCACTTATTTATAGCTATTAATAGCGGTTTCCCTCTATCTATAATAATCCCTAAAAGAGTAGCGTCTTGCTCAGTTACTCCTTCGGTAGCATCTAATAATAAAATTGTTAAGTTAGAATTTTCAATAGCATCTAAGGCTTTAACAATGCTAAATTTTTCAATTTTTTCTTTAATATTTTTTTTACGCCTTATGCCTGCTGTGTCAATTAGAATGTAGTTTTTATCACCCTTATTGAAATTAATAGCAATACTGTCTCTGGTAGTGCCAGGTAGGTCAATAGCTAATAATCTATCAGTTCCTATTATTTTATTAATTAAAGTAGATTTGCCTACATTTGGCCTACCTAAAATAGCTATCTTTATACTAGCAATATCTAAAGGGGGATAATCTTGGTAATTTTTTTTAATTAATAATTTATGAGTTGCTTCTTTAAGCCTTGATATACCTTGTCTGTGCTCTGCTGATATTGGTATTGGGTCTCCTAAACCTAATTCATAAAACTCAAAATTATTCGCTAACTCTACACTTTCACTTTTATTTGCTATTAAGATAGTATCTTTTTTTGAATTTCTTACTTTAGAAGCAATTTCAAAATCTAAGTTACTTAATCCTTCTTTAGCAGAAACTATGAAATAAATTATATTAGCATCATTTATTGCTGTTATGGTCTGCTTTTCAACGGCTTTGGTTATTATGTTTTCTTCATTTGTAATACCACCTGTGTCAATCAAATTACAGATAATATCATCAAATTCTATTTGACCGTATTGTCTATCTCTAGTTAATCCAGAGTAATCAGAAACTAAAGCGTTACGGCTTTTTGTTAAGCAATTAAACAAAGTAGATTTACCAACATTTGGTCTACCAACTATAGCTATTTTAGGGGGGGTCACAATTTTCTAAATAAATATAAATCGCCCTCAATATCTAATGCTGCAATCATATCATCAATTTTAACTAGCTTTATAATTTTATCTTTACTAACTCTTGCTCTAAATAATATATTCCCGCTTTTAGAATCTATCCAATGTATATAACCTTCAAAATCTCCAACAATGATTAAATTATTATCAACTATTGGAGGTGCAGTAATTCTATTTCTTAGACCTTCTTGCGACCAAATATCACTTCCACTTTTCTTTGATAATGCTCTTATATTAGTTTCGCTATCTACAAAAAACAAAATATTTCCTATGACATCTCCTCCTAATATTGATGACATCTCCCTTATCCAATTCACTTTCCCAGAGTCAACATCTAATGACATCGCCCTACCTTGAAAACTCACAGAATAAATATTATCACCATCTACTATTGCAGGACTATCTACATCCACCATACGAGATAGACTATTTCTTCCTTTAGGTATGCCAATTCTGCGTAACCATTCTGTAACTCCAGTATTATTTAAGGCTACCAGCTTACCATTATCAAAACCTACAAAAATTTTGTCATTATTAGTTACAATTGAAGATGAACCTTTTATATTAAAGCCACTAGGTATTTGAGAATAATTCCATCTAAGGCTTAAGTCTTTTCTATCTAGAGACCTTACATAAGAATCTTCAGTTTTTATTAGGATCTGGTCATAATAAATATGAGGATTTGCTAGTATTGGTGAATCCAAGTATGCAATAGCAAGTCTATTACCATTATTGGTATCTAACATTACAACTTCTCCACGAGAACCTCCAATTACAACTATTTGTGAATCAGCAATGGGACCGGCAGTAATTTGAACATCATAATTACCTTCATCACCATAGTTATCTTTAACGAATAAACTAGCAACAAAGCTTGTTTCTTCCTTATATCTCTTTTTAGGGGTATATTTTGCTATTATGTCTTTTTCCCAGATTTTTCTTCCAGAATTTTTATCATAAGCATAAACTGTATTACCATTTGCAACAAATATTTGGGTGTTAGTAGTAGCAATATTTAATCCTACTGTTATTGCGTCTTCTAACGAACTATTACCTATAGACCAAACTTCTTTAATTTTTACTTGTTTGCCATCTGACTTATTAATAGTTGCAACTCTACTTATCTTTGCATCTTCTTTAGAACTAAAACAAGATGTAATAGATAATATAAAAAACAATATAATTATATTTTTCATAAACATACCTCTTACAAATCAGTTATTTTCATTATTAACATTCTTTGAACTTCAGAATTATTAGTCATATTATTAGCAGCATTTTCAAAGTGCTTTTTAGCTTTTATATTATTGTTTTGAGCAAGATTTATATTACCTCTTAACATTTCATATTGTGCTAAAAATTTCCCTACATTTTCTATGTTTAATATATCAATTGCTTTGCTATATTCATTTAAATCTAAATAAACATTAGCAAGTCTTAATCTTGCAATATGAGCTAAAAAATCATCTTCAGCTTGAATCATAGGAGTTAAGAATTCAATTGCTTTTTGATGATTTTTATCTTCAAAATAGTATTTTGCCATTAAAAAATTTGCAAACTTAGAATAGCTACTTTTTGCATAATTATTTTGTAAGTTATGATATATAGTTTCAGCAGATTTTTTATCAGATTCTAATGCAATATATAAATTTCTAGCTTGGGTTTCATAATCTAACTTATACCCTTGATACCATTTCCATCCAAACATAACAGAAATGCCAACAATTACTCCTATTAATATGCTTTTGCCATTTTCTTTCCAAAATTTTTTAATAATTTCTACTTGCTCTTCTTCAGTTGCATGTATATCAATAATTTTTTTCATCTTTTGTATCTATTAAAATTTTAACTATTTCATCAAAACTTAGCATTTTTTGATAGCTATTTCCTCTTAGTTTTTTAATACTTATTAAGTTTTTTTCTAACTCTTCTTCTGCTAATATCAAAGCAAAATCAGCATTGCTTTTATCAGCTTTTTTGAATTGACTTTTAAAACTTGTTTCAGTTATATCATTATAAACTATTAAATTTGGTATTTTTACAACTAAGTCACTAATTATTTTAATTGATTTTAATTTAGCTTTATCTCCTACGCTTACAACATAGACCTTAGTTCTATTATTTTCTAAGTTTATGCCATTACTTTTAAGTAATAATACTAATCTTTCTATACCAATTGCAAAACCTGTTGCTGGAGTATCTGGACCGCCCAATTTATTAATTAAGCTATCGTATCTACCTCCACCACATATAGTTCCTTGAGCACCTAAATCAGCAGTAATCCATTCAAAAACTATGTCATTATAATAGTCTAGACCTCTTACTAAATATGGGTTAATAGTGTAATCTATAGCCATTTCATCTAAATATTTTTTAAACACTTCAAAATTTTTATTTGATTCTGTATTTAAATAATCAGTAATTATTGGTGCATTTAATAATAAATTTTTTATTTCAGGGTTTTTGCTATCTAAAATTCTAAGTGGGTTACTAGCTAATCTTTTAACACTATCAGCATCTAATTTTGCTTTGTTTTGCTTTAAAAATTTAATTAAGTCTTTTTTATAACTTAACCTATCTGCATCAGAGCCTAATGAATTTATTTCTAAGTTTATGTTATTTAATTTAAGACTATTCCATAGCTTATTAGTAACTGCAATTAATTCAGCATCAGCTTTTGGTGAATTACTACCATATATTTCAATACCTGCTTGATGGAATTGGCGATAGCGTCCTTTTTGAGGTCTTTCTCTTCTAAACATTTGACCTTGATACCACACTTTTTGAATGCCTTCTCTTAATAAATTGTGCTCTATCATAAGTCGGACACTTCCAGCGGTGCCTTCTGGTCTTAGACTTAAACTATCATCACTTTTATCAATAAAAGAATACATCTCTTTTTCAACAATATCAGTAACATCTCCTATTGCTTTAGAAAAAACTTTAGTTTTTTCAACTATAGGTGTTCTAATTTGTTTATAGCCGTATGATTCAAAAGTAGCTCTAAATATACTTTCTAAATTAAGCCATAAATCACTTTCATCTGGTAGCAAATCATGCATACCCCGAATTGCTTTTATAGTTTCAGACATAATTAGATATAAATGATAATATTAAATTTAATTTTTAAAATAGTGTTATTTAGAATTAGCTTTTATTATCAAATTTTTTCTTAGCTTCTACCATTGCATCTTTTAACTCCCCTCTTTCTGCCATTTCATTAATAATATCGCCTCCACCTACAAGTTCAGAGTTAAAATAAATTTGAGGAAAAGTTGGCCAGTTAGCAAACTTTGGTAAATTCTCAAAAACTTCTGGGTCTTCAAAAATATTAACATAGGCAAATTCCACTCCAGCATTAGCAAGGTTTTGAGCTGCTCTCGCAGAAAATCCGCATTGTGGAAATTGAGGTGTTCCTTTCATATAAATTACAATGGCAGCACTATCTACTTGTTTTTGAATTCTTTCTAATACATCCATTATTTATCCTAATTTATTAAAAAAGTTAAATTATAAACTTTTAGCAAATTAAATAGCCATTTCTTTTGCTAATTGTTCTTTAAAGCTATTCTCTGTATTTTTATTATAAAACTGTAAATCAATTAGTTTTTATTATTTTATCTTTAGGTGTTAGCAAGTTTTTTTTATAGAATTGCTATATGGTTATTAAAATTCATTGATTTAGCCATTGCATGTACTCATTAACACCTTGTTCAACAGTTTTAAAAGAATTTTGATAACCAGCATTTCTTAAATTGCTAATATCTGCTTGGGTAAAACTTTGATACCTGTTTTTTAAATGCTCTGGAAACTTAATATATTCAATTTCTCCTTTATTATGATATTCAATCACAGCTTGAGCTACATCTTTAAATGATTGAGCTCTACCGCTTCCTAAATTAAAAATACCAGATTTTTGCGGGTTATCTAAAAAAAATAAATTAACATCGGCACAATCTTGGACATAAATAAAATCACGCAATTGCATACCTGCCTCATAACCAGCATATGAGCCAAAAAGTTTAGGATTTTCACCATTATTAATTTGGCTATTTAAATGATAAGCAACTGAAGACATTGAGCCTTTATGACCCTCTCTTGGACCATATACATTAAAGTAACGAAAACCAACGACTTGACTTTTAATATTAAGAAATAGTTTTCTAACATACTGGTCAAATAAAAATTTAGAATAGCCATATACATTTAAAGGAGATTCATATTTTATATTTTCTTTAAAAATTTCACTTCCTCCATAAACTGCTGCAGATGATGCATATAGATATTGAATATTATTATTGATACAAAAATGTAATAATTCTTTAGAATAATCATAATTATTAGCCATTACATATTTGCCATTCCATTCTGTAGTTGCTGATTCTGCACCTTCATGAAATATTGCTTTTATATTGCCAAAATTAAAGTTATTTTTTATCTTTAATAAAAAATCATCCTTATCTAAATAATCGGCTATTTTTAAATCAGCTATGTTTAAAAATTTTGTGCCATCTGTTAAATCATCAACAACAATAATATTTGTCTCACCTTTATCATTTAAGGCTTTTACAATATTACTACCTATAAAACCTGCACCACCAGTTACTATTATCATTTTTTTATCCTTAGCTTATTTTTTCTATGGTTTTAGTGCTTGAATAGTCTTTTAAAAAATCTATCACTTCAACCTTACCACCATTAGCAGTTACACATTTATAACCTACAATATCCTCTTTTTTATAATCAGCTCCTTTAACTAAAACATTAGGCAATAAATCACATATTAAACTCTCTGGGGTATCTGTATTAAACGACACTAAATAATCTATACTTTCTAAACCTGCAAGCACTTTTAAACGATAATTTAGATTATTTATTGGTCTTTTATTTCCTTTTAGTCTTTTTACAGAATTATCATCATTTACTGCTACTATTAAAATATCTCCAAATTGTTTAGCTTTTTGTAAATAATGAATATGTCCAGGATGCAAAATATCAAAGCAGCCATTAGTAAATACAATTTTTTTGTTACTATTTTTAAGCTCACTTAATCTTTCTTTAAGTATAGCAAGGCTTAATATTTTTTGTTTTTCATAATCTATCTCATTAAATGCAACTTTTAATTCATCTATGCTTACTGCTGCAGTGCCAAGTTTTGCAACTACAATACCAGCTGCTACATTTGCAATTTTAGTTGCATCTTCAATACTATTACCAGCAGAAATTGCACTTGCTAATAAAGATATAACTGTATCGCCAGCACCTGTTACATCATAAACTTCTCTAGCGCTAGTGCTAAGATGTATGGTCTTATTGCCTTGTTTTTGTAATAAGGTCATACCATTTTCACCTCTTGTTATTAAAAGAGCTTTGAAGTTATATTTATTAATCAATTTAAAGCCTTTTTCAACAATATCAATATCAGAATTACATTTACCAACTATTGCTTCAAATTCTTTTAAATTAGGAGTAAGCATAAAAGCATTAGCATATTTATTAAAGTCGTTGCCTTTTGGGTCAATAATAGTTTTAATATTATTTTTATTAGCTAAATCAATGATATTACTAATATTACTTAAAACCCCTTTACCATAGTCAGATAAAACAACAACTGGAGCAAATTTTATTTTCTTAGTATATAAATCTTCATTAAGTTTAATATCAGCAAAACTATCTTCAAAATCTAATCTAATTAATTGTTGATGTTGACTTAAAATTCTAAGTTTAGAATTAGTTTTTATATTACTTTCTTGTTGGAATAGACAATTAACATTTTTATTTTTTAGTATTTTAATTACTTTATTATGTTCATCATCATTGCCAGTAATGCTAATAAGATTCACTTTAATACCAAGCGATGCTGCATTTAGCGCAACATTAGCAGCACCACCTACTCTATCTTCTGTTTTGTTTATTTTAACAACTGGGACTGGTGCTTCAGGGGATATCCTACTTGTTGAACCATAGTAATATTTATCCAACATTAAATCGCCAATGATTAATAGTTTAGCATTTTTAAAACTTTCAATCATTTTATTTAAATTCTTTTACTTTGTCTTTCATTACATAATATGCACCACAATAAGGACAATGTGCATCACCCTTAGTAAAGTCTAAATACACTTTCGGATGATGATTCCAGGCTTGGATATCTTTTGGAGGACAAGCAAATGGCAAATCAGCTTCATTTACCTTATAGTAAGAAACATATCGTCTATGAAAGTTATCATTTTCTAACATTTAAACTCTCCCTAACTCTAACCATTTTTCATAATTTTGATTACGACCGTAAACACAATCAAAGTATAAAGTTTGTAACTTTTCTGTAACCTCTCCTCTTGTACCACTGCCTATTTTACGATTATCTAACTCTCTTATTGGAGTTACTTCAGCAGCAGTGCCAGTAAAAAATGCCTCATCTGCACAATAAACTTCATCTCTAGTGATGCGTTTCATTATTACTTCATAGCCTAAATCTTTTGCTAATTGAGTAATTGTATTATGGGTAATACCTGATAAAGCATAAGTTAATTCAGGTGTGTAAATTACATTATCTTTTATAATAAAAATATTCTCTCCACTACCTTCAGCAACAAAGCCTGCAACATCTAATAATAATGCTTCATCATACCCATCTCTAAGTGCTTCTTGCAGTGCTAACATTGAATTAATATAATTACCATTAGCTTTTGCTTTACACATAGCGATATTGACATGATGCCTTGTATATGATGATGTCTTAATACGAATGCCATTTTTCATATTATCCTCACCTAGATAAGCGCCCCATTCCCAAGCTGCAATCATAGTGTGAACTTTTAAATTATCCGCCCTTAATCCCATACCTTCTGAGCCATAAAAACACATTGGTCTTAAATATGCTGATTGTAAATTGTTTTTTTTGATTATTTCTTTTTGCACTTGGTTTAATTCATCTTTAGTATGCGACATTGGCATACCTAAAATATGAGCAGAATCAAATAATCTTTCAGTATGCTCTTTTAGGCGAAAAATTGCTGGTCCATCTTTAGTTTTATAAGCTCTAACTCCTTCAAATACTCCCATACCGTAGTGTAGAGTATGAGTAAGAACATGGACTTTTGCTTTTCGCCATTCTACATATTCTCCATCTAACCAAATATAACCATCTCTATCAGACATTAGACTCATTTTTACCCCTCTAATCAAATAAAACTTAAAGTTAGTAATTTTAAAGTATTTTTTATCGCATATAATTTAGATTTTTATAAGAGCAACTATTTAATGACTTTAGAACAATTGCAAATTTTATTTTTGCTATTAGGAATGTTAGTTTTATTTGTGTGGGGTAAGTGGCGTTATGATATTGTAGCATTGATTGCTTTATTTTCAGCTTCTTTATTAGGTATTGTGCCTAGTGAAGAAATGTTTTTAGGTTTTGGTCACCCTGCTACGCTAACAGTTGTTATAGTATTAATTTTAAGTTATGGTCTTACTAAATCAGGTGCTGTTGAAGGAATTGTTAATATAGTCAACATATTCTCAAAAACTCCATCTTTACATATTGGCTCTCTCATCTTTATTGCTGCTTTTTTATCAATGTTTATGAATAATGTTGGAGCATTAGCTCTACTTATGCCTGTTGCTATCCAATCAGCAATAAATGCTGAACGCTCCCCTTCTACTGTGCTTATGCCTTTATCCTTTGGTTCTATATTAGGAGGTCTAGTAACAATGATAGGAACGCCTCCTAATATTATTATTGCATCTTATCGTAAACAAATTACTGGTGAAGCTTTTACTATGTTTGATTTTGCCCCTGTTGGAGGTAGTATAGCTATTGTTGGTTTTATTTTTATGGCTGTTATTGGATGGCGTTTAGTTAAGGTAAGAAAAGTTAGCACTGGTAGCAGTTTATTTGAGATTGGATCTTATCTATTTGAAATAAAAATTAATAAAGATTCTAATTTTAAAAATAAAAGTATTTATGAAATTGAAGAAATTTTAATTAAAAACAATATAACTTTTGTGTCTCTTATCAATAAGGGACAATACAATTCTGCACCATATAAAAAATATACCTTAAAAACTAATGATATGTTAGTCTTAGAAGGCACTCAAGAAGATGTTGATAAATTAGTGTCATATTATAATTTAGACTTACTTGGTGCTGATAATGCAAGAAATGCTATCTCACATTCTGAAAGTGCAACGATGACAGAGGTAGTTATCGCTCCCACATCAAATATTGATAGAAAATCTGTAGAACAAATTCGCTTTAAATCAAGACATGGTGTTAATCTATTAGCAGTATCCAGACAAGGGCGGCAACACCGTAATCGCCTAAAAAAACTCACTTTAAAAGCAGGAGATGTTTTATTATTACACGGTGAAGAGGAAAAGATTGAAGAAGTCACAAATAAGTTAGGATGTTTTCCCTTAGCAGGTAAAACTATGGATATTGGTAAAAGAAAATATGCTATGTTTACCCTAGCTACCTTTATTATTGCTATTTTGCTTTCTACTTTTAATATTCTACCAATCCAAATAAGTCTTGGCATAGCTGTAGTTATGATGGTATTGTTCAATGTTATACCTGCCCGCGAATTATATAGTGGGGTTGACTGGTCTGTAGTAGTATTATTAGGTGCGATGATTCCAGTTGGAAATGCTTTAGAAAGCACAGGCACTACTCAAGTTATTGCCAATTGGCTATTAAATATTAGTGGAGATATATCAACCATAATGATATTAACTATTGTTTTAATTACCACAATGACTTTATCAGATATCCTAAATAATGCTGCTACTGCAATTATTATGGCTCCAATAGGAAATACTATAGCTAAAACTTTAAATGTTAGTGCTGACCCGTTTTTAATGGCTGTTGCTATTGGTGCATCTTGTGCTTTTCTAACGCCAATTGGACATCAAAATAATGCTTTAATTATGGGACCCGGTGGCTATCATTTTGGCGATTATTGGCGTATTGGTCTACCACTTGAAATAATTATTGTAGTAGTTTCTATACCTTTAATTGTTACTTTTTGGCCTTTTTGAATGGCATAAAACAAATAAGATGCTAATATAATTGATAAATAACATACACTTAAACCCATCTTTTGGCAAACAAGCTTAGTGAGTTGAAGAAACTTTTACTTATTAACTAAGCGCTAGTAATAATTTACATAATCTAAATTGAATAAGTGTGATAATTTCACAGTGCTTATTTAGATTGAAGATATTACTTATCTAAACCAAAAGCATTATGCAGGCTTCTAACAGCTAATTCTAAATATTTTTCTTCAATAATTACTGAAACTTTAATCTCAGAAGTTGAAATCATTTGGATATTAATATTTTCTTTATGCAGCACTTCAAACATTTGACTTGCAATTCCTGCATGAGAACGCATTCCAATGCCTACTAAAGATACTTTTACTACCTTGTCATCTTTTAGCACTTGTTTAGCTTTTAAATCTTTTGCTAATTCATCAATAATATCGCCTGCTCTCTTAAAATCATTTCTATGCACAGTAAAAGCAAAGTTTGCAGTTGCCTCGTGAGCAGATATTGATTGCACTATCATATCAACTTCTATATTTGCATCTGATATTGGTTTTAATATCTTATATGCAACCCCAGGTTCGTCAGGCACCCCTACTATACCTAATTTTGCTTCATCTTTATTATGAGCTATTCCTGAAATTAAAACTTGTTCCATAATTTTATCCTCTTTTATTATAAGTGTGCCTTTAGGGTTATCAATCATTGATGACAATACTCTTAATGGCACTTTATATTTACTAGCAAATTCTACTGAGCGAATTTGCAAAACTTTTGAACCTAAACTTGCAAGTTCTAACATTTCTTCATAAGAAACATAATCCATTCTTCTAGCATTTGGTTCAATTCTTGGGTCTGTAGTGAATACTCCATCAACATCAGTATAAATCTGGCATTCATCAGCTTTTAGTGCTGCTGCTATAGCTACTGCAGTAGTGTCTGTGCCTCCTCTACCTAAGGTTGTAATATGCCCTTCTGCATCCACACCTTGAAAGCCAGCTATTACCACTACTTTATCTTCTTTTAGACTTTTATGGATATTTTTATCATCAATTTCTTTAATGCGTGCTTTACCATAAGAATTATCAGTTAATATTCTTACTTGGTGACCAGTATAAGATATAGCATCACAATCAATTTGCTGCAAAGCCATACTAAGAAGTGCTATTGTTACTTGCTCACCAGTAGCAAGTAAGACATCCATTTCCCTTAAGCTAGGAGTTTCTTGAATACTATTAGCTAATCCAGTTAAGTGGTTAGTCTCACCACCCATAGCAGATACACATACTATAATAGTATTGCCCTTATTTTTATACGCTTTTATCTTTTTAGCAACAGCTTTAATACGCTCAATTGAGCCTACTGAGGTGCCGCCGTATTTTTGCACTATTAATGCCATTTCTAAAAATTAAAATAAAAAAGAGCAATTATACGGGACAAGGTTTTGCAAAATATATAAAAACACATTTATAGATATATTTTAGAGCCTTTATCTAAAAACTCTTTTGATTTCTTATCCATCTCAATTTCTATATTTTTAACTTCGTCACTTTTTAAATTTTTTATTTCTTGAGTGATTTTCATAGCACAAAACTTAGGACCACACATTGAGCAAAAATGAGAGCTTTTTGCTGCTTGTTTAGGCATAGTTTCATCATGATATTCTCTTGCAGTATCAGGGTCTAAACTTAAATTAAACTGATCTTCCCATCTAAATTCAAATCTAGCTTTTGACAAAGCATTATCCCTAATTTGAGCACCTGGATGTCCTTTAGCAAGATCAGCAGCATGTGCTGCAATTTTATAAGCGATAATCCCTTGTTTTACATCGTTTTTATCTGGTAATCCTAAATGCTCTTTTGGAGTTACATAACATAACATAGCTGTACCATACCAGCCTATTTGAGCAGCTCCAATAGCAGATGTGATATGATCATAACCTGGAGCTATATCTGTTGTAAGTGGACCTAAAGTATAAAAAGGCGCTTCAAAACACTCTTTTAATTGTTTATCCATATTTTCCTTAATCATTTGCATTGGCACATGACCAGGACCTTCAATAAATGTTTGCACATCGTGTTCCCAAGCAATTTTTGTAAGCTCACCTAAAGTTTTTAATTCACTAAATTGTGCTTTATCATTAGCATCAGCAATTGAGCCCGGACGCAGCCCATCACCTAATGAAAAAGTAATATCGTAAGCTTTCATAATTTCACATATTTCTTCAAAATGAGTATAAAGAAAATTTTCCTTATGATGAGCAAGACACCACTTAGCCATAATTGAACCACCGCGAGATACTATTCCCGTCAATCTTTTAGCAGTTAAAGGTATGTATTGAAGTCTTACTCCAGCATGAATTGTAAAATAATCTACTCCTTGTTCAGCTTGTTCTATGATTGTGTCTTTAAATATTTCCCAAGTTAAGTCTTCAGCAATACCATTAACTTTTTCTAATGCTTGATAAATAGGAACAGTGCCTATAGGAACTGGAGAGTTACGAATAATCCATTCTCTAGTTTCGTGGATGTTTTTACCAGTTGATAAATCCATGATTGTATCAGCGCCCCAGCGTATACCCCATACCATTTTATCAACTTCATCTTCTATTGATGAACCTAAAGCAGAATTACCAATATTACCATTAATTTTTACTAAAAAATTTCTGCCAATTATCATAGGTTCAGATTCTGGATGATTAATATTATTAGGTATTATAGCTCTGCCTCTTGCTATTTCATCACGCACAAATTCAGGAGTTATTTGGCTAGGTATTGATGCTTGAAAAGCTTCACCTTTATGCTGACCTATTGCATCTGATTGTTGTTGTAATTTACAATTTTCACGAATAGCTACAAACTCCATTTCAGGAGTAATAATTCCCTTTTTAGCATAATGCATTTGGGTTACATTTTTACCTGACTTTGCTTTTCTTGGAGCTCTTATATGTCCGAATCTTAATTCAGCTAAATTATTATCACTTAGTCTTTTATTAGAATAACTTGAGCTAAATTTCAATAATTTTTCGGTATCATCTCTTTTTTCAATCCATTTCTCTCTTAATGGTTTTAAACCCTTTCTAAAATCAATTTTTATATCAGGATTAGTGTAATCACCTGAAGTATCATATACAAATATATTGTTATTAGCTATTTTTCCATTTTCAGTAATAGTATCACTAAGGCTTATTTCACGCATAGGCACTTTAATATCCTCTCTACTTCCTGTTATAAATACCTTTTTAGAATTAGATAAAGGGTCAATAAAAGCCTTATTAACTTTAAACGATTCATTAAGAATTTTAGTTGCTTGTTTCATTGTTGTATAATCCCTTTATTTTTAATAAAAATTACAAATGAGCATTTTACCCCATAGACCAAGAAGGTTAAGAAAATACCTCTTTTCTAGAAACTTAGTTCGTGAGAACAATCTAACTACTGATGATTTAATTTATCCCTTGTTTATAACTGCAGGCAAAAATAAGCGAGAAAAAATCGCCTCAATGCCGAATATTACTAGATTTAGTCTTGATGAATTACTAAAAGAAGCAAAAGATATTGTAAATCTTAATATTCCAGCAATTGCATTATTTCCAGTAATAGCACAAGATAAAAAGTCTATTGATGCTAATGAGGCTTATAATCCTAATGGACTAATTCAAAAAGCTGTTAAAACTTTAAAAAAAGAATACCCTAATTTAGGAATAATAACTGATGTAGCTTTAGACCCATATACTATTCACGGTCAAGATGGCTTAATAGATAATAACGGTTATGTTTTAAATGATGAAACTGTTGAGGTTTTAGTAAAGCAAGCATTATCTCATGCTAAGGCTGGTGCTGATATTGTTGCTCCTTCTGATATGATGGATGGCAGAATAGGAGCTATTCGTAATGCTTTAGAAGAAAATGGGTTTATAAATACTCAAATCCTTGCATATTCTGCAAAATATGTATCACACTATTATGGACCTTTTCGTGATGCAATAGGCTCTGCTAAAAATTTAGCTGGCGGTAGTAAGGAAACTTATCAAATGGATGTAGCAAACTCTAATGAAGCATTAAAAGAGGTAGCATTAGATATTAAAGAAGGTGCTGATATGGTTATGATTAAACCTGGTATTTCATATTTAGATATTGTATATCGGGTGAAGAAAAAATTTAAAATCCCTACTTTTGCTTATCAAGTAAGTGGGGAATATTCTATGCTAAAAGCAGCAGCACAAAATGGCTGGATAGATGAAAAAAAAGTAGTGTTAGAAACTTTATTATCTTTTAAACGTGCTGGTGCTGATGCAATTTTGACTTATTATGCTTTTGAAGTTGCGAAGTGGTTAAAAAATAATAATTTTTAAGGCAATAGCTAAAAATATTTTATAAATATTCTTGGATTTCTTTTTTTATCAAAAACTATTTTTTTAGCCTCTGGTAATTTTGAAAAACTAGCTTCCTTAAACCCATGATATAAAAACCACTTAGCACCATATTTACTTAAAGCAAATATTTTTTTTATATTTTCCTCACAAGCCTTAGCAAAAACTTTTGCAAGTAGTTTTTTTGAATAACCTTTATTTTGACAATCTTTTGCAACTGCAATGCAGTAAATTTCAGCTATATTATTATCGTATTTTTTCAATCCTGCACAAGCAATTATTCTTTTATCTTTTTTTATAAAGATAAACTCGCTAATCAAACTTAATAAATCTTCTCTAGTTCTTTTTAGAATTAAGTCTTTATCAACATAAGGCTCAATTAATTCTAATAATTTATCAACATCTTCCATTAAATTAATTAATAAAATTTTTAAAATTTACAATTTTAGTCTAAAATTTTGCTTATTTATAAAATACAACTAATCATGACAAATATTCGTAAATTCTCAAGCCAAATAGTTGATGGTTATGAAAGAGCTCCAAGCAGAGCTATGTTATATCCAGTTGGGTTTGAAAAAGATGACTTTAATAAACCACAAATTGGAATTGCCTCAACTTGGTCAATGGTAACACCATGTAATATGCATATTAATGATTTAGCAAAATATGCTGAATCTGGAGCTAATAATTCAGGAGGTAAAGCAGTTGTTTTTAATACCATAACCATATCTGACGGAATATCTATGGGCAGTGAAGGTATGAAATATTCATTAGTATCTCGCGAAGTAATAGCTGACTCTATTGAGACTGTAGTAGCTTGTCAAGGTTTTGATGGTATTGTTGCTATTGGTGGTTGTGATAAAAATATGCCTGGCTGTATTATTGCCCTTGCAAGGCTAAACAGACCTGCAATATTTGTCTATGGTGGCACAATAATGCCTGGTGCTAATAGAACTGATATTGTCTCAGTATTTGAAGCTGTAGGCAAAAGAGCAAATAATATAATTGGTGATGAAGAATTAACGGAAATAGAATCAAAAGCTATACCAGGTGCAGGTTCATGCGGCGGTATGTATACAGCTAACACTATGGCATCTGCAATTGAGGCATTAGGAATGAGTCTTCCTAATAGCTCTGCTCAAAATGCAATATCTGAAGATAAAACTAATGATTGTATAAATGCTGGTAAAGCTGTAATAAATTTATTACAAAATGATATAAAGCCAAGGGATATAATGACTAAAAAAGCTTTTGAAAATGCTATCACTATTGTGATAACTCTTGGTGGTTCAACAAATGCCGTGCTCCATCTAATTGCAATGGCAAATGCAGTTGAAGTAGATTTATCTTTAGATGATTTTGAAAGAATTGGTAAAAGAGTCCCTCTATTAGCAGATTTAAAACCAAGTGGTAAATATATGATGAGTGAATTAGTTGCTATTGGTGGGACTATGCCACTTATGAAAATGTTATTAGATGCAAATTTACTTCATGGCGATTGTATGACTGTAACAGGTAAAACATTAGCTGAAAATTTAAAAAATGTTAAACCTTATCCAAAAGAACAACAAATAATTAGACCACTTAATAATCCTATTAAAAAAGATTCTCACTTAGTTATTTTAAGAGGTAATTTAGCAAAAGAAGGTGCTGTTGCCAAAATAACAGGTAAAGAGGGCTTAGAATTTAAAGGAAAAGCAAAAGTATTTTCTTGTGAAGAAGATGCACTACAAAGCATATTAAATGACAAAATCATAGCTGGAGATGTAATAGTTATCCGCTATGAAGGACCAAAAGGCGGTCCTGGTATGCGTGAAATGTTAGCTCCAACAGCTGCTGTTATGGGCAAAGGTTTGGGTGATAAAGTTGCCCTTATAACAGATGGTAGATTTTCAGGCGGAACTCATGGTTTTGTAGTAGGACATATAACACCAGAAGCATACAGCGGAGGATTATTAGCAATAATTGAAGATGGTGATGAAATTTTAATTGATGCCAAAAATAAAGTTTTGGATTTATTAGTTGCTGAAAATACTATAGCTGAAAGATTAGCAAAATGGCACAAGCCAAACCCTAAATATACTAAAGGGGTATTAGCAAAATATGCTAAGTTAGTTAGATCTGCATCACAAGGCGCTGTTACTGATTAATTAAAAAATAGTGAGAAAAATTTAATCAAAAAAACCCAGTCGGGAGAATTTAAAGCTATCATCATAATGAAACCATATCATAAAGGCTTTGCCAATAATATATTCTTTTGGCACGAAACCCCAAAATCTGCTATCGCTGCTATTAGCTCTATTATCGCCCATTACTAAATATTTACCATCAGGCACTATTGCTCTTATACCTCTACTAGAATATTCTGGATGTATTAAAATATCAAACCCTGTTTCATTAAGATATTCCCTTTCTTTCCTATATCCTGTCATTGATACTCCAGATTCTATTCCAACATAATTTTCAATATATTTACTGTCAATTTTTTTAGAATTAACATACAAAATATCATTTACATATTCAATTTTATCGCCTGGTATTCCTATTATACGTTTTATATAATCAATGCCTTTTTTATCTGAATTTCTCTCATAATTAGGGTAGCGAAATACTAAAGCATCTCCCCTTTTAGGTTCAGATATATCTATTATTTTATAATTAGTAACTGGTAGGCGGATACCATAAATAAACTTATTTACAAAAATAAAATCACCAGTTAATAATGTGGGCATCATAGAATTTGATGGTATTTGAAAAGGTTCAATAATAAAAGAACGAATACAAAAGACTAATAAAATTACTGGATAAAAAGATATTGACCATCTTACAAGTCTAGGTTTATCTTTTTCTGTATCTTTTTTACTAATTTTTAAAAATAATAAAAAATAAATAATTCTAAAAAATATATTTGGTTTTTTACTATCCAATTCTTTCAAAACACTCTTTTTTATATCTCGTTTTGGAGCAAAATAAAATTTATCTATAACAACAATAATAAAACCCAAAAGCAGGGCAAAAAATAATATTGTAGAAATATCCCAAGCAAAAAATGTTGATGGTGTCATTTGTCTAAATTGAAAATTAAAAACCATTAATTATAAATTGAGACCTTGGCGTTATTAACTATTTTTTCATTTAATTTACTATTTAGTCCAACCTGAATAATTCACAACTTATTGATTTAAATAAATAAAATATCAATTATTAATAATATAAATTGCAACTTTAGTGTAAAATATAACATAATTTCTTGCAAATATTTATCTAAAAATGAAACCTAAAAA
>CAZDRI010000018.1:0-34435 GCA_964508055.1 uncultured Thiotrichales bacterium
AAATATTCTAAATTAAATTTAGTATTTTGCTGTTAATTCAGGTTGGACTAATTAATCTTTTTTATGCTAATGTTAGTCCAAAATTTTTAGCTATTTTTTTATTGATTTATTATCTGATGTAGTAATTTTTATCAACGAAAAAATTTTTTAAACAAAAAGTCGGCCACTATCCAAAATAATGTTGTGGTTATAGGTATAAATACTACCCACCAGCTAGGAGTATTAAAATGGGTAAAAAAATTAACTATAGATATTACTGATAAATAAATAATGCTAGCTATTAGTATATGTACTAACTGTATAAAAAAGTCTTCTAATAATATATGACGCTTTATTTTTATAATAAAACTAGAACTTAAAACTAAGGCTAAGGCATTTTGTCCTAAGATATCTCCACTTATAACATCAATTAAAACACCAATAAATAATGCTACAAAAAATTGAAAGTTTTTTGCACTATTTATTAACCAATATGATAAAAATATTAAAGGCCAAATAGGAGATATCAAAGATAAATAAGGTGGTAATGGTATAGATTGAACAAATAATAAAATTATCGTTAACTTAATAAGTAAAGAATATTGGTTTTGGCTATGAGCTTTCATACTTAATTTTCACTCAAAATTAAAAGCACAAATTCAAGTTTATCCATATTTTCTATACTTTCTAATTCTATATCCATAAAAGTCCTATTTAAGTTATTAGTAGCTTTTATTACTTTTGCTACTGGATAATTTTTAGGAAATTTTTTTCCTAAATTACTTGACACAAAAATGTCGCCAACTTTTATATCAGCGTTATTCTCAACAAATTTAAGTTTTAACCTATTACTATAATTTGCATACCCTGAAGCTACTCCCCTTAAGCCATTTTTTTGATTTTTAACTGGAATAAAATGTAGAGAGTCTGTAATAGCAAGCACAGTGCTATGTTTTAAACTAACATCTTTAATTTGTCCTATAATACCGTTTGTACCTAATACAGCCTGACCTTCATAAACACCATCAACACTACCTTTGTTAATAATAAATTGCTTTTTAAATCTAGATTGATTTACATTTATAATATTAGCTAACATAAATGTATTTTTATCAAAATCAAAAGTAGCATTTAGCTTTTCTTTTAGATTTTTATTTTCAAATAGCAGGCTGTTGTATTTTTGTAATTTAGTTTTTAGAAAAATATTTTCGCGAAGTAGTTCTTGCTTTGTTACTTTTTTATAATCTGTTTCTATTATATATTGATACGGCAAATTTATTATATAGTATATTGGAGTTGTTAAAATTGATACACTTTTTTTAATAGAGCTTAGGTAGTTAAATTTAAAATCTAATATGATAATAAAAATGCAAATTAAAGATGTTATTACTGTTTTATTGAAATGGGAAAAGACTTTCATTTTTTAGACTAAGTTCTAGTCCTAGTCGTTAATGAATAGTTCTTTATTTTTTTAAAATAAAGCATTAGTTTTTAATAAAATTTACTCAGAAAATAGAAAATCCATTTGGTGTTTATTAATCATATTTAAAGCTATACCACCCCCTCTGACTACGCATGTAAGTGGGTCATCAGCAACTCTTACTGGTAATTTAGTTTCATTACTTAATAATTTATCTAGTCCTTCTAATAAAGCACCACCACCAGTTAAAACTAAGCCTCTTTCTGCTATATCTGAGCCTAATTCTGGTGGAGTTTGTTCTAGGGCAGCTCTCACTGCACTTATGATTAAAGATACTGTTTCTTGTATAGCTTCAGATATTTCAACATTAGTAACTTTAAAGCTTCTAGGAATCCCCTCAGATAAATTCCTACCTCTAATTTCCAATTCTTTTACTTCTTTTGAAGGGAATGCTGTACCAATTTCTTTTTTTATTCTTTCAGCAGTAGCCTCTCCAATAATAGTCCCATACTCGCGGCGTACATATTTAATAATAGCTTCATCAAATCTATCACCGCCAACTCTTACTGAATCAGAATACACTATACCGTTTAAAGACATAACAGCAATCTCTGTTGTACCACCACCAATATCAATAACCATAGAACCAGTAGCTTCTTCAATAGGCATCCCAGCACCAAGAGCAGCAGCCATTGGTTCTTCTATTAAGAAAACTTCTTTTGCACCAGCACCAATAGCGCTTTCTTTTATAGCTCTTCTTTCAACTTGAGTCGCTCCACAAGGTACGCATATTAATACTTTTGGAGAAGGATTAAAAAAAGATTTTTTTAAAACTTTCCTAATAAAATGCTGTAGCATTTTTTCAGTAACTCTAAAGTCAGCAATAACACCATCTTTCATAGGTCTGATAGCTGTAATTGAGCCAGGAGTTCTACCTAACATTGATTTGGCATCAGTACCAACAGCAATGATAATGTTTTCTTTTGAATTTCTATCATCGCGAATAGCTACTACAGAAGGTTCATCTAAAACTATTTTATCATCCATTGAAATAAGAGTGTTAGCAGTTCCTAAGTCAATTGATAAGCTATTTGATTGGGTTGAAGGGAATAGTTTTTTAAGCATATAATTCCTTAAATTATTTTAAATTAATGTTGTTTTTAATGTTTATTAAGATACAAAACATAGTATATATTTAAATGTATTATAACTATTATATAATTTAACATATTTTACATATAAAACCGCATGAAAATAAAAAAACATGATGTTATAGAAAGTATTGCTAATTCTTTACAATATATTTCTTATTATCATGATAAAAGCTTTGTAAAAGCACTACATAATGCTTATAAAAAGGAGACAAATATTGCAGCAAAAAATGCAATATCTCAAATTCTTATAAATTCTAAAATGGCAGCAATAAGCGAAAGACCAATATGTCAAGATACTGGTATTGTAAATATATTTGTTGAAGTAGGTATGGATGCAAGATTTGAGAAAGGTTTAAGTTTAGATGATATGATTAATGAGGGTGTAAAACTTGCATACACTAATAAGAGTAACCCACTTAGAGCGTCAATTGTAAAAGATATATTATTTACTAGAGAAAACACTAAAAATAACACTCCAGCAGTAATTAATTATTCTGTTGTCAAAGGAAATAAAGTTGATTTTTATATAGCGGCGAAAGGTGCAGGCTCAGAAAATAAATCAAAATTTACAGTTTTAAATCCAAGTGAATCAATTGTTGATTGGGTTGTAAAAACTGTGCCAGAAATGGGAGCTGGTTGGTGTCCTCCAGGTATCTTAGGCATAGGTGTAGGAGGAACTTCTGAAAAAGCAATGTTGATGGCTAAAAGAAGCCTTTTTGAAAATATTGATATTAATAATATCATTACTAAAGGTCCTAAAAATAAATTAGAAGAGCTAAGATTGGAGATATATGAAAAGATAAATGCGTTAGGTATAGGTGCACAAGGTTTAGGAGGTTTAACAACAGTTTTAGATGTTAAACTAAATCAATATCCAACTCATGCAGCATCACTTCCTATAGCTATGATTCCAAATTGTGCAGCAACAAGACATACTCATTTCACCTTAGATGGTTGTGGAGTAGCTAAGTTAAAAGAGGTTGATATTGATGATTATCCCAAAATAGACTTTGATTTATCGCAATATACTAAAGTAGACTTAAATAATTTAGATAAAAATAAAATAAAAAACTTCAAAACTGGCGATACTTTACTACTTTCTGGGACTATTATTACAGGCAGAGATGCAGCTCATAAAAGATTACAAATGCTTATTGAAAATAAAAAACCTCTGCCTAAAGAAATTAATTTTAAAAACCGCTTTATTTACTATGTGGGTCCTGTTGATGCAGTAGGTGATGAAGTCGTAGGTCCTGCTGGTCCAACTACATCTACTAGGATGGATAAATTTAGTGATATGATGTTTGAAAATACTGAAATATTAGGGATGATAGGTAAAGCAGAAAGAGGTATAAACACAGTAAATAGCATTAAAAAGCATAAATCATTATATTTAATAGCAGTAGGTGGAGCAGCATATTTAATATCTAAGGCAATTAAAAAAGCTAAAATATTAGCGTTTGAAGATTTAGGTATGGAAGCCATTTATGAGTTTGAAGTAAAAAATATGCCTGTTATGGTTGCTGTAAATAGTCAAGGCATAAATGTTCATCAAACTATCAGTAGATAATACAAGATTATTACAAAATATTATTGAGAATAGATAAAAAGAATAAATTAAGACCATATTCTTTACAGAATTTTGTTAGATTTTTTTAGAAAAAAAGCAAATAATAGAGCTGATATTTATTAAACAGTAAATTAATATCAATTATTTTTATTAATTGGTAAAATTAACGGGTTTTTATATTAGGTAGATAAATTGTGGCAAGAGTAACAGTAGATGATTGTTTAGAAAAAATTAATGACCGTTTTAAATTAGTATTAGTAGCTGCTAAAAGGACTCATCAATTAAATAGTGGCTCTTATAAAAGTGTGTTAGATGATAATAAAGATAAATCTTCAGTATTAGCATTGAGAGAAATAGCGGAAGGCATTATTAATGAGTCAATATTGGAAAAAGATTACGAATTAAATCCATACAATGAGTTTATTGAAGAAACTAATGAGGAAAATCAAACTACAAAAAAAGATATTAAATTAGCACAAGAAATTGATGCGGAGTTATCTGAATTAATTGATGATACTAAGCAACACGATATATCAATTGAAGAGCATAAACCTGAAGAGTAATATTTTGAAACTGTTGTGAAACTATATTGAGGATAGAGTTTGAGGAAGGAATTTTTGCTAAAGACTTTGTAAGTTGTTGATATAGCTACCCTTACTCATATAAACAATCTTATTTTATAAAGATTAAACTATTTTTTTTGCTTGAATATCTGCATGATAAGATGAGCGCACCATAGCTCCACTTGCAACATGAGAGAAACCTAATTTTTTACCAATATTTTTATAATCTAAAAACTCCTCCTCTGTTATAAATCTTTCAACTTTTAGATGGTATTTGCTTGGTTGTAAGTATTGACCTAAAGTTAACATATCAACATTATTTTCTCTTAAATCGTGCATAGTATTGATAACATCTTGATAATTCTCGCCTAAACCCAACATCAAGCCTGATTTAGTTATTATATTAGGATTTAGTTTTTTAAAATCTTTTAAAAGTTTTAGAGATATTTGATAATCTCCACCTGGTTTTACTTTAGGGTATAAATTACTAACAGTTTCTAAATTATGGTTAAAAACATCTGCTGGAAATGTTGAAAGTATATCAAGCGCAACTTTATCTCTACCTCTAAAATCTGGGGTTAAAATTTCTATTTTTATTTCTAAGTTTAAGTCTTGAATAGCCCTTATACATTGAACAAAATGATTAGCTCCACCATCATATAAGTCATCTCTATTAACTGATGTTATTACCACATAATTTAATTGCATTTTTTTTACTGTTGCAGCTAAATGGTGAGGCTCTTTTTTATCTAAGGTTAAAGGTTTACCATGAGCAACATCACAAAATGGGCAGCGCCTAGTACAAATACTACCCATTATCATAAAAGTAGCACTACCTTTAGAAAAACATTCATTTAAATTCGGGCATAATGCTTCTTCACATACAGTATTGAGATTATTCTTTCTTAAAATATTTTTAATTTTATTTACTTTAGGATTGTTGGAATGCTTGATCCTAATCCATGCAGGTTTTTTTAATATTTTTGCATTAAAATCAGGCTTTATTTTTAACCTCTCAGTCTTTGATTTACCTTTTAGATTTTTTATATCAATTCTATCCATAAAAATTTCTCACCAAGTAATTAGCTAAAGATTTTACAATATCATCATAATTTAGATGTTTGTTAGTTAAATCTTTCATTTGCGTTACTTTTAAATTTTTATAACCGCAAGGATTAATCATGCTAAATGCTTGTAAATCCATATCAACATTCAAGCTAAGCCCATGATAACTTTTGCCTTTATGAATCTTAAGCCCTAAAGCGGCAATTTTAGCACCATTTATATATACTCCAGGTGCTTTATCAAGTCTTGAGCCTTTGATATCATAATCATTTAATAGTTTTATGATGCTATCTTCAATTTTAGTTACCATTTCTCTAACAGCTAAATTTAATCTTTTTATATCTATTAGACAGTAAATAATAATTTGACCAGGTCCATGGTAGGTTATTTGACCACCTCTATCAGTTTTAATAACTGGGATATTATCTGAGTTATGTAAAAGGTGTTTTTTATTTCCAGCTAAACCTTGAGTAAAAACAGGGTTATGAGATACATACCATAATTCATCATTTGTATGCTTATCTCTATTTTTAGTAAATTCTTGCATTTTGTGATATGTTGTTAGGTAGTCTTGATTACCTAAATTTTTTAAAATCATATTCATAGTTTTAATTTTAAAGAGTGTATAAAACTAAAGGGTGATTATTTAATTCAAGATATATATTATCAAGTTGATTTTTACTAGTAGCTAGAATTGTAATGGTTACAGATATATATTTTTTATTACTACTTGACTTATATTTAAATTGATTTTTATGTATAAGAGGTATATGTTTTTTTATTAATTTAAAAATAATATCTTCAAAATCATTTGTGTCTTTTCCTATAACCTTTATAGGGAACTTACAAGGAAAATTAAAAAGTTTATCAAAATTATTATTTTTCATAAAAAATATTATTAACAAAATTAATATTTTAACAAATTTGATATTATTGAATTAGCTTATGAATGATAGGTAAAATCAGAAAATTTTATAATTTATATAAACTTTGTAGATAAACAATTGATTAGAATAGCAGCTTTACTGTCACTACATCACATCTAATAATAACAAATTATATTTTTAGTAAGAATCATATGAGTAAAGATAATATTATAACTATTGATGGACCAAGCGGGGCTGGTAAAGGCACAATAGCAAAGAATATATCGCAAAGTTTAAAATGGCATTTGTTAGATAGTGGAGCTATTTATAGAGTTTTAGCACTTCTTGTAGTTAAAAATAATATTGATATTAAAGATAAAGATAAAGATAAAGATAAAATAATTACTATTGCTAAAAGTTTTAATTTAGAGTTTAGAGCAGATAAAGATGATGAATTATTAAAAGTTTATCTAAATTCAAAAGAAGTATCAAAAGAATTAAGATTGCAAAAATGTGCAGAGATAGCATCACAACTTGCAGTAATAAAAGAAATTAGAAAAGTGCTATTACAAAAACAAAGGGATTTTTATAGAATGCCAGGATTAGTAGCTGATGGTAGAGATATGGGCACTGTGGTTTTTCCAAATGCTATAATAAAAATATTTTTAACTGCAAGCCCAGAAGAAAGAGCTAAAAGAAGGTTTAAACAGTTGCAATTAGCAGGTCAAAAGGGTAACATTCATAAAATTTTTTCTGAAATTAAAAAAAGAGATGAAAGAGATTTAAACAGACAAACATCTCCTTTAATTCCGGCGAAAAATGCAATTGTGATTGATAGTACTAATTTATCAATTGATGAAGTCATAACTAAAATTATGACATTGGTTAACACTAAAATGGATTAAGTGTTTTTTTTAATTAACCCGATATTTTATTAAATAATCCATAATTTTTTTTTAATAAAATAGCGGAGAAATTTAGAGGTTTTATATGTCAGAGTCATTTGCTAATCTTTTTGAAAGTAGTATTCAAGAGCAAAATGTAAAAGTAGGTAATTTAATTATGGGAACAGTTGTTGCCATTAATAGAGAAAAAGTTATTATTAATGCAGGTCTTAAATCAGAGGCTTTTGTTCCATTAGTTCAATTTAAAAATTCAGAAGGAGAGTTAGAGGTAAAAGAAGGAGATGTTGTAGAAGTAGCACTTGATTCTATTGATGATGGGTTAGGACATACTTTATTATCACGCACAAAAGCAAAAAACATCAAAGCATGGCAGAAATTAGAAAATGCTATGGAAAATAAGGAAATTATTAAGTGTCGTATAACAAATAGTATTAAAGGAGGACTAACTGTTGATATTGATTCAGTTAAGGCGTTTTTACCAGGTTCATTAGTTGATATTAGAAGTTTTAAGGATTTTGGATATTTAGAGGGCAAAGAAATTGAAGTAATTGTAGTTAAAATGGATAAAGTGCGTAATAATATTGTAGTATCACGCCGTGCTGTTTTAGAAATGACATATCCTCAGGAAAGAGAAAATTTACTTAATTCTCTAGAAGTAGGAAAAGAAGTTGAAGGCACAGTTAAGAATTTAGCAGATTATGGAGCATTTATAGATTTAGGAGGTATAGATGGTTTGCTTCATATTACTGATATATCATGGGATAGAGTAAACCATCCATCAGAAAAAATAAATATCGGAGATAGAGTTACCACTAAAGTCCTAGCTCTTGATAAAGAAAAAAGAAGAGTATCGCTTGGATTAAAACAACTGCAATCAAGTCCTTGGGAAGGTATAAAAACTAGATTAAAAATTGGAGATAAAGTATCAGGAAAAGTATCAAACATAGTTGATTATGGTGCTTTTGTTAAGATTGAAGAAGGTATAGAAGGTTTAGTACATACTAGTGAATTAGATTGGACTAATCAAAATGCTAGAGCTGCTAAGATTGTAAAGTTAGGACAAGAAGTAAATATAGTAGTATTAGACTTAGATGTAGATAAACACCGTATTTCATTAAGCATTAAACAAGCGCAAGAAAATCCATGGCAAGCTTTTGCTAATAATTATAGCAAAGGAGATAAATTAACTGGTTTGATAAAATCTATAACTGATTTTGGTATATTTGTGGGATTACCAGGTAATATAGATGGATTAGTTCATTTGGCTGATATTTCTTGGGAAAAACAAAGTGAGCAAACTGTTTTAGACTATAAGAATATGAAAAATCAAAAAATTGATGTCATGGTTTTAAATATTGACCCTGATAAAGAGAGAATTTCATTAGGTATTAAACAATTAACCGAAGATAGCTTTCATAATTATGTATCTAAACATAGTAAAAGTAAAATTGTTAAAGGTATAGTTACTGAAGTAGATAGCAAAGGAGCAAAAGTCAAGTTAACTGAAGATATTGAAGGTTATATTAAAGCAAATGAAATATCTCAAGATAAAACTTTAAATGCAACTGCAGCTCTGACTGAAGGACAAGAAATTGAGGCTGTTATTATAAAAGTTGATAGAAAGTCGCGCAATATTCAACTTTCTATTAAGCAAAAAAAATACGCTGAAGAAAAAGCAGCAATAGCTGATTATAGTATGAAAATAGAAAAAAAATCATCTTCTCCAACTTTAGGTGATTTGTTAAAAAAAGCTGGTAAATAATTAAAATGAAAAAAATTGATTTGATTAATAAACTTAATAACAAAACAAGTTTTCCATATAAAGATGTAAAACTTGCAACTGATTATATTTTAGATTCACTTATTGGGGCAATATCTAATAATGAAAGAGTGGAAATTAGAGGGTTTGGGAGCTTTTCTAGAAAGGAAAGAAAAGAGCATTTAGGGATAAATCCTAAAACAGGTGAGAGAATAGCAATTAATAAAAGATTTGCGGTATTTTTTAAACCAGGAAAACCTTTAAAAGATGCAGTAAATCTTAATAATAAATAAATTTTTTCCGTATAATTTTATGATTTTTTGGGTCGTTAGCTCAGTTGGTAGAGCACCGGACTTTTAATCCGATGGTCGAGCGTTCAAATCGCTCACGACCCACCATCCATTAATAAAATGACAAGCATTTTAAAAATATAATATGCCAATTATTACACTGCCAGATGGTAGCACTAAAAACTTTGCAAGTAATATATCAGTATTTGATATAGCTAGTGATATTAGCCTTAATTTAGCTAAATTAGCAATTGCTGGAAAGGTTAATTCTAAGCTAGTTGATACATCTTATATCATTGATAAAGACTCTAAGGTAAAAATCTTAACAGCTAATGATGATGAGGGTTTAGAAGTTATTCGTCATTCTGCTGCTCATGTTTTAGCACAAGCCGTTAAATCTTTATATCCAGACGCTCAAGTTACTATAGGTCCAGTAATTAATGATGGTTTTTATTACGATTTTTCTTATAAGGCTGGATTTTCTACAATAGATTTAGAGAAAATTGAAAATAAAATAAAAGAAATTATTGCCAAAGACTTAAAGATTGAAAGAGTGATTATGTCAAGAGGTGAGGCTATAAAACTATTTACTAAAATGGGTGAGCATTATAAAGTTGAAATTATTAAAGCTATACCTAAAGATGAAATTATTTCTTTATATAAACAAGGTGATTTTATTGACCTATGTAGAGGTCCGCATGTGCCTAATACAGCTAAACTTAAAGCTATAAAACTTATGAAAGTTGCTGGGGCTTATTGGAGAGGTGATTCTAATAATGAAATGCTACAAAGAATTTATGGCACAGCATTTAAAGATAATAAAGATTTAAAAAAATATCTATTTTATTTAGAAGAAGCAAAAAAAAGAGACCATCGCTTAATTGGAAAAACCCAAAATTTATTCCATACCCAAGAAGAGGCGCCAGGCATGGTTTTTTGGCATCCAATGGGTTGGCGTTTGTATAAGCTGATAGAGCAATTTATGCGAGGCGTATTTAATGACAATGGCTATCAAGAAATACATACTCCACAAATTTTAGATAGGAGTTTATGGGAAAAATCAGGTCATTGGGATAAATTTAGTGATGATATGTTTATAACTCAATCAGAAAACCGTGACTATGCAATCAAACCTATGAATTGTCCAGCACATGTCCAAGTTTATAACAAAGGTTTAAAAAGTTACCGCGACTTGCCGTTAAGATTAGCAGAATTTGGCTCTTGTCATAGAAACGAAGCATCTGGTACTTTACATGGTTTAATGAGAGTTAGAAACTTTGTCCAAGATGACGCACATATATTTTGCACTCAAGACCAAATACAAAAAGAAGTAAGTGATTTTATTGATTTAACATTTAAAGTATATAAACATTTTGGTTTTGAAAATGTAAGCATTAAACTATCAACTAGGCCAGAAAATAGAGTAGGTTCAGACTTAATTTGGGATAAAGCAGAGCAAGCATTAGAAAGCGCTTTAAATAATAAAAACCTTAAATGGGAACTACAAGCTGGAGAGGGTGCTTTTTACGGACCTAAAATAGATTTTGTGCTAAAAGATACTCTAAATAGAGATTGGCAATGCGGCACTTTACAGATTGATTTTTCAATGCCTGAAAGATTAGCTGCAACTTACATTGATGAAAATAATACTAAGAAAACGCCAGTTATGATACATAGAGCAATTTTAGGTTCATTAGAAAGATTTGTAGGAATTTTAATTGAGCATTATGGAGGAGCATATCCTATATGGTTAGCTCCAGTGCAGGTTATGATTTTAAATATTTCTAAAAACCAAGAGGATTATGTAAAAAAAATAGCTAAAAAACTACAAGAAAACAACATTAGAGTTGAAATAGACTTGAGAAATGAAAAGGTAGGATTTAAAATTCGTGAACACTTACCAAAACGCTATCCATTTATTTTAGTTGTAGGAGATAAAGAAGTAGCGGATAATAAGGTAGCTGTAAGAAAAAGAGATTCAAAAGAATCAAAAGTTATTACATTGGATAAATTTATTAAATTATTTATAAAGGAGTAGTTATTAAAATAGAACAAAAGGTCAAAACGCGTATTAATGAACAAATTAATTCAAAAGAAGTAAGATTAATTGGCGTTGATGGAGAGCAAATAGGAGTTGTAGGTATTGGTAAAGCTCTATATTTAGCAAAGGAAGAGAATTTAGATTTAGTAGAAATTGCACAAAATGCCAAGCCACCAGTTTGTAAAATTATGGATTTTGGTAAATTTCAATATGAAATGAAAAAACGCAAACATGATGCTAAAAAGAAACAAAAGCAAACCCAAGTTAAAATTATTAAATATAGACCTAGCACAGAAGAAGGAGATTATCAGGTAAAATTTAAAAAGTTAACAAAATTTTTAGAAAACCAAGATAAAGTTAAAGTAGTTATTTGGTTTCGTGGTAGAGAGGTTCTTTACAAAGATATTGGTATGGAGATGATTGAAAGAATAAAAGAAGACACCAAAGATTTTGCAGTAGTAGAACAAGAACCAAAGATGGAAGGTCGCCAGCTAGGCATGATGCTGTCACCCGTATCTAAAAAGTAAGTAATAAGGAGAAAATTTATGCCAAAAATAAAAACAAATAGAGGTGCAGCAAAGCGTTTTAAAAAAACAGCTAATGGAAACTACAAGTGCAAACAATCGCATTTACGCCATATTCTAACTAAAAAAAGCACATCAAGAAAAAGAGCACTTCGTGCTCCTGATACAATAGAAAAAGTTGATGTTCCTATGGTTAGAAAATTATTACCATACAGTTAGTAAATATATCAGTCAAGGAGTAAATATTATGCCAAGAGTACATAGAGGTGTAAAAGCACACTCAAAACATAAAAAAGTTTTAAAACAAGCAAAGGGTTATTATGGTGCTAGAAGCAAGATTTATAGAGTTGCAAAGCAGGCTGTAATTAAAGCAGGACAATATGCCTACCGTGATAGAAGACAGCGTCGGAGACAATTTCGTAGTCTTTGGATTATAAGGATTAATGCTCAAGCAAGAGTAAATGGATTAAGCTATTCTAAATTTATAAATGGATTAAACAAAGCTAATATTGAGATTGATAGAAAGATTTTAGCAGACTTAGCTGTATTTGATAAAGTTGCTTTTGCTGATTTAGCTGAAAAGGCAAAAAAAGCCTTAGCTTAATAATTTATTAAATGGAGGGAAAGCCATGAATACTAAAATTAAGACACTAATGAAATTAATAGTTTTGTTGTTGTTTATTGGCCTTATTTCATGTTCTTCTATGGAACGCATTGCTGGTGAAAGTAGTGATGGTAATACTTATAAAACTACAGAAGTAGGGGAACTTTCAACTGTTAGTGAAGGAGTGATAATTGCCATTCGTAAAGTTACTATAGCTGGTTCAAAAGGTCTTGGTGCTGCAGCTGGAGGCGCCGTAGGTGCTGTTACTGGTTCAACAATAAATAAAGCTGAGACTGATAGGGCTATAGCTGGATCATTAGGAGCATTAGCAGGAGCTGTTGTTGGATCAATGATAGAAGAAAATTTAACTGAAAAAGATGCTTTTGAATTCGTGATTAAACTTGATTCTGGTAGAGTTGTTTCACTTGTTCAAAACACTGACCAAGAACTTAAAGTTGGAGATAATGTATATATAATTAAATCTTCGGAACAAGTTAGAATTGCTCGTAAATAAGTGTGATTGAAGATATTATTAAAGATGCTGAAACTTATATCAAAGCATCTAATAATTTAAGAGAATTAAATAATTGTAGGATTAAGTATCTTGGTAAAAAAGGCGAATTAACCCAGCTATTAAAAAATCTTAGCAATATTAATGCTAATGAAAGGCCAAAAGTAGGTCAGCAAATAAATCAAGCTAAAAGTAAAATCAATAGCTTAATCAGTTCTAAAAGTGATAAATTAACTAGCGAGGCAATTAAAGAAAAACTTCTTAAAGATGCTATAGATATAACATTACCTGGTAGAAGAGTAAATAAAGGAGGACTACATCCAATAACTATTACTTTAAAACGCATTGAAGATATATTTTTAAGAAATAATTTTATAATTGCTACAGGACCTGAAATAGAAGACGATTTTCATAATTTCACCGCTCTTAATATTTCTAAAAACCATCCTGCTAGAGATATGCATGATACATTTTATTTTGATGAACATAAGGTTTTAAGAACTCATACTTCTCCAGTTCAAATAAGAGTTTTAGAAAATAAAAAACCACCAGTTAGAGTTATTGCTCCTGGGAGAGTATATCGTTGTGATTCAGATATAACACATACTCCAATGTTTCATCAAGTAGAAGGTTTAGTAGTTGATGAAAATATAAGTTTTGCCCAATTAAAAGGTTTGCTGATTGAATTTCTAAGAGCCTTTTTTGAAAAAGATAATTTAAAAGTTAGGTTTCGTCCTTCATATTTTCCATTTACAGAACCTTCAGCAGAAGCTGATATTGAGTGTGTAATTTGTCAAGGAGAAGGTTGTAGAGTTTGTAAAAAAACTGGCTGGTTAGAGGTTTTAGGTTGTGGAATGGTTCATCCAAATGTTTTTGACTTTGTAGATATTGATAATGATAAATACACCGGCCTTGCATTTGGCATGGGCGTTGAAAGATTAACTATGCTGTATTATGGTGTCAATGATTTAAGGCTGTTCTTTGAAAATGATATTCGCTTTTTAACCCAGTTTTAAGATATGAAATTTAATATAAGATGGCTTAAAGAGTTTGTTGAATTTGATTTTGAGAGTAATGAACTAGCTAGAAAGTTAACTATGGCAGGATTAGAAGTTGATGCTATAAATACTATTGCTCCATTTTTTAACAAAGTAATAATTGGCGAAATTAATAAAGTAGAAAAACATCCAAAAGCTGATAAATTAAAGGTTTTAGATATAAATATTGGCACTAGTAATCTAAATATTGTATGTGGTGCTAAAAATGTTAAGCCTAAATTAAAAGTTGCAGTTGCAACTATAGGTGCTGAACTACCAATTGGTTTAAAAATTAAAAAAACAAAGATAAGAGACATAGAGTCTAATGGAATGGTTTGTTCTAAAGCAGAATTAGGTTTAGAGGCAAAATCAGAGGGCATTATGGAGCTAGATGATAAGGCGCCAATAGGCACTGATATTAGAGAATATCTTAATTTAGATGATGAGGTTATAGAGCTAGACTTAACTCCAAACAGAGGGGATTGTTTTAGCATTTTAGGCATAGCTAGAGAAATTGGGATAATTCTTGATAAAAAAATAAATTTAACAAAAATAAGTATAAAACCTAAAGTTTATGATGTGTTTGAGACTAATTTAATTGAGCCGCAAGCATGCCCAAAATATTTAACAAGAGTTATAAAAGGAGTTGATAATTTTGCAAAAATACCAAAATGGATGGAAGAAAAATTATTAAGCTCAGGTCAAACATTACATTCATTAGCTGTAGATGTTACTAATTATGTTTTACTAGAAATAGGTCAACCATTGCATGTTTTTGATTTAGATAAGCTTGATAATAAAATTGATGTTAGGTTTGCTAATAATAATGAAGAGATAGAGCTACTTAATAATGACAAGGTTGTTCTAAATGATACTACATTAGTAATAGCCGATAATAGTGGAGCAGTTGCTATTGCAGGCATTATGGGAGGTATTAGCACTTCAACAGAGCCTAGTTCTGCTAATATTCTTTTAGAATCAGCTTTTTTTACTCCAGATGCTATTTCTGGTAGAGCTAGAGACTATGGCTTACAAACTGAATCATCCTTAAGATTTGAAAGAGGTGTTGATTTTGAATTACAAACTTATGCTATAGAATTAGCAACTAAATTAATAGTTGAAATTGGCGGAGGAAAGCCAAGTGTTATTAGTGAAAAAATATCTCAAAAGCACTTACCACAGATAAAACCAATACATATAACTACGAAAAATATAACAAGAGTTTTAGGTTTTGAACTTAATTATAAATGGATTTTAGCTAAGTTTAAATTATTACAATTTAAAATTATAAAAAAAGATAAAACTAGTTTTACAATTATGCCTCCAAGTTTTAGATTTGATATCAGAATAGCAGTAGACTTAATAGAGGAATTAGTAAGATTATATGGCTATGATAAAGCTCCTATAGAAAAATTAGCTTTCAAATCAGACATAGTTAATGATAAAGAAGAAACTAATTTAGATAGTTATAAGCAAATATTAGTTAATAGGGATTACAGAGAAGTTATAACTTATAGTTTTATTTCAGATAAATGGCATCATGGATTAGCTTTAGATGATGCTAAAAAAATAACCCTTCAAAATCCAATATCAAAGGATATGTCTGTAATGCGTAGTAATTTATGGAGTGGACTTTTACAAACTGTAATAGCTAATTTTAATAGGGGTTATGCAAATAGTCGTTTTTTTGAATCTGGTTTATGTTTTTATGGTGATGAATACAGCGAACAAAAATTAAAATTAGCTGGGGTGATTAGTGGTAGTGTTAATATTAATGAATGGTCAAATAAGGAAAGAGAAGTTGATTTTTATGATATTAAAGCCGATATTGAAACTATTCTTAATTTTAATAAACTATCTTATTCTTTCATAAAAGCTGAGCATAAGGCATTACAAATTGGTCAAACAGCAAAAATAATTATAGCTAATAAAGAAGTAGGTATTGTTGGTGCTTTATCACCTACTATTGAAAAAGAGCTATCAATAGCTAGGACATATTTATTTGAGTTAGATTTAACATTGCTTAGAGAAAATAACAAACCTTTTTTTAAGCCTTTTTCTAATTATCAAATTTCACAAAGAGATATTTCAATTATTATTGATGATAATATTGAATTAGATGAGATTTTAAATTCAATATATGCACTAAATCAAAAATTACTTATAAATGTGGAATTGTTTGATATGTATAAAGGTGATAACATTCAAAAAGGTAAAAAAAGTATAGCTTTAAATCTTAGTTATCAGTCATTTGAAAAAACTTTAACAAATGAAGAGATTGAAGTTAAAATGGAAGATATAGTAACAGAGCTAAAAAATAAATTTTCCATAATTAGGAGATAATAAGTGTCATTAACAAAACAAGATATATGTGATGTTTTAGTAAAAAAAATAGGTTTTACCAAAACTGAGGCTTTAACATTAGTTAATGATTTTTTTCATTCTATAAAAGAAGAATTGATAAAAGGAGAAGATGTTAAATTATCAGGCTTTGGCAATTTCACCTTAAACAATAAAAAATTAAGGATTGGAAGAAATCCTAAAACAAAAAAAGAAGCTGTTATATCAGCAAGAAGAGTAGTTACTTTTAAGGCTGGTCCTAAATTTAAAAAAATAGTGCAACAAAAAGGAGAGTTAGAAGGCTAAATGGACATATTATCTCAATTATCAAATTTAGAAGATAAATTATATTTTACGATGAGTGAGGTTAGTGATTTTTGTAGTTTAGAGCCTCATGTATTACGCTATTGGGAAAGAGAATTTAAACAATTAAAACCTAAAAAAATAAATAATCACAGACGCTATCAAAAAAAAGATATAGAAATTATTTTAATAATTCAATATTTTATTCATAGCCAAAATCTTACAATAAAAAAAGCTCAGAAAAAATTAGATAAAAAGATAAAACAAGAATTAATTAAAAGTGCGAATGCTGATATTTATAACGATATTAAAAAAGATTTAGAGAGTATATTAAAAATTTTAAATTAGTGCTAATTTAAAAACCATTAAACGATTATCATTAGTCAATTAAAGAATGTTGCTAAATGTATAAAAATACTTTTTACAAAATCTTTACCCAAGCTGTTTGCATAAACAATATTCTTCAATAAAAACATCCCCACTTAAACTTCATTTTCAATATATTTTTGCAATAGTTTTAGTTTTTATTTTGAGAAAAAGTTAGATAGTTTTGATACCGCTTTTCACTGATTTTATTTTCATTAACAGCTTTTTTTATCGCACAATTAATTTCATTTATATGACTACAGTTTCTAAACTGGCAATTTGCTGAAAATTCATTAAATTCAATGTATCCATTTAATATATCTATATCATTTAAGTCGCTTAAGCTAAATTCCCTAATTCCAGGTGAATCAATTAAATTTCCACCGCTTAATATGTGATAAAGTCTAGTGTTACTAGTAGTGTGTTTTCCTAAATTAGTTTTCTTTGATATCTCTCGGGTTGTTATATTAAGATTTGGAATTATTTTATTTATCAAAGAAGATTTTCCAACACCTGATTGACCAACAAAAATATTATTTTTATTGTTAAGTTTTTTTATTAAAGCGTTAATTCCTTGATTTTTTTTAGCACTTGTGTAATAAATTTTGTAGCCAATTTTTTTATAAATATCAAAGTTGTTATAAAGTTTATTAGTATCAGCTACTATATCTATTTTATTTACGATAATTGCTGCTTTAATATTTTTTTTAAAAGCACTAATTAAATATCTATCTATTAGCTCATATTGAAAATGGGGTTTTATAGCTACAACAATCCACAATTTATCAATATTTGCTGCTACGGTTTTTTTTTGATAATTAATTTTATTTTTTCTTTTTAGTAAAGCTGTTATTAAAGAGCTATTATCATCTATTTTTTGAAAGCTAACTTTATCTCCAGCAACTGCTGTTTTTATATTTTTTTTATTAGTAGATCTTAGTAAATTACCCTTTTTAGTCTCAATTAGAGTATGTTTGCCAAACTTTGTTATTACTAAAGCGACATTATTATTTGAAATAGCTGCTTTTAAATGTTTTTGTTGATTATCTTTAATAATTTGCTTTTGGGTCTTAGTAAACATCAATTATGTTTTTATGCTTAATATAATACTAACCTATTCATTATTATTTTTTAAATTATTAATCCTAATACTAGCATTTGGATGAGAGTCGTGATACATAGAGTAAATACTGTCAGGGGTAAGAGTTGCAGCATTTTCTTTATAAAGTTTTACTAATGCAGAAATAAGGTATTCAGCTTTTGTCTGTTTGGCTGCAAATGTATCAGCTTGAAACTCGTGCTTTCTGCTTATGTGATTGAATATTGGTGATATAAAAAAGCTAAATACAGGGGCGGTAATCATAAACAGAACTAGGGCTGTATAGTTTGATGGATTTAATACACCAAGACCATGGTAAAACCAAGTTTTATTAATAAGAAATCCCAAAATTGCAAGTAAAATTAAAGAAATAATGCTTGAATTAAGCATTCTTTTTATAATATGTTTATGGTAGAAATGTCCTAGTTCGTGGGCTAAGATAGCTAATATTTCATCATTAGACATGTTTTTTAATATGGTATCAAAAAATACTATTCGTTTATTCTTACCTATACCAGTGAAATAAGCATTACTATGACTTGAGCGTTTTGAACCATCCATCACAAAAATACCATTACTTTTAAATCCAGATTTTTTTAATAAATCTTCAATACTTGTTTTTAATTCTTTATCTTTTAAAGGAGTAAATTTGTTAAAAATTGGTGCAATAAAAATAGGATATATCCAATACATAACTAATGTTATTAATAATAAAGCTATCCAAGCAAATAACCACCAATAACCTCCCATATTTCCCATCAGATATAGGATAAGCATTATTATAGGAGCACTTATAATAACTGTTAGAATTACTTCTTTTGATAAATCACTTATAAATGTTTTTGCATCCATTTTATTAAAATCAAACTTTTGTTCTACTATAAAAGTTTTATATAAGCTAAATGGTAAATCAATTAAAGTGCCAATTAACATAATACTTAAAATAAAAGCAGTGCCAATTAATATCTCAGATGAAAGCTTTGAAGCTATAAAATCATCTAATGCATTTAATCCACCACCTATAGTCCAAAGTAATAATACAAAAGAGCTAAATATAATCTCAAAATGATTAACAATTAATTTTGCCCCAGTATATTTAGCAGCTTTTTGGTGGTCAGATAGTGATATTTTTTCTTCAAAATATTTTGGTACTTTTTTAAATGATTTTGTTACTGCCTTTGATTGGCGGAAATTTAGCCAAAGCATGGTAATTATAAAAATGCTAATAGCAATTAAAAAAATGACAGTAAAGTAATTTATTATCATAAAAATTATTATATTTAGAAAATAAAAGGCATAATTTTACCTATAATTTAAATCTAAAATAATAAACTTTATGCAAGCCTAATAAGGAGTATTGGTTTATTTCTTATCTCAATTAAAAATAATTTTGACCAATTTTGCAGCAATATTAAAATGCCATATGTAAGGTTTTTGCTATGATTAATATCCTAATTTATTGTTGATATACAAATATTTTTTTGGCTTTTCTTTGTATATAATCTTTTGCAGATGCTTCTGCAAGTATATCCCATCTTCCTTTTAGAGGTATACTAATATCAGCTTCATAATATCCATTCGCTGTATGTTGTAAATCAACTTTAAAATCATTTTTTTTATTTGCAGGGCGATAAAAAAATAATTTAACTTTTATATCAGCTAAATTAATATTCTCTAAGTTAACTAGATATTTTTGATTTTTATTTACAAATATTTTTTTAGGTGGAATTATTTTGATATTTCTACCTTTTTTTAAGTTTTCCTTTTTTAGAGCTAAAGTTTGAGCATATACCTCACCTCTATCAAAAGCATCCTCTTTAACTAAACCAGGATTGGTATTAAACGCTATGATAATGCGATAAGCTGTAGCAGCAACTAATACTAAAAACATAAATAGCATTATCATAACTATTGAACTTTTATAAAAGGGTAGTTTATTATTCATTATTAGTTGTTTTTACTACTAAAAAATCTAGTTTTATACTCTGATTTAGCTTCATTTGAATTAACTACAAAATACACAGCATCATCATTTGGAATGTCTTTTAAATATGCTGATAAATAAACTGTTATAGACTTAACACTACCAGCAGAAACTGTAAATTTATCACTAGTAGATTTTATTTTAAGGTCTTTAATCTTACTATTAAAACTTATAGTTACATCAGCAGGCTTGTTTTTTTTGTTTACAATTTTAAGCTCATATTTATTACGAATTGAGCCATCACTTAGCTCAATAAATAGTGGTTGTCTATGATGTAATACTTTTAACTCTAATAAACTCATCTGCGTTAATCCGTAAATAATGGCAGCCAAAGCTAAAGATAATATTGTGCTGTATACAATTACTCTTGGTCTTTTATAAAATTGTTTTATTTCTTTATTATTTTTAAATTCATTTAATGATATATATTTAATAAGTCCTAAAGGTCTTTTTATTTTTTTCATAACACTATCACAAGCATCAATACATAAACCGCAAGTTATACATCCATATTCTTGACCTTTGCGAATATCTACTCCAGTAGGGCATACTGCGACACATAGATTGCAATCTACACAATCTCCGTTACCCTCTGCTACTTTGCCTTTAACTAATCTACCTCTCTTCTCACCTCTTTTATTATCATAAGTCGGCACTAATGTTTCTTTATCAGTCATTGTGCCTTGAATCCTAGAATATGGGCAAATCCATAAACAAGTTTGCTCGCGCATAATTCCTGCGAAAATATAGACGCCAACAGTGATTAAAAATGTTATGCCTATAGCCATTTTAGAAAGGTTAAAATTAAAAAAATCATCCCAAGTAACCCCAAACCATAGTAACCAAGTAATAGCCGATAATAATCCTAATAATATCCATACAATATGTTTAGTAAATTTAATAAAAAATTTTCTTAAGCTAAATGGCGCATCATCTAATTTTCTGCGTTTTAAAGGCAGGCCTTCTATTAATTCTTCAATTTTAGTAAACACATCGGTCCATACAGTTTGAAAACACATATAACCACAATATGCTCTGCCTATAGTTGCAGTTACTACTGCCAATAAAATAGCTAAAAACATTAAAACTGGAGCTAATAACCAAATATCTTGAGGTAGTATTGTGGTATTAAAAATATGATATTGTCTATTTTCTATATCAAATAATATAGCTTGTCTGCCATCTAATTCTAAATAAGGAAGGAGGAAAAATAATAACCAAAATGAAGATAATGCCCATTTTATTTTACGAAACTTGCCTGGCATCCTTTTAGCATGAACTGTTTTTTCACCTAAATTTTGTATCCATTGTTCATGTTCTTCATATAAATCTGTAATATGCTTTTCTGATTTGGCCATTATATTTTTGAAAAATTAAATATTATACAAGAGTTATATAGCAATGTTCTAATGTGCTAAGAGGACAGCATTCTTTTTAAAGTTAACACTGTCTGTTCCAAAAATGTTTTTTGCTTTTACGCATTTCAGTTAAAGATATTTTATTAGAAAATAAAAGTGTAATAGCTCCTGAACATGCAGTTGTGTATATTTTGGAGTTATTATTTTTATATTTATTAACAATACTTTTAGCTGGTAATTTAAATCTATTTTTATAGCCATTAGCTATAAGAGCATATTCTGGGCTAACAGCATTTATAAAACTAATGCTTGATGAAGTTTTACTTCCATGATGTGGGACTAATAAAACATCAGATTTTAGTTTTACACTATTATTTTCTATTAAAAGATTTTCAACTAATATTTCAATATCAGCTGTTATTAATATAGATTTGTGCTTATTTGATATTTTTAACACACAAGAGGCATTGTTATTTTTAAGATTACTATTTTTACTTGGACTTAATATTTCAAATAAAACTCCATCCCATTGCCAATTAATGCTGTCATAACAGGGTTTAGAATTAGCTATTTTATTATAAACAGAAGTTAAAATTTCTTTTGTTTTAAACTCTTTTAACAAACTTTTAAGACCTCCACTGTGGTCATTATCATTATGACTTACAATAATCTTATCAATTTCTTTTATATTATTAGCATAAAGAAAAGGTGTAATCACACTTTCTCCTATATTAAAACCTGATGTTGTTGAAAAACCGGTATCAAATATTAAATTATGATTTTGAGTTTGAATAACCATTGCTAAACTTTGCCCACTATCAAGCAGAGTAACTTTAAAATTATTTTTTTTAATAACAGTATTATTAAAAAACAAAGGTAGTATTAAAATAAATGCAAAGCGTCTTAGTTTTAACCCCTTTGGTAAAAATAATACTAAAACAGCAAAAATAGCAAATATAAAACTTATCTGATTAGGCTTATTAAAATGAAAAGTATTTATATTAAATTGTGATATTTTTGCCAAAAATAATGTTAAGTAATAAATACTACTATCTACAATAAAAAATAAAAAATATGCAATTAAATCTAATGATAGTAAATTAAATAATGCACCTATTAGTGCAATTGGAGTGATAATAAAACTAAAAACTGGAATTGCAACTATATTTGCCAGCGGTGAAGAAATTGAAAATGTTTGAAAAAACCAAATAAGAACAGGAACCATTGCAATAGATATAATTAGTTGCAATAAAATGATTTTCAAATACCATGGTTTATATTTATAAATATGTAAGGTATATAAAATCAGCCCTACTACAAAAAATGATAGCCAAAACCCTACAGTTAAAGTAGATAAGGGATTAACTACTAAAACTAAAATTAATGCATAACTATAAAGTCGCCATATATTTTCATTGCGTTTTAAAATAATATTCACAAAAAATACTAGTGCCATAATAAAAGCTCTTTGAGTTGGCACTGAAAATCCTGCTAAGGCAGCATAAATAAATGCAAATAGTAAAGCTGAATAAGAAGCAGCAATTTGACTAGGTATATATAAACTAAGTCTTAAACTTCTACGCCATAAAAAAGAAGTTATAAAAAAAACAAAACCAGCAATAATACCTATATGAAGTCCTGATATGACAGTTAAATGAGATGTGTTGGTTTTGGTAAATAATTGCCATAAATCTTTAGATATTTCATATCTGTCTCCTATTATTAAGGCTTTGATAATTCCCTTGTATTTAAAGTCAGCTAATGCTTTATTTAAAAAATCAGTTAAATTAAAGCGTACTTGCTGTAATAGGTATTTATCACTTTGATTAATAAGTTTATTGTTATGAGAATTTTTAACATAGCCTACGGCATTAAATTTTTTTGCAAATAACCATTTTTCATAATCAAATATTTTAGGATTATAAAAACCACTGTTTTGCTTGAGTTTAACTAATAATTGCCATCTTTGTCCTGTTTTTAAATTTTTATTTTTATACCATGATAATCTAACATCAGCTTTAAAAGGACTTTCAATATTGAATTTAAATTTAGAACGATATTCATCTTGTTCAATAGTGCTGGCTATAACTCCTTCTACTGCAATATATTTATTTAAAAACTTATTTTCTATATTATTATTTATTAGCTGTTGCGAGTTAAACCCCATCCAAGCAAAACCTATTAGTAGCATTGCTATAGTAATGGATGCTTTTTTATAATTTTGCCAAAATAAAATAAGCGCAAATATTAATAAAATAGCAAAAACAAGTATTTCATTATTGCTGATACTGATATTGCTTTTATCAGCAAAAACTATTATTCCAAATAAGAAACTAAGTGCATAAAGTAACATTTAACAAAATATATTCAGTTTGGGCTAATTAACATAACATCACCATAACTATAAAAACGATATTTATTTTTTATGGCATGACCATAAATTTTTAAAGTATTTTCAATTCCAATAAAAGCGCTTATTAAAATTATCAAACTTGATTTTGGTAAATGAAAGTTAGTAACCATCATATCTACAACCTTAAATTTAAATCCAGGAGTTATAAAAATATTTGTTTCAGCTTGGTATTTTTTACTTTTAAAAGCTGATTCTAAAGCTCTAACTGAAGTTGTGCCTACTGCTATTACTCTGCCATTATTCTTATTAGTTTTAGCTATTTTTCTTAAAGTAACATCATCAATTTCATAATACTCTTTATGCATTTTGTGGTCTTTAATATTATCTACTCTTATTGGTGAAAAGGTTCCCATGCCAATATGTAAAGTTATAAAAGCATAATCAATGGATTTTCTTTTAAACTTATTTAATATAGTACTATCAAAATGCAATCCAGCAGTAGGCGCTGCAACTGCACCTTCTTTTTGGGCAAATATAGTTTGGTAATTCTTAACATCTTTAGAGTTTGTTTTTCTTTTTATATAAGGAGGCAGGGGCACATGACCAATATCTTCTAGTATTTTATTAATAGCTTGGTTTGTTAAAAACAATATCTTATAAACAGAATTTTTCTTTTTTAAAACTTTAATTTTTATATTATTTTCTAAGATTATTACGCTATTTTTTTCTAGCTTGCTATTTGCTTTAATCATAGCTATAGCGATATTATTGTCTAATATTCTTTCTAACATTACTTCCACTTTACCACCAGTTTGTTTTTTGCCAAAAAGCCTAGCTTTTATGACTTTAGTATTATTAAATATAAGTAAGTCATTAGGTTTTAGATAATCTAATATATTGCTAAATTTAGAGTCAGTAATTTTGTTATTATTAAAAATCAATAACCTACTATCTGAGCGATTTTTTTTTGGATATTGGGCTATTAATGAATCAGGCAATTTAAAATCAAAATTAGATAATTTCATTACTATTTAATATTAGATTTTATTTTATTAAACTTTAATAATAATTCATAAGCACCACTCACTATTGCTCTTGGTGTTATGGTAGCTCCAGTGAATTGATCAAACTCACCACCATCTTTTTTTACTTTCCAGATTTTAGTATTAGTTAGAGATAAACCTTTAAATTTAGTTATCCAATTAGATTTTTTAATTTCAATTTTATCACCTAAGCCTGGCGTCTCCTTATGTGCTATAACTCTTACGCCAAGTAAATTATTATTAGCGTCAATGCCAGTTAATAAATCTATATTTCCATTATAACCATTAGGGTAGGTGTGCTTTATAAGATATGCAATAACAGTATCTTTTTTCTTAGCTAAATATATAGTTATAGTTTGCTCTATATTGTGTAGTGTTAAGGCTATTGTTTTTTTATCATTTAATATGTCATTATCATATTTATCATTAGTAATTAGCTCAGATAGGCTTTTAATCAAAGTTTGTTTAATATTTATCTTAATTTTATCTTTTGTTATGGTTTGAGTTGTGCTCACAAATATTATGCTAATAACTGCAAATAATGTTAAAGTTAAAGTTACTTTAGATATTTGTTTTATCATTTCTCACCAAAAATTTTAGGTTTAGTATAGTAGTCAATTAAAGGGACACTTATATTTGCTAATAATACTGCAAATGCAACAGCATCAGGATAACCACCAAAAGTTCTTATAATATAGATTAAAAAACCAATTAAAATACCATAAATAATTCTACCATTTTTAGTAGTGCTAGCCGTTACTGGGTCAGTTGCAATAAAAAAAGCTGCTAATATTGTTGCACCAGAAAATAATTGGGTAACTGGAGATAAATATATATTTTGATTTAAGGTGTGAAAAATAGTTGAAAGAATAAATATGGTTATTAATATACTAAAAGAGATATGGTAATCAATTATATTCCTAAATATAAGCCAAATACCTCCAATTAAAAAACATATATTAATAACCAGTGCGGGCAATGAATAATATTCTAAGCCTTTAATACTATTAGTTAATTTTATTTTAGTTTTTAAGCTATCTAATAATGTGGCTGCTGTATATGAATCTATACTATCAAGTTCAAAAATTAAAGAAAAGCTTTGATATATATCTAAAAATTGAACATTTTGCCATTGCGTCATTTGTAAAGGATAAGATAAAAGTAAAAATACATATCCTAACATTGCTGGATTAAAAGGGTTATGACCTAAACCGCCATATAATTGTTTACCAAATATAATTGCAAATGTTGTGCCTAAAACAATAATCCACCAAGGGGCAACACTTGGTATGGATATTGCAAGTAATATAGCTGTTACAATAGCTGAATAATCTTTAATAGCAAATATTACATCTTTATCCCTCAATTTTAAAAACAATGCCTCTACTGTTAATGCCGTTATAATTGCTAATACTATTTGGATTAACACACTAAAACCAAAAAAATAAGTCATAGCAATAACCCCTATACTCAAAGCACAAATTACTTGCAGCATCATTTTTGAGGTTTCAGTCTTATTATTTATTAGCATTATTATTTTTAGTTTTTAGCATTATAGTTTTAATTTTATCTTTATCTTTTTTAGAGAGTTTTGCTTTTATAAGCATTCTTTTTTCTTCTAACATTTTAGCTCTTTCTTCCTTATCTCTTTGGAGGCGGTAGTTTCTAAATTCAAAGCGTTGTTTAGCAATTATAGATTTGTTTTTTTCCATAATTTGATTTTGATATGTTTTTTTAGTCTTAATAAAATAATCAACTAAGTCAATATTACTAGGGCAGACATAACTACAGCAATTACACTCAAAGCATTCTAATAAATTATATTCAATAGTTTTATCAATATTAGCAGCTTTCGCATACCAGTATAATTGCTGAGGTAATAAGTTTATTGGGCATACTGCGTTACATTTCCCACAGCGAATACACTCATTTGCTTTTTGTTTAAATTGTTTTTTATTTACAAATATACAATTAGTTACTTTAGTTATGGGCATTTTGGTGTTATTTACATCTACTCCCATCATAAGACCACCTATTCTAATATCTTTCTCTCCAGGTAGCTCTTCTGATAAGTTAATTAAAGTTTGTAAATCATATCCCAAGCGAACATCGTAATTTTGTGGAGTTTTTACACCATTACCTGTTACTGTAACCATACGGGATATGAGTGGTCTATTATTTATAACAGCATCATATATTGCTTTAACAGTGGCGACATTTTGGCATAATATCCCTATATCAGATAGATGTTTGTTTTTTGGTAACTCAATATTTAATAAAGATTTAGTAAGTATTTTGTCAGAGCCAGAAGTATATTTTGTTTGTATTTTTACAACTTCTATCCTATCATCATTATTAGCATTCTTTAATTTTGTAAATGCTTTTGGTTTATCATCTTCTATTACAATATATGCTTTTTTGGCGTTTGTTATATGTAATAAAATCTTGGTAGCATGAATAACTTCATTAGGATAATTTTGTATTAACATATCATCACAGCTTATATCAGGCTCGCATTCAGTGGCATTTACAATTACAGTATGACAATTTTTTAAATTTTTAATTTTTATATGGGTAGGAAACCCAGCACCTCCTAAGCCAACAATGCCAGATTTATGTATATGTTCAATTATTTTTTCTTTAGAACACTTAGTAAAATCTTTACCACATCCTTTATTTTTTATCCAATCATCTTTGCCATCTGAGCTAATAGTTATGCATATACATTTAGTTTTATCTCCGTATTTATTTACTAAGGTTTTTTCTTCAATATTAGTTATTTTTCCTGAAATAGTTGCATGAATTGGCACACAATATTTACCATCATTATTAGCTATTATTTCGCCAGTTTTTACTTTGTCTCCAATATTTTTTAGAAGTTTTATTGATTTTTCAATATCATTTATAAGCGGGATTACTACTTTCTCAGGTAAATTAACTTTTACAGCAGGGTTTTTTGTAGCGTCAAATTGATTTTTGATTACAACACCGCCTTTAAAAGAATAAGTTTTCATATCAATTAATCTCGTCAATACTAATCATTTCAATACAATCTACAGGACACACAGGAGGGCACAAATCACACCCAGTGCATTCATCAATAATTACAGTTGTCATAACTTTTGAAGCTCCAAGTATCGCATCAACAGGACAAACTTTTATACATAAAGTGCAACCTATACATAACTCTTCAATAATTTGAGCTACTTTCTTTACATCTTCAACACCGTGCTCTTCATTAAGAGGAATTGAATCAATAGCTAATAAATCTGCTAGTTTATCTACACCTTCTTGACCACCAGGAGGGCATTGATTAATTTTAGCTTCTCCTTTTGCTATCGCTTGAGCATAAGGTTTACATCCAGGATAATTACATTGCCCACATTGAGTTTGTGGAAGAATTGCCTCAATTTTATCTGCTAATTGATTACCTTTAGCTTTAAAGCGATTAGCACTATATGCTAAGATTACCCCTATAATTATTGCTAGGATTAAGAAAACTAAAGTTGCAGTTAACATTATGTAAGACCAATGAATCCCATAAATGCCATAGACATCAAACCAGCAGTAATAAGAGCAATCGGAGGTCCTTTAAAAGCCATTGGAACATCTCCAACATCTATCCGTTCGCGCATTGCAGAAAATAAAATTAATATAAGTGAAAAACCAACAGCAGCACCAAATCCATAAAGCAAAGAAGATAAAAAACTATGTTGCATTTGAATATTTAATAAAGCAACTCCTAATACAGCACAATTTGTAGTAATAAGGGGTAAAAATATTCCTAATGTTTGTTTTAGTAAAGGGCTTACTTTGTTTACAACCAATTCAGTAAAACCTACAACAGCAGCAATAACAAAAATAAAACTAATAGTTCTAAGATATTCTAATTCTAATGGTTGTAATAGATAAGTATTAATCAAATAACTTAATACACTTGATAATGTTAAAACAAAAGTAGTTGCAAAACTCATACCAATTGCAGTGTCTAACTTTTTAGACACCCCCATAAATGGGCATAATCCTAAAAATTTTGTTAAAACAAAATTATTTACAAAAATTGTGCTTATAAGTATTACCACATATTCGGTCATAAGTTTGTATTTTTAAATAACTATTGGTGATTAATATATAATTATGACAATAACTAATAGTTAGGTGTCAAAAAATTTATATTATATAATCAAATAGGAGGAAACGTGAAACAACTTAATCAACAGCAAACTGATGATATTATTCAGAAGTTAAATGAAGTTCTTGAACTGGAATTAGCTGGTGTAGTGCGCTATACACATTACTCACTTATGGTATATGGATATAATCGCATTCCTATTGTTTCGTGGCTAAAAGGCAATGCTACAGAAGGGCTAAATCATGCATACAAAGCAGGGGAAATGGTGACTATGTTAGGAGGTCATCCTTCTCTTAAAATAGGAGATCTTTTAGAAACAGAAAAACATGATATTGGAGATATATTAAGAGAAAGCTTGGAACATGAAAGTAGGGCATTAGATGCTTATAAAGAGCTGTTGGAATTGGTTGAACATCATTCTGTTGTATTAGAAGAATATGCAAGAGAGATGATTCATGAGGAGGAACTTCATTTAGATGAGGTTAATAAGATGCTAAGAAAACCTGGGGAAGCAGCACCTTTCAACACTTAACAAAACAATCTAGCAGACACTAACACATCGCTAAGTTTAGTATTATCTCAATGCAATAGTGTTTATTAAAAAAATTTGACTTTATTGCTTTATTTTTGAGAAAATGTGATTTCTGTTTTGTGCGTGATTGATTAATACCCCTGAGCCTATAAGCAAAAAATAAGGGTTTAAAACTGATTACTATTGTGCAAACCTTCTCGTTGTAGGGAGCCTAAGGTATGATTTTTGATCCCGCCTTGAACTAAAATGGTTCAGGAAAATAATCAACACGGCATAACAGAGTTTAATTAAGAAAAATATGAAAGATTTAAGATTAAAAATCCGCACTATTAGAAAAGGTATTGCTATTAGTGAAGGTTTTAAATCTGCAATTGCCTTAAGCTATCAATTACAAAAAAGTGCAATATTAAAAAATCCTCAAAAAGTTGCAGTTTATTTGGCTAATGATGGTGAGTTAAATACTAACTTTTTAATTAAAACTCTTAAAGCTAAAGGGCATAAAGTGTATCTACCTATACTTTATGGCAGTAAGCTAAAATTTTCTAAAATTAACAATCAATTTGTAAAAAACCGCTTTGGAATTTTAGAGCCTAAAATTAAAAATCTTATTCACCCTTACCAATTAAATACCATATTAATGTCTTTAGTTGCTTTTGATAAAAGCTGTAATCGTTTAGGTATGGGAGGAGGTTTTTATGATAGGAGTTTTGCTTTTTTAACTACAAGAGAAAAATTTAAATATCCAAAACTTTATGGTATAGCCTATGAATGCCAAAAATTAGAAAAACTAGCTATTAACCCATGGGATGTACCTTTAGATGGTGTTATAAGCCCTAATAATTTTTATAAATCTATAAAGTTCGTTGCATAACTATATTAGCAATGGTTTTAGACTGTCTCCAACTTTACGACATTTTGAAAGCCTTTAGGTAATAAATTACCACGCCGAGCTCTCTTAGATATGTAATTGACAAGATCATCATATTTAATTGTTAGGTGACGGTTTTTAACCCAAACTTTAAGTTTATCTCCTGTTGTAATGGTGGTTATACCTACTACAAACTCTTCTTTATTTTTTAGCAATGCTCTAGGTATATTGATTAATTTGTTACCTTTACCTTTTGCTAATTCTGGCAAATCTTTTAAGTCAAACAATAATAATCTGCCTTTATTAGTAGCGACTGCTAATAATTCACCTTCAACATCTCTTAGTTTAACTGCTGGCATAGCTTTTGACGAATGAGATAGTTTTAATATAGTTTTTCCAGCTTGTCTTTGACTTAACAAATTAGATATATCTGTAATAAATCCATATCCAGCATCTGATGCTAGGAGTATTTTCTTATTATCTTCATTAACTATTACATCTATAAAATAAGTGTTTGGCGGTGGAGATAATTTGCCTGTCAAAGGCTCACCATGTCCTCTAGCACTTGGTAGAGAATGTATGCTTAGAGAGTATGAACGACCAGATGAATCTAAAAATATAACTTGTTGATTAGAACGACATTTAACACTTATTAAATAACTATCACCTTCCTTATAACTTAAACTTTTAACATCAATATCATGACCTTTAGCACTTCTTATCCAGCCTTTTTTAGATAATATAACTGTGATATTTTCGCTTGGGATAATATTTTCTTTTGCTAATATTTTAGCTTTTTCTACACTTTGTTTTATTTGACAACGCCTAACATCATCAAAATCTTTTAATATTTGTTTTAATTCTTTTTTTATATAAGTTTTTAATCTATTATTAGAACCTAAAAGTGCATCTATTTCATTTTTTTCTTTTAGCAATTCATCTTTTTCTGTCTGAATTTTAATTTCCTCTAATTTAGCTAAGTATCTAAGTTTTAATTCTAAAATTGCTTCAGCTTGTATGTCTGTTAATTTAAATCTTATAATCAATTCAGGTTTAGGATTATCTTCATTTCTAATAATAGCTATTACTTCATCAATATTTAAAAAAGCAATTAATAATCCTTCTAAGATATGCAGCCTAGCTATTGTTTTTGCTAATCTATACTGCAAGCGTTTTATGACAGTATCTCTACGATATTTAAGCCATTCTTTTAATATTGTGATTAGATTTTTAACCTTAGGTTTACCGTCTAAACCTATTACATTCATATTAACTCTATAAGATTTCTCTAAATCAGTAGTAGCAAACAAATGTAGCATTAATTCATTTAAATTTATTCTATTAGAACGAGGGTAAATAACTATTCTAGTAGGGTTTTTATGGTCTGATTCATCACGCAAGTCTTCAACTAATGGTAGTTTTTTACTACGCATTTGTTCAGCAATTTGAGATATTATTTTAGAGCCAGATGTTTGATATGGCAAAGAAGTAATAACAATATTATTAGCTTCTATTTCATAAATTGCGCGCATTTTGACAGAGCCATAACCAGTTTCATAGATGTTTCTTAAATCATCACTACTACTAATTATAAGGGCATCTGTTGGATAATCTGGTGCTGGAATAATATTTAGTATTGCAGCTAATTCAGCTTTTGGATTATCTAATAAGTAAATACATGCATTTAAAACTTCAGATAAATTATGTGGTGGAATATCAGTAGCCATACCTACTGCAATACCAGATGAACCATTAAGCAATAAATTTGGCACTTTAGCAGGCAGAAATTTAGGCTCTTTTAATGAGCCATCAAAATTTGCTATCCATTCTACCGTTCCTAAATTAATTTCTTTTAATAATAAACTTGCATATTTAGATAGTTTTGATTCAGTATAACGCATAGCTGCGAATGATTTTGGGTCATCAACATCCCCCCAATTACCTTGACCATCAATAAAAGGATAACGATATGAAAAAGGTTGTGCCATTAAAACCATTGCCTCATAACAAGCACTATCTCCATGCGGATGAAATTTACCTAAAACATCACCTACAGTTCTAGCAGATTTTTTATATTTAGCAGAAGCGCTTAAACCTAGCTCACTCATAGCATAAATAATACGCCGTTGCACTGGTTTTAGCCCATCACCTATAAAAGGCAATGCCCTATCTAAAATAACATACATAGAATAATCTAAATATGCTTTCTCACTAAATTTTTCTATACTTTGGCTTTCTGTTACTGCTAAATTCATACTTTTAAATGCTATTAAATTAACAATTTTAAATTATTTAATTGTTAACTCTTATAAAGAAGGATTAACATTATAGCTATTCTATAACTACAGATAAAGTATTGTTACCCCATACCTCAATTAACATTAATAATTTAAGCTGTTTTTTGTTAAGGACCCAAGCTATTAACTTCAAAACTTGCCTTTGTATCTATGGTTTTTTAAAATACACGTTTGCTATTATGGGTATATTATTTCTATACCATATTAGACTAATTGAACCTTCTTTAATTTTGGCTTTTTCAAAATTATATACAAAATAATCGCACCTATATTTATCTACCACTTCACCGCCTTTACTTTTTCTATGTGTAAAAACAGTACTGTCTTTTATTGTATAAAAATCACCTTGTGGGAATTTAGATAAAGTTTCAACTACATCTGCCAGACCTTTGTTAGAACTTGCTGTCCATAAAGAGTTATTCTCTTTGTATATTCTTATTTGATTTTCCTCCATTAAGTCAAAATAACTATCTTCTGCAGTATCTTTATCTAACACTTTTATGTGGGTTACCTCCCATGTCCCAATCAAATCTTTTTTTGTACAATCTCTAATCAGCTCTTGAGCCTGTGCAATCTGATAAACAAAAAATATTAAAATATTTAAAAAAAGTATTTCATATATGCGTGCCATAATACCTGTTTCAGCTACAGTGTAGCTATCTCATCCGCTGGAGTTATGAATATTAAAGTGGTCATAGTTTTACGAAATGACAATCCTTTAACTCTTCAAAAGTGATTAAAATAGGGCTTGGGGTGTTCGCATATGCGGCGATTAGATATGGAACATAGCTAAATTCAAACCCCTCAGGCTTAAGATTAATAGATGCGTCTTGTAAAAGACTGTGTTGAGTTATCCCTCCCCAAAGCGTTGTTGATGCATTAAGAACTTTAAACAAATGCTTTTCAATAAGAGCCTCACATTCTTGAGAGTTTTTTATTAGATGCCCTATAATTTCTATTTTCTCCAATCTTCCTTTAGCATTTTTTTTATATATTTCAATATACCAATCTGGATAACCATGAGGTGTGCCCTCTGCATACCAGTATTTAGAATAATCAAGAACGACATATAAATCATTGTAAACTGTTGCTTCAACATTAAAACTAATCTCAACATCTACTCCTTCATCAGAATGGCAGCCAGGAGCTGCTTTTTTTAATTCTTCAATTAACTTTTCGTCAGGTACAGCTGGGTAACTGTAACTAAAAGCACACTCATACCCATCATCATGTTTAGCTATGCCAGATTGTTTAATAATTTGGTACGGCTTTTTGTTACTTAGGAGAATGTTTTTATTGTGAATGTTCTTATCTTTTTTATCAAAGACATTCTCACTGGATTGTTGCACATTTTCTGCAATTGCAAATGTTCCTAACAACAATAAAGAAAATAATATATATTTCATTAGCTTTCTACATAGTCCAACCTGAATTAACAGCAAAATACTAAATTTAATTTAGAATATTTTCTG